>CAJUHX010000061.1 GCA_910586455.1 uncultured Muribaculaceae bacterium | reverse complement strand
ATGATGAGAATAAGTATATTCAGTTAATAAACTCTTGCCCAAGCCAAGAATGGCGAAACACTCTAAATGCTCGCTATGCAAATTATAAAAGGCACAAGAGGTAAAGTAAGTTAACAATAAGCCGGGATAACAGACTAACGTCGTTCCCGTCAGGCCATTATCAATAAATTAAACAATAGGAGAATAAATTATGTCAAGATTAGGTGTTTTATATGCTTTGAAAGAAGATGAACTGAACAAACTTCGTTCCTTGCCACAGGATGAACGATATGACTATATGTTAGAGGAAATAGAGGAAACTTTATTGGAAACGCCTCGTGGTTGCGAGTTGGATAAAGCATGGGAAGGTATCCAATATTGTCTTGGTGGTGGCGAGTGGAATGAGGAAAATTCTGTTCCGACAAACATTGTGTTCGGTGGAGAGTTTTTAGTTGAAACAGAAGATGAAATCATTACTCTGAAAACTCATTCTGAGGTAAAACAGATAGTTTTTTATTTGCATCAAAATAATCTGCAAGAAATTATACGAAAGAATTTTCCATTGATAGATGAACAAGAATATTCATTACCTAAAAATGATGAAACCTTGAATTATCTTTTAGGTTGGAGTGGAGATATTCAATCGTTTTATGAGAATGCTCAAAAAGAAGGTTGTTCAGTCATCTTTACGGTTGATTTGTAACTTCGATCCAGAGTTGAAGGGGATAGACACGAAAAAGCCGCAGAACTATTTGATAGTCTGCGGCTTGTCGCTTCTTAGGTTGCGGAGAGACAGGGATTCGAACCCTGGGTACCCGTAAGGGCACAACGGTTTTCGAGACCGCCCCGATCGACCGCTCCGGCATCTCTCCTCGGGATTTCGGGTGCAAATTTAGCTACTTTTTTGCAGACTGCCAAATTTTTTAGCAGGAAATGCAAAATTTTCTGCGATTATTCTTTTGAGGTGCTTCCGCAGTGTGTCTTCTCGCTCCCGAAATATGGTATGTGGACTGTGGAGGCAGTTTCAGATGGTGGCCGCCAGTGCCTTGATATCGTCGATTTTACGCCATTGGTCTTCAAACATAAGTCCGCGGCTTGCATAGCTGGTGAGCTTGAAGCCTGTTTTGGGGCTGATGCTCAGACGGTCGTCGGGCTGTATGTATGTGCGAGCTAGAGCTATGAAGTCGAGTATGCGGCCCAGTTTGTCGTGGAAGGGGGTGTGGGCCGAAACGAGTCCGAGTGCTACCGCGGCATGCGGGTTTACAAAGCGCAGTACTTCGGCGGTTTCGGGCTTTGAGGTGTTGAAGGGCATATAGAAGCGGTCGACATTGTCCATTGCCAGTACGCGCGGCATGATGTTGTCGGTGGTTTCTGCCGCGCTCCAGTCGGGTACTATGGTGGGGCCGCTTGAGAGGTATACGGTCTTCCACATGTCGTCGGGCAGACCTGTGAGAGTGTCTTGCAGGAGTTTGACTATGTTGTTCTGCAGCTGCATTATGTCGACGCCTCCGCGTAGCAGTTCATCGGCGTATGCGGGGTCGGTAAGGCGTCCGCAGGCGCTGTCGTCGAGCTGTATGCTTCGGCAACCGATTTTATAGAAGTGGAGTATGGTGCTCCGGTAGGCATCGATGATGTCGTCGAGCAGGGTTTCGGTCCATGGATAGAGGCGCTCGATCCGGCCTTCGGCCTTGTCGAGAATTGTCAGGTAGAGGTCGGCGGGCGAAGGCAGGGTCTGGCGACAGCGTGCGCGGCCGTCGACTTTGTTATATAGGTAGGTGAAGAATTCGAAGAATGGGTGCTGTGGATTATAGCTGATGCGGTCGGTGAATGTTATCTGGTTCGAGTAGGCCCAGCGCTCCTGGTATATGCGTCCGGTGTCAACGCGTTCGCGCTCTATGCCGTTGAGGCCGAAGTAGAAGTCGCGGTCCCAGTATTTACGGCGTAGTTCGCCGCCGCTCACCGAGGGTACTCCGGCTTTGAGCTGGAGTTCAACGAGTTCGTCGATGGCGCGGTCTTCTACGTTGCGGAAGTCTTGTGGGCTCAGACGACCGTTTTCGAAATCATTGCTGGCACTTATGAGATAATCTTGTGGCAGGTAGCTGCCTACGATGTGAAATTTCATAACTATAACCGTTTTAAGTGATTTTGCTGCAAAGTTAAGCAAAGATTCCGAGATTACAAATAAAAATTACGGAAAAATTTCTTTAATACGCCGCGGGCGGTTGCGAGAGGCCAGTATCAGGGGCACATTTTCGATTGTGGTGTTGCTGGTATCGAGTCCGAGAGCGTCGGTGGTGTCGAGTCCGATTTTGCGCAGCCGCTCGTATAGGTTCATTATGCGGCGTTCGCCCGGTCGGCAGTCGCTCGACGGCGAGAATACCCGGTGTATTACGGTAAAGCGGAAGTCGCCGGGTATGTTGAGTGTTCGCAGCGAGGTGTATGCCGATACCAGATCGAGGCGTCCGGCTGCCACCAGGTCTTCGACTACCTGGCGCAGATACAGTGTCACACGTGGCTCGACCTTGAACCCTATGCGCATGCCTATGCTGAATATCTTGCCCGGCAACAGTTCGGTTACGCTGTACTCCAGTGTGTCGGGGCTGTCGGTAAACTCGACGCGCAGAAAAAAGTAGTGGTCGGCGCGTTTGGGCTGTTTGTTTATGATGCTGTAGAGGATTTTGCTCTCAATCATCAGAGGGTCGGGCGAGCGGCTGATATACACCAGATTGGAGGCGTATTTGGGGATGTCGCGGTCGGTGCTTATGCCGGCCACGACAGGAATGTTGTCGTGAGCCCGGCTGTAGGTGAAATATTTGCTGCGTATGCGGCTGGCGCGTTTCCATATTATCACGGTAGCAGTGATTATGCCGGCTATGAGCAGGGTGTACCAGCCTCCGTGCATGAATTTGAACAGGTTGGCGCAGAAAAACATGCCTTCGATCAGGGTGAATGTACCCAGGAAGCTGTAGATTATCCAGCGCCGGGTGCCACGCTGTCGCAGCCATATGGCGAGCAGGGCGGTGGTGACGAGCATGGTCACGGTGATGGCCAGGCCGTATGCGCCTTCCATGTTGGCCGAGGAGCGGAACAGCAGTACGGTGAGTATACATCCGGCGAAGAGAAACAGGTTGACCGAGGGTATGTACAGTTGGCCTTTCAGCGAGGTTGGGTATTTGATTCGCAGGCGAGGCCAGAAGTCGATGTTCATGGCCTCGGAGAATATGGTGAACGACCCGCTGATGAGTGCCTGCGATGCTATGATTGATGCCAGCGCGCTCATAATTATGCCGGGCAGCAGCCACCAGTGTGGCATTATTGCGTAGAAGGGGTTGACATCCGGCCCCATGTCGGCCGGATGGGCGAGTATCCATGATCCCTGGCCAAGATAGTTGAGTATAAGCATCAACTTTACGAAAATCCAGGCCACGCTTATGTTGAGCCGTCCGCAGTGGCCGAGGTCGCTGTACAGTGCTTCGGCTCCGGTGGTGCAGAGGAATACGGCTCCCAGTATCAGCCACCAGCCGGGATAGTCGATAAGTATTCTTACGGCATACCATGGATTGAAGGCCTTGAGTATACTCCAGTCGTGGCCCAGATTTGCGGCTCCGAGTATGCCCAGCATGAGAAACCACAGCAGCATGGCGGGGCCGAACATCTTGCCGATGGCCGAGGTGCCCTGCGATTGAGCTATGAAAATCAGCGATATAATCAGCAGTGTCACCGGTATTACGGGCGGGTCGGGCATAATGGCCTGCAGGCCTTCGACCGATGTGGTTACGGTTATGGCCGGAGTGATAACGCCGTCGGCTACCAGTGTGCTTGCGCCTATTGCGGCAAGGATGTAGAGGTATCGCTTTCTGCCTTTGCGTACCAGTGAGTACAGGGCCAGAATGCCGCCTTCGCCTTTATTGTCGGCGCGGAGGGCTATCAGCACATATTTTATGGTTGTCTGCAGTGTCAGTGTCCATATTACCAGCGACACTGCGCCAAGTATGTAGTCGGGACCGTAGCCGGGTGTGGCGTGGCAGATGGTTTTCATCACGTACAGCGGCGATGTGCCTATATCGCCGAATACTATGCCCAGTGTTACCAGCAGTCCGAGTGCTGTGATTTTTTTGATATTGTCTTGCATACGCTTGTGATGTAATGGCAGCGGCGCTGCATTGGCGCGCCTATGATAAGACAACAATTCGGCGGCAGTGTAGGTTCAATGCCGTATATGCAGACATCCCCGGCACATGTGCCGGGGGATGTCGATTGGGTGGCTTCGTTGGCGAAGCTTATTTTGTCAGAACAATTTTATTGGATAAGAGAGCGGGGAACATGCTCTTGGACTTGGGCGCGAAGCGGGCGGCGATTTTGGCCGGGCCGTTGAGCGACGAAGCCTTCTGCATTGCGGGAGCGCCGTTTGTAGAGGCCGGAGTGGTGTATCGCGATACGTTGGCTTCGCCCCATACGCCGTCGGCGTTCTTGGCGGTGGCGATAACTACGAATTCAGTGTTGGGGTTAATCTGGAAGTCGGTAGTAACGGGCGAGAAGAAGAACCAGTGGGCCATGTCGGGCATCGGGGGTTCGCTGGCGATTTCTTCCTTGATAGCATCGGGGTTGGCATCGTATATAGGAGCGAGGTATACACCGAAGCGGTAGCACCACGACTGATCGTTGGGAGTGAATGTGATAAACTGGCTGGGCTTCATTTCGCCATTCCAGTCGGCGAGTTTGTATTCACTGAGTGCTATATCTACATGCGCATCGCCGCTGCCGCCCTGGCTCAGGGTTTCGAGGTCGAAAATCTGCAAGTCGGCCATATTGCCGTTTTTGTCCAATGGCTGAACGTATAATTCATATTTGGTGTTGGGATCCAGGTCTTTATACTGATAGTCTACAACGCCGGAGTTGCTGCCGCCGAATGAGGTAATCATCTGACCGATGTTGGAGAAGCCGAAGGCCGGACCGAATGTTTCGAATTGTTGCTGTGCATTGCCTTCGGTGAATATGCAGAAGGAGTAGGTAGATGTATCGTCGTTGGGTGTAAAATGGAGGTCGATAGTGGTAAGGCCGGTGTTTACAACCTTAAGGTCGACTTTGGGAGAGCCTTCTATGGGTGCCTTTTCGGTGGTGAAGTATTCGGCGCGGAAATCGCAGGCCACACCGTACGAGTCGAAGCCTACGGTAGCAACGGCATATTCGGTGTTGTAGGGGAGTTCAAAGCCTGTGAGGCTGCCGCTGGTGAAGTCCTCGGCATATTTAGGCGATTCAATGGACTCCATGTATTCGCCTGCGTTTGAGGGGTTTTTCTCAATCTGGCGTGCGGTTACGCCCGGCATTATATTAATCATGAAGCTTGAGCAGTCGGGTGTGCGGGTAACCTTTACGCTGAGTTCGGTGCGGCTTGACGACAGAATCTCTAAATTTGCAGCTACTTCGCCTTCTACGGTTGCGAATTCAACTTTGTTGACGTTGCCGAGGTTGAATGCTTTGTACTGCTGGTTCTGGTCCACTACAAGCAGGCGGTTGGGGCCGTCGGCCTGGGCCATCATGATGCCGGTGATACCTATATATGCGGCGAGAGCGAGTATATGTTTTTTCATTTTTTGTAGAATTTAATGCTTTGGTTGTTGATGTTAACGATGTAAAGTCCGGGAGTGAGGTCGCTTACGTCGACGCTTTCGCCCTGCCAGTCGGCTACTGTAAGCAGAGCGGCGCCTTGCAGCGAATAAACGTGCAGGGTGCATGCCGACTCGGGTGCGGCTGTAAATTCAAGTGCGGACTCAACCGGATTCCGGCGCAGTGCTATGGCTGAATTGGCGGTGATGTCGGCTACGCCGGACTCGGTCCTGAATGTAAGCACAGAGGAGTCGGTAATTGCGAAAGTCGACTCCTTGGTGGCGCTTTCTTTCATAACCATCGAGCCTGCCTTACTTGCAAAGTCAATGACCAGCCCGTCGGTAACGTCAAAAACCGCATCGTCGGAGCCTGAACCGCTCACCGTAATAGTGGTGCGGCCCATTGCAGGCAAAGCCGATACGGCAAGCAACAGCAAGGAAGCATAAAAAGTTGGATGTTTCATATACGTTGGTTTGTTGTGGATGATAATGCAGGTTCATTGCGGTGAACTTGTCTGTTGCAAATTTAGTAAAATTTTCAGGATTCAAAGTATTTTTGGATTTTTTTTTGGAACAGATGCTGTTTTTTTGGAGTTTTTTGTCTGTTTTGTGGCGAATGTCGGCATATTGCGGCTAAAGTCGGTGTGATAGACTTGGGTCGGACAGGTATATCACAAAGCAAGAAAGACTCACAGAGTTTTCAGGATTACTCTGTGAGTCTTAAAAAAGGGATGATAATTCTAATTCAGCGAATCAGTGCCCGGCCGGCCCATACCAGAAGGACGCCGCAGATTACGCTCGCTGCGAGGTAGAATACAAATGTGCTCCAGTCGCCTTTGCTGCCAAGTACCCACATGTCGTCGGCGAACGACGAGAAGGTGGTGAAACCTCCACAGAAGCCGGTGATGAGCAGGGCGTTCTCGCCCGATGTCATTACGTGGGCGCGTTCGAGCAGACCGAACAGCAGGCCGATGATAAAGCAACCGATCACGTTTACCAGAAATGTACCCATAGGGAACGAGCCGTGGAATATGGCTCCGCTCCATTTGCCTACAAGGTATCGGCCGCAGGTGCCCACGAATCCGCCGGCACCGGCTATCAGCATCATCTTAATCATAGTTGAAAGTGTTTATGTTAGGAATAATTCAGATAATATCAACGGACTCGCCTGGCTTGTGGAGGCAGTGGAATTCGGTGCTTGTTTCGGCCTGCAGCGGGTATGAGTAGAAGTCGCATGCAGGGCGGTAGTCGCCGCCGAAGTGCATGGGGAAGAAGTCTTTTACCTTGATTTTGTCGATGAATATTGCCGCGCCCATGGCAGTGTCGCGGCCCTGGCGGGCATCTACGGGGAAAAACACCACATCGAATTCGGGATATAGCGTGGCTATGCGGTCGACTTGTGTTTCGAACAGGTTCACAGCCTTTTTGACCTCGCCCGGGGTATTTTCTTCTTTCCAGTGCCAGCAGTTGAGATCGCCGGCATGAAACAGTTTTTTGCCGTCTGGCAGCGTTAAGGCGAAGCTTACCCCTTCGTCGGTGCTTCCGAGGGCCTCTACTTTGCTTATTCCGGGCAGGTTTTCCACAATGTCGCCGCGGCTCATCCACTGTATGGGCAGGTCGGAGTCGGCTATGCCTCGTACGTCGTTGCTGATTACGTACACACGGCGGTGGTTCTGGCCGAGATTGAATATTTCGTTGTTGAAATGGTCGGAATGATGGTGGCTTACAAAAAACACCACCGGAAGTTCCGGGTTATGTTCCAGTTCTTTCACAACCTTGTTGGCCGGATCATGGAGGTAGTCGAATACAATCACGGCTTTATCGGTCACAGCCATAAAGCCGCTGTTTTCAAGGAATGTTATTTTCATTGTAGCGTGCGGTTTTATATTTTCATATATAACACGCAGTGGCGGCAATTGTTTGTTATGTCGGAATCATAGCCGGAAGCGGGTAAGGAATCCGTCGTCGAAAATCAGGTACACGCCGTCGGGGTAGCTCCAGCGTTCGGTTGTGCCAAGTGTGCCCGAGCCATGGATAATCTGAAGTGGTGCGCCAAGTGCCAGGCGACATTCGTCGCGGGTCATGCCTTCGCGGACTTTGGAGTTGATTATCAGATTCCATACTTCGTCGGTAATCGCAGGGTAGCGGCGGCGTGGGTTCTCAAAGGCGAAAAGCCTGTCGAAATTGCGAGTGGCGAGCCGTCTGTCGCCAATAGTCATAAGCACGCAACGCCGGCTGCTGTCGGCCCGGTCGGTCTGCGGGGTGAATATTACTTTAAGCGGCATGTCGGCTGTGCCCGGCTGTACATCGCGGATAAGTACGGGCACATGGCGCAGACCGCCTGATCTCTGCATGGTGGCCGGGTGGTACCACAGAGGGGTGGTGATGTAATATGTATTTCCGGCGAGTTGCGAGCGTACCTGTGCCACCATGTCGAGGTCGACGGAGAACGGAATGTCGAGTCGGGTCCGCCCGGCGAGTTCATCGAGGTTGAATCCCGGTCGCCAGCGCAGGGTGTCGGAGCCGTGGGTGAGAATCATTTCTGCGGCGCTGTGGCTGTCGACAGCCGGTACGCTGTCGAAGCGGCAGAAGTGTATTACCTCGCCCTCCAGTGAGTCGGTGCCCGTGGAGGCCGAGGTAAATATCAGGTTTATCTTGGAATCGGTGACGTAGAACTCCTTGCCGCTTTGCCACTGCGACGGGCGCGCTGCAACCACTCCGGAGAGGAATCTCTGCTCCGGAGTGGTGCTTACGTGCTGACGTTTCAGTTCGCCGTCGCCAATGCGCGGCGTGCTTTCAATGCCTGTGAAGCAGCTGTGCATTGCGCAGGCCATTGCAGCCGCGAGGAGTATCGTCGACGCTTTTTTCATTTCTTGGTCGGGTCGATGCCGAGGTTGTAGAATATGAACGAGTAGATGTCGGCCTGCTCGTCAAGAATCTTTGCTATGGGTTTGCCTGCACCGTGGCCGGCTTTGCTGTCGATGCGTATCAGCTTGGGTTTGTCGCCGGTGTTTGCGGCCTGCAGTGTAGCGGCGTATTTGAACGAGTGAGCCGGAACTACACGGTCGTCGTGGTCAGCTGTAGTCACCATTATCGCAGGGTAAGGGGTGCCGTCGTTCTTGATGTTGTGCAGGGGTGAGTAAGCCAGCAGGTACTTGGCCATTTCGGGCGAGTCGGCCGAGGTGCCGTAGTCGGGGGCCCAGTTCCAGCCGATGGTAAAGAGGTGATAGCGCATCATGTCCATTACGCCAACCTGCGGAATAGCCACAGCAAAGAGTTCGGGGCGCTGGTTGGTGGTGGCGCCGATAAGCAGACCGCCGTTACTGCCGCCCTGAATTGCCAGGTGTTCGGGTTTGGTCCAGCCTTGTGCGATGAGGTATTCGGCAGCACCGATAAAGTCGTCGAATACGTTCTGCTTGTTCAGCTTGGTGCCGGCCAGATGCCATGCCTCGCCGTATTCGTTGCCGCCGCGCAGATTGGCCATGGCATACACGCCGCCGTTTTCAAGCCACAGCAGGCGGTTGGCGTTGAAACCGGGGTTGAGGGTCACAGCAAAGCCGCCGTAGCCATAGAGCAGGGTGGGGTTGGTGCCGTCGCGTTTCACGCCCTTTTTGTAAATGATGAACATGGGTATCTTTGTGCCGTCTTTCGATGGGTAGAATACCTGCTCGGTAACGTAGTCGTCGGAGTTCAGGCCCGGTACTTCGGTCTGTTTCATCAGCTTGCTTGTGCCGGTGGCGCTGTCGTAGCTGTAGATGGCTGATGGATAGGTGAATGAATTGAAGCTATAGAATACTTCGGGATGGTCACTGCCACAGTTGAAACCAACGCTTCCATAGGTGGGCAGTTTGATTTCGCTGATGGTCTTGCCGTTGAGGTCGGTGAGGAATGCGCGGTGTGCGGCGTCGTAGTCGTAGGTGAGAATGAATTTGTCGCCGGTTACGTCCACACCTGAAAGCACGTGCTTGCTCTCGGGCACCACTGTACGCCAGTTCTCGCGGGCCGGATTGGCCGGGTCGACTGCTACGATGCGGTAGTTGGGGGCATCGATGTTGGTGTAGAGATAGAGGGTGCCGTTTATGGTTTCGATAGGCGAGATGTCGTTGTTCTGAGTGGGTTCGATGGTGAGCCACTTCGAGCCGGGTTTGCGCATGTCGCGTACCGACAGCATGTTGCCGGTGCCCTGTCCGCTGCCGGTCAGCAGCAGGTAGTTGCCCTTGTCGGTCACCCGGGCCAGGTGGAAGCGCAGGGGTTCCTGTCGGTTTTCAAAAATCAGCTCGTCGGCGCTCTGCGGAGTGCCCAGCTTATGGAAGTACACAGAGTGGTATTCGTTGGCGTTGGAGAATTCCTTGCCGGCTTCGGGGCGCGGATAAGCGCTGTAGAAGAAGCCGTCACCGCGCCATTCGGCTCCGGTAAACTTGGCCCATTCGATATGGTCGGGCAGCAGTTTCAGGGTCTTGGCGTCGAGTACATAAATCTCGGTCCAGTCGCTGCCGCTGCGCGATATGGTGTAAGCCAGATACTTGCCGTCGTCGCTCATGCTTATGCCGGTGAGGGCCACGGTGCCGTCGTCGCTGAGTTTATTGGGGTCGAGAACTTCCTGAGGTGTGCCGTAGGGCGCGTCGCTGCGGTAGAGTACGCTCTGGTTCTGCAGGCCGTTGTTGGCAAACCAGTAGTACTTGCCGTCTTTCATCTTGCCTACCAGACCGGTTTTGGTGTAGTTGTTGAGAGCTTCGAGGCGTTTGCGCAGTGTGCCGCGGAACGGAATTGCGTCGAGGTAGTCGCGTGTAATTGCGTTCTCGGCTTCTACCCATGCGGTAGTCACAGAGGCGGTGTCGTCTTCGAGCGGACGGTATGGGTCGGCCACCTTATGGCCGAAATAATCGTCGACGGTACCGTCTTTGGGAGCCGCCGGATATGGGGGCAGTGCTATTGCCGAAAAGGCTGCTGTCAGAGCCATGGAGAATAATATTGTTTTTTTCATTTTTTCTTATTGCATGAGGTGATGAGTACAAAGATAAAGAGGGCGATATATATGGCCAGACCCAGCAGCTGCGGGCCCATGGCGCTCCGGTCGACGGTCGACTGCACGCCGAACATCTTGGTGATGGTGGCGAACACTCCGAACAATGCACCGCCGGCAATCAGACCCGATGCTATGAGGGTACCTCGGTCGCTGCGCTGGCGGCTGAGGTTGGCATCTTTGGTCGAGCGGGCTACGAAGTAGCTGAGAAGACCGCCCACAAGCATGGGAGTGTTGAGTTCGAGATTGATGAACATGCCCAGACAGAAGGCGAGGGCGGGCACGCCGAGCCAGTTGAGCAGCACGGCAAGTATGGCGCCGGTGATGTAGAGAATCCAGGGTGTTTCCTGGCCTGTCATCATGGGTTCGAGTACCGATGCCATGGCGTTGGCCTGCGGAGCCGACAGAGCGTCGGGGCCGGCAAAGCCGTAAACCTTGTTGAGCAGCATGATTACGCCGCCTACGGTAGCCGCCGACACCAGTGTGCCCAGAAATTTCCACTGCTCCTGTTTGCGAGGGGTGGAGCCCAGCCAGTAGCCTACCTTGAGGTCGGTGACAAGGCCGCCGGCCATCGACAGGGCGGTACATACCACGCCGCCGATTACCATCGAGGCTACCATGCCCGAGGCACCCTTGAGGCCTATGGCCACGAACACGGCCGAGGCGATGATAAGAGTCATGAGAGTCATGCCGCTCACAGGGTTGGAACCCACAATGGCGATTGCGTTGGCGGCCACGGTGGTGAACAGGAAGGCGATAACAGCCACCACAAGCCATGCAATCAGTGCCTGCCAGAAGGTGTTGATTACACCAAGCCAGAAGAATACCAGCACCGCTATCAGGGCAATGGCCACGAAATAGGCTATGTGCTTCATGCTTATATCCTGCTGCCAGCGTATGGATTTTGTGTTGCCTGTGCTGCCTTTAAGCTCGCGACCGGCCAGACCGACGGCCTGGGTGATGATGGGCCACGACTTGATGATGCCTATCACACCGGCCATGGCTATGCCGCCGATGCCGATTTTGCGGGCAACTTCATAGAAGAGCGTGCCGGCGTCCATGGCCTGGATTTCGGGCGAGCCGTAGGCGCCCATCAGAGGCATGATTACCCACCATACGAACACTGAGCCGGCAAAGATTACAAAGGCGTATTTCAGTCCTACAATGTAGCCCAGGCCGAGCAGTGCGGCGCCGGTGTTGCACGAAAATACGAATTTGAATTTTTCAGACAGAGTCTGGCCCCAGCTGTATGCGGCGGTGGTGACAGTTTCGGCCCAGAAGCCGAATGTAGCCACTACATAGTCGTAGATGCCGCCGACAAGCGAAGCCATAAGCAGAAGCTTGGCCTGACCTCCCTCCGACTTGCCTGCGGCCTGGGTGTTGCCGCTTACCAGCACCTGTGTGGTGGCGGTGGCCTCAGGGAAGGGGTATTTGCCGTGCATGTCCTTTACAAAATATTTTCGGAAAGGTATAAAGAACAGAATGCCCAGCACTCCGCCGAACAGCGAACTGAGGAATATCTCCAGATAGCTTACGGTTATTTCGGGATACTTTGCCTGCAATATGTACAGAGCGGGAAGGGTAAAGATGGCACCTGCTACAATTACGCCCGACGAGCCGCCAATCGACTGTATGATAATGTTCTGCCCAAGAGCATTATTTTTCTTGAGGGCCGATGATACACCCACAGCTATGATGGCAATGGGTATGGCGGCCTCGAATACCTGACCGACCTTAAGGCCCAGATACGCTGCTGCGGCACTGAATACCACCGCCAGAATCAGGCCCATGGTCACTGAGTAGGGAGTCACTTCCTGATACTCGCGCGCCGGATGCATCAGCGGCCGATACTCTTCGTCGGCCGCGAGTTCGCGGAAGGCGTTTTCAGGCAGGTCGATAGGGTCGACCTCGGCCGGAGGCACTTTGGTGCTAACGGCTTCTTTTGGAATGTCTTTTTTCATGATGTGATAGTAAGGATTGGATTAACGGCGTTTGTTTTTCGATGTTTTTTCCGGCACTATAATAGTCTGGCCTATCTGAATTTTGTCGCTTTTTACTTTGGGGTTTGCGGCTTTCAGTGCCGCCAGGGTTATGCC
>CAJUHX010000060.1 GCA_910586455.1 uncultured Muribaculaceae bacterium | reverse complement strand
GTGGTGCCACCAGGATTCGAACCGGGGACACACGGATTTTCAGTCCGATGCTCTACCAACTGAGCTATGGCACCTTTTGCAAGGGGTTTCCCGTGTTTTGCGTTGCAAAGTTAGTGACTTTTTTTGATGTGACCAAATTTTTTTGAAACTTTTTTATCTCTTTTTTGCTATCTTGTTTATAATGTGATGATTAGTGGTGGCGAGAATATGCCGTCGAATGTGAGCTGTATTGTATAACATCCGTGATGGCGTATTGTCTGATGGAATCAAAGACTATATCTTTGCGGAAAAAAAGTCAGGGGATTCAATATTAGGGCTATCAAAATTTAAATATTAGAAAATGGATGTGCGGCTATTGGACCGACGCTTATTCCTGCAGCGGCAGGTCGTCGGGCCGGAATATGACTGAAGCCGATACGGGCGATGTGGCTATGAAGTAACCCAGACAGCGGTCGCCGGCAAACAGGGCAGGGCCGTTGCTGTTGTTTTGCAGAGCCTCGAGGTAGTTGTGCATGGCTTGAGAAACGGGGCAGACGGTGCAGGTGATTTTGTCGCCGTCGTAGAGGATTTCGTCGTCGTCTTCTTTGTCGGTGTCTTTGCGGGTGGTCATGGTGGTGTATGTGCAGATGCCGTTGTGGGCTATGCGGTTGTCCTGTTCGGCCCAGCAGTATATTTTGCCGTTGCGGTATATTTTCACCCAGTAGCAACGTATGCCGTCGGCGGCGAGGTCGCGGTATTGGCACTGCAATACTGCGACATGGTCGTATGGCATGCGTATCCAGCTGAATTCCATGTCGGTAATTTCGGTGGGCGGGTACATGGTGGCGTTTGCCGTGTACTGCTGCCCCCGGCGCTCGACAGTAAGTGTGTAATCGTGGCCGGTGATGCCCGGAGTTGCCGAGGTATAGAGGCCGTCGGTGTCGGGTGTGAGTGTGCATTCGGTGCCGTCGGTGAGGTCGAGCAGGGTTACGGTGGCGTCGGTGAGTAGTGTCCGGTCCATTGGTTCGTCCATCGGAGTGGTTAGAGAAACGGCCACTTTAGCCCCGGACGGTGTGAGTTCGGCCTCGATTACAGTGAGGGGGGCGATTGGGGTGTATCTGAAGTCGAGTTCTTTTTCGCAGGCGGTCAGCGCTATTGCGGCGGTGCATGCGGTGAGTATGCCGGTATGCTTCATTGATGTCAGAATTTAAGAGTGTATGAAACCGAAGGAATCAGGCCGTAGAGCGACTGCTGTACGGCTTTGGTGCCTGATGGTTTGGACGGGTCGTCCTCGAAGTATATTATGTAAGGGTTGTATCGGCAGTAGGCGTTGTAAAGGCCGAACGACCACTGATAGGTGAATTTGTGGCCGGTGTGGGTATAGGTGGCCGAGAGGTCGAGGCGGTGTGTGGCGGGTGTATGATAGCTGTTGCGGGCCGAGTAATAATAGCAGGTTTCGCCTCCGATTTCATATTTTACGTCGGGGGCAGTGAGTGGTCTGCCCGACGAGTAAATCCATGCGCCCGAGAGATTCCAGCTGTCGGAGATGGTGTAGATGGCGGTTACGGAGAGGTCGTGCCGCCGATCGTTGGAGGCATTGTACCATCGGTCGTCGTTGATGCCCGGAATGCGTGTGCGGGTCTGCGACAGTGTGTATGCCAGCCAGCCGGTGAGCCGTCCGGTGTTTTTGCGCAGCATGAATTCGGCTCCGTAGCTACGTCCTTTACCGCCGAGTATTATGTCTTCGAGGGCTATGTCGGAGAAAGATCCGCGCCCGTCGATGTAGTCGTAGACGTTCGATATGCTTCTGAAAAAACCTTCGGCCGACCAGTCGAATTCGCCTCCGGCTGTCATGCCGCAGTATGCTATGTCGTACTGTGCGGCTTTCTCGGGCTTTACGCGTGCCGAGGTGAGTGCGTAGCGGTCGAAGGGGAATGATGTGGCGCTTGAGCGTATGGCATGCAGGTTCTGCGAAGTAGTTCCGGCACCGGCCTTTATGTTGTGACAGCGGCTGAACGAGTATTTTATGGCGCCCCTTGGCTGCAGGTTTGTATATGAGGTGCCGTCGAAGTTGTTCTGCCGGGGTTCGATTGTTACGAAGTCATGGAAACCGCTGCCGGCGGGAACGGTCGAAACGTCGAGGCGCAGCCCCAGGCTGAGGTCGACTTTGCCGGCTATGGCGGTGCTGTAGTCGAGCCATGCCGAGTTGACCCAGAGCGAACGCAGCTCACGCTCGGTGGCGTTGTTGAAAGCCCATTCGGCTGATTTTACACGCAGTAGTTCGCTGCGTACACCGGCGTCGAGCTTATGGCCGGGACTGAACTCAAAGCGCAGCTGCTCGTTGAGCGAGTAGTTGTGTATGTAGGTGCGCATCAGCTGTTCAGTTTCCATCATGTTCATTGCCATCTTGGGGTCGTAGTGGGTAAACGATGCGGTGGTGGTGAAGCTTAGTTTTTCGGAGGTGCGAGCCAGCCAGTTGAGCGAGGCTCCGAGGTTGCCCCAGTACATGCCCATGATGCTGCCCACGGCCATGTTGTCGTGGCCAATGAAAAATGAACCGTAGACGGTATGGCGCGGCGAGGGGCGGTAGTGCAGGCGAGCGGTGACGTCGTAGAAGTTCATAACCGTGCTGCGGTACTGCGGAATCATTTTCAAGAAAGCGTCGACGTACGAGCGGCGGGCTGTGACGGACATCGACAGACGGTCTTTGACCAGCGGGCCTTCGGCTTTGATTTTAGCCGCCAGTATGCCTACGGTGGCCGAGCCGTGGTACTGCTGCATGTCGCCCGGGGCGAGAGTGGTTTCGAGGACGGCCGACGAGGCTCCTCCATACATGGCCGGTATGGGGCCTTTGTACAGAGTGGCAGTTCCGAGGGCGTCGTCGTTGAAAGTTGAGAAAATGCCCATTACATGGGCGGGGTTGTAGAGCGAAATGCCGTCGAGCAGCACCAGATTCTGCGATGCGTTGCCGCCGCGAACCTCGAATCCGCCACCGCCGTCGCCTTCGCTGTTTACGCCCGGCAGCAGAGCTATGGAGCGAATAATATCTCTTTCACCGCCGAATGCCGGCATCTTCATCAGTTTGGGCAGTTCGAGCCGCTCGGCTCCCGGCCTGATGTTGTCGAGGCGTTGCCGTGCTGAGTTGGCGGTGACAGTAACCTCGTGGAGTTCGTATACTTCCGTGCTGTCGGGTACTTCGGCGGCAAGCAGAGCGGGGGCTGCAGCGGTCAGACAAATCAATGCTATTTTGTGTATCATTCTCGCAGTATATACCTGTTGGGGATGCAAAGTTACGAAAAACGGGCGAATTTACGTGCCGACAGCTGGTATGTGGCGCATATAATGGCAAGAGTAGATGCCTCCGACAGCGGAATGGCCGCCCATACTCCCCGGTCGGGGGCTATGCGAGGCAGCAGCAGGAACATGGGCACAAGCACCACAATGCCGCGCATAAGAGTTAATACCATGGCCTTTAGCGCCTTCTCGATGCTCTGGTAATAGCCTATGAAAGATATGTTGACGGCAAAAAACAGGGCACAGACCGAGTACACAGGCAGCCCGGCTGTGGCGAGGCGCCCGGCCGGGCAGTCTGGCGATATGAACAGCGACACTATCTGGCGCGCTCCCAAGGCTATGCTCGCAAAGGAGATAAGGCCGCACAGTGCCGCAACCTTGAGGCTGAGTCGGAAAGCGTGACTTACACGGTTCGTGGCCCCGGCTCCGTAGTTATAGCTGATAATGGGCTGGGCCGACTGGGCTACGGCATTGCTTATCATAAACATAAGTGGAAATAGGTAGCAGGCGATGCTGAAAGCGGCCACACCGGTATCACCGTAGTACTGCATGAACACGTAGTTGCCGGTGAGCATCATAACTGACATGGCAATCTCGGTGATGAACGCCGAAGAGCCGATGCGAATCTGCCGCATGCAGTTGGCGGCGAATCCGCGGCTGCTCCAACGGAATTTTATAATGTACGAAAATCGCATGAAGTACACCAGCACCATGGCGGCGCCTATGGCAATGCTGGCCGAGGTGGCGATGGCGGCGCCTTTAACACCCATTCCGCAGGGGAACACCAGATAATAGTCGAGGGCTATGTTTATTACCGCCGGTATTATGTTGCAGTACATGGCGAACTTAGGCGAGCCGTCGAGGCGTATCACCATCATGCCTATACATTCGAAAATAAGGAAGAATATGCCCGGGATAAGCCAAGTGAGGTAGTCGATGGCATGCGGCATAAGATCGTCGGAGCAGCCCAGCAGCCGTGCAGTATCGTGGCGGAAGAGCAACAGCGAGGCTGTGAGAGCGGAAATCAGCATCAAAGAGAACACACATGCCTGTGTGGTGCTGACACTCGCGCGCCGCGCGTCGCCGCGGGCTATGGCGATGCCGGCGATAACCGACGACCCGATGCCGAACATCAGTCCGCAGCCGGTTACAACCATAAACAGCGGAGCTATTATATTTACGGCGGCGATGCCGTCCGGGCCAACGCTGCGTCCTACGAATACGCCGTCGATGATTGTAATCAAGGCGTTGAAAATCATGCCCAGCAAAGTTGGAAAGAATATTTTTGAAAATAGCCGGCTGATTTTACCTCCGGCATAGTCAAGTCCTGTAGTTTCTGTATGTTCCATAAGAGTAAGTACAAAAAAATAAGACCGAATAAGACACTCGGGCGCGCCCGAAATCTTATCCAGCCATATAGTTGCGACTATCGACCCTCCGATTAGCACTGCAAAGTTGGGTATTATAATTCGGATATGTAAATGTATGCTATGATGTCACATGGAGCAGGATTCATATTTCGCATATTAGTGTAGGTACTACACCGTGTTTTTTCCCTATACGAAGCGAACAGGATTTATCTTGCAGCTGGTGGGATATCCATATTTCATCTACTAAAGGTGTGAATCGCAATGCTCGTGCCATGAATTGCACCATATCGTTATAGCCGAAAAGCTTTTTACCGATGAAGTGATACGATTTCCCACTTGCCATTATATATCCTGATTCGCCGAGTTGGCGGCATATATTTATTACTATGCCGGTGTTTATATCGCTGAATGGTAAGTGGAAATCAAGCATAGGTATATGCGCTTCTGTACCGTCGGCGAGCGTTACGGCGGAGTTAATGGCAATGCGTTTGTTTTCAGAGGCTAGCATGTCCATGACATCAATATTATCAATTGATATGTTGGCGATGAAGTGTATTGGATTGTGTCTGAGCGAGGCTGTCAGGCAACGTTCCGACCAGTTGGGATTATTTATACATCCGGCCATTATTCCAATCCAGAATGACAGAGAGTGTTGGTCGCGTAGCTTCAGGGCTGAGGCATATACAAGTTCGTCTTTGTCTGTCCAGGAGGTGCTGTATTCTCCTTTTATGTCTTTCTGGGCATCATAGCCGATAAGTTTGACTGATGCAATGTCCGGATTATTAAGTAACGTATTTTTTATTATGTCGATAGTTGTCATTCTTTCAGATATGTAGAGTTCGGCCTGAGGTTCTGGTCAATTTTACGGAAAACATTCAATACTTTTTTTACAGAACCTCGGTTTTTGTGTTCCGAGAGTCTCATTTCGGAGATGCCGAAAAGATTTATGTTTTTGTCGACCGGTTCCGCACCTGACACAACTATTGCCGGTATTGTGTTCTTCTTTTCGTTATGGCATTTCATACATCGGGCATTGCCCTTTATTACAATCATGCCGAGGCCGGGATGATTTTCTACTATTACCGGTGTTATGATTGAGTATTTGCCAGACAGAAGGAGTTGTGCCGGATAGTACTCGCGTTGCCCGGCTTTGTTGTACAGGCGTTTTATGTGGCGCAGTTCTTTATATTTGAGGCTGCGGACATTGTCTTTGAGAAATTTTAGTTCAGCAATCGGAACTTCTTTGAACTCGAATGATGCGTGGCTGTATTGGGGCAGGTGTTGCAGGTTTTCTGTTATCGTGTTTTTATCAACGGAGTGGAGTGTAATTTCAGCTGGTGTTTCGCTATTCTTATGGATATTTGACAATAGTCTGGACAGTAGGATTTTAATGAAATGGCTGTCGACGGCATCGTTGTACACTTTTCCGCTGAATCCGTTGTCGGAGGCAGATTCTTCGAACATCACACATTTGTAATTGTTGGCATTGCGGAAAAAGAATCCTGTAATCAAACGCTCCGGATCTACCGATTCAACTTTGCAGCCGGCATGCTCTGCAAGTCGCTTTTTTGCGTTCTGTGCTTCGTCGGTATCGGTTACACTTGCTGAATTGTAGAATACGTTGACTCTGGTACCACGGTTTATCCACGATACCAAGGTCGGAAAGAGCGACCATACCCAGTCGAAATTATGGTCAGCTACAATGATGGAGTCGTATTTTTCGTAAGACCAGAATGCTACCTGGTTATACATTTGTTCTCTATCGGCGAGTATGCGTCGGGGAGTCACGGCATATTTTTTGAACCCCTCCTCGGCTTTGAGTAGGTCATTGGTTCGGCTTATAAACAGTTCCATGCCGTTTTCGCCTGCTTTGAGTAGCTTGTCAATCAACGGGCGTTCGAGTTTCGAAAAGTCTGTTGCTGAGATATCCACAAATATAGGAACCTCATTCACCTGGTGGTGTCCGAAAGTTTCGTCGTCGACTCCGACCGTCATGTGTTGCAGCTTGTCGGCTCCGTTGATTATGGTGTCGACGATAGCCACGGTGTAGTCGTAGAGCGAGGTTATAATGGCCGGCTTTGACTCAAGTTTAAATGATATAGTTTGGAAATAGTTCGGTTTGTCTTTGGCAATAAAGTCGGGTCGGTTAGATAACAGTCCTCCGTCTACATATAATGTTTTGTTATGGTTTTCGTCTGACAGATGTACCGGACTGAAATAAAATGGAATACTGCAGGAAGCAGCCACTGCTTCTGCAACCGGGACATCGCCGGTATTTTCTTTGCTCCACATCCGGCACTTTTTGTTTACGATATCGCTGGCAAAAACATACAGCGGTAGTTTTAGTTGGCTGAAAGTTATGTTGTCGGTTCCGGTAAGTTCTTTGAGCCATCCGTTCATTGTGTGTTGGATGTTTTTGGATTCGAAGATCCCGAATCTATGGATAAGGGCGCGCAACGATTTGCGGTGATTCTTCACCGGTTCCCATTTGAATAGTGTTTGCGGATTCTTGTGCCGTAAGTTATTTACGGTATTTTTTAATTTTGCCAGCGATATGAAGGCGTTTATTCCCCAATGGCCTTTGCGTTGTTCATTGATTGGCAACGGAATATTTTTCAGTTCAGGGCTATAGGCGATTTTTTCGAGAAAATCCGGCGTGGCTCCTGCCGCAATCAGTGCTGCGAATATGGCTCCTGCCGAAGTGCCAGCGACCTCGGAGAACGCTATGCCTTTTTCTACAGCCTTGCGGAAAGCTCCCACGTAAGCGATAGCCCTACATCCGCCGCCCTGGAATACGCCAAGACAGTTGGAAAACAGAGTGGTGCAATCGATTTTTGCGTGTTGTGATTTCATTTGGCCTGTGGTTATTGTATATTGCAAAGATACAACAAATATTTCAGATATGGATTAGCCATAGTGTTTTTTTATCACTTAGCTCCGCTTCAGGAGATGTTTAGCCTTTGAAGGAATTTAGATAACTTTGCCCTAAATTCAATTGCTGTCCATGGAAAGAGTTGTAGCGGTGTTATTTGTGGCGATGGTTATGTTGGCGTACCACGATTCCGCCGGATGTTTGAAGTTTCATACGGAGCGGTTTTCTGGCGGTGTGCAATCTTATCAGCGGGTACCCCTACGATGTAGAGTCGGCATCGCTGGAGTCGCTTGTGAATTATCTGCGGCATGCGCACAGGTCGATTACGGAAATTACATTGCCGCATATCCGCCACCATATGATGGAGGGCGTAGTGCATTCGCAGGATAATAAGGTTACGCCTTTGCTTATCCGCTTCTTCGACGAATATACCGCCGAGGTGCGTCAGCATATGGCTAAGGAAGACGGAGAGATATTCGCCTACGCCGAGCAGCTGATGGCCGGTGAGAAACCCGACGGACTTACTTTGGCCGACTTTGTGTCAGGGCATGAGCCAATGTCGGAAAAACTGCATGAACTCAAGGATATATTCATTTACCACTATCGTCAGCGCGACAACGATATGCTGTCGTCGGTGCTGTTCGACATTATTTTGTGCGAGCGCGACCTTGATACCCATTTCGAGGTGGAGAACTGCTTACTTGTGCCTGCGGTCAAGGCTGCCGAGCGCAATTGTAAAGTTGCAAAACGCCGGGCTGCCGAGAATTCTAAATCGCTGACAGTGCTTGGCGAACGAGAACGCGAAATTATCCATTACATAGCCAAAGGTATGACCAATAAACAGATAGCTGATGCGCTTTGTCTGTCGTCGCACACTGTTGCCACACATCGCCGCAACATCTGCGCCAAACTCGACATTCATTCAGCTTCGGGCCTTACGCTATATGCCATAGTTCACGGATTGATAGATTTGAGTGAGATAAGTTTTTGATACAGAGCTTAACACAGTTGTTCGGTGCTATTATTTGTGTAAGTATTAGTGTTAAAATTGGTTAATATTCAAATTTGCTATTGATAAAATGAAATTTATGTTGTAAATTTGCATTGCAATTCAGCAACAAAAACTTTTCCAACCTTTAACTTAATCTACACAATGGAAGAAACCCAGAACCTTGTGCCGGGCCATGATGGCGGCACACATGTAAGCGGCACACCACTGACTACCGCACTGACTGCAGAGGCAGCGCCCGACCTGCTTGTAAACTCGATTGACCGCCGCATAGTGAAAGTGCGTCCCATGTCGACTCCCATCGACCAACTTTCGCGTCATGCAGGAGCCCGCAGCGCATCGTCGATGACCGTTGAATACTACTCGGTAGATACCAAACGGACAGAAACCGAAGTAATTGCCGACCTTGACGCGGCTTTGGCAGTGACCGACGACGACGGCAGCATCACTATCAGCCTCCGCACCGGCTGTGACCAGATTTTCGATCCTTCGGAAACTGTGCTCGTGCCCGAAGTATCCGGAGCCGACGGACAGCCACTGGTACTCTATACTGTGGCCCGGCGCGAACGTGGCGTGGACTTCAGCGTGGTAAATCCTGTCAAGGCCGATGGCGTGGCTCAGGTGCCGGAAATTACAATCGGCTGCAAGCTGGTGCGAATGGGTCGTGCTGCCTCCGAACTCGACGTACAGACCGCCCAGTTTTCGGCGCTGCCCAGAAAGCAGAACAATAACTGTCAGATTTTCAAGATGCAGGTAGAGCAGAGTACTTTGCAGAAGTTGGCAGGAAAGGAAGTGGGGTGGACTTTCTCCGACCAGGAGGAGGCCGCGATAATCGACATGCGTCTGGGCATGGAGAAGAACTTTGTGTTCGGAGCCAAGGCCAAAATTATGGACAATGTCAAGAACGAGCCTGTGTACCTTACCGGAGGTATCTGGAGTCAGGCCGGGCGCCAGTTCGTACTGCGTCTTGCCAAGCTGGGCGAGGGCGATATGATTGACCTGTGCAGCGCCGCATTCACACGCAATGCCGGCAGCAAGCAAAAACTGCTGATAGCAGGTACCAGGCTGATGGAATCTCTGAGCCGCATGGAGTGTACGCGCTCCATAACCGCCGGCGACACTATGGTGCGCTGGGGTATAGAATTCAAGGAAATCCGCAGTAATTTCGGCTCGCTGCTTGTGCTGCACAGCGAGGTGTTTGATCAGTGCGGCCACGAAAGCGACGGTCTGGTTGTCGACCCGGAGTATGTGACCAAGTACGTGCATCTGCCTTTTAAGGTAGAGAAACTCGACCTTCGCCGCAGCGGCCAGCGCAACACCGATGCAGTGGTCATCACCGAGGCTTCGTGTCTGGTACTCCGTTATCCCGATGCCCACATGCGAGTAATCGGCGAGTGATATGGACTATCAGGAGCTGAAGAAACTGGCCGGTTTCAGCAGTCTGCATGAGGACTGCACCGTTGAGCGTTTCGACGGTATCGACATCGACTCAGTGCTGCGTCCCCGGCTGGAGGCCGAACATCTGCAGCGGCTCGACAGCGCCGACCTTGACCTGCTCCGACTTGAAGATGTGAGGGCCCGCGTGGCCCTCGCATCGCGGGGCGGAGTCACGGTACTGGAATTGCCTCCCGACTGCCGTCGGCTTGTGTCCGTGCGGCTGTCAGGCTGGAAGCGTCAGGCCGAGATTGTGGATGCCGACAGCGGCGACCCGCGACTGAAACGCATAGGTAATGAATATGCTCTGCCCGGGGCGGAGCATCCGCTGGCCGTACGCCGCGGACGCCAATACGAACTATGGCCAGGAGCGCCGCAGCTGATGCCTGTGGAAAACATTCTGGCCGAAGCCATTGCAATAATAATATGAACAAGCACACAACACACGACAACCAACTGATATATGCCGCCCGCGATGCCTGGCTTGCCGCCCGCGACTTCCGCCGGCGCCGCGACCGCTTCAAGCGCTATACCTATGGCGACCAGTGGTCGGATCAGATATGCGACGGTCCGTGGCTGCGCAGCGAGCGCGAGCAGATTTACCTCAGCGGCAAGCAGCCTTACACCAATAACCTCATTCGCCAGCTGGTGAAAACTGTGGTGGGGCGCTTCAGAGTTCTGGCCGAAAGCCGAGGCTATTACAGCAGGGCCGGAAGTGCCCCGCGTATGCCCGAGCTCGACGCGCGCCTGCTTGAAGAATTCCTTATCAGCGGCATGGCTGTGCAGCGCATAGGCCTTGACGGCGAAGTGGAGAATGTGAATCCACGTCTGTTTTTCATAAACGCCGTGAAAGACCCCTGTTGCCGCGACATAGAACTGATAGGTCAGTGCCACGACTTGAGTCTGCCCGAAGTGTACGCCCGCTTCGGCCACGGCAGTCTGGAGCGAATAAGTCGTCTGAGAGATATATTCAGGCAGTCGGCGGCTCGAGGCGCCCTGCCTGTGGACTTAGGCCTTAGCGATGACGCCGACTTCTTTACGCCCGCTCCCGGCAAGTGCCGGGTAGTTGAGATGTGGACACTCGATGCCATGAGCCGCCTGATGTGTTCCGAGCCCGACAGCGGCGATGTATGTTACCGGCCTATTGACGAACTCGACAGCATACATGCCGAAAACGACCGCCGCATACGCGAAGGCCTGGAGCCGACCGAGGTTGTGCCCGACATCCAATTTGTGTGGAACTGCCGCTGGTACAGCCCCTCGGGCGAATTGCTCGACAGCTGCCGCTCGCCTTACGCACACGGTTCGCACCCCTATGTGCTGCGGCTGTATCCGCTTACCGACGGCGAGATACACCCCTTTGTGGAGGATGTGATAGACCAGCAGCGCTACATCAACCGCCTGATTATGATGATCGACAAGATGATGGCTTCGGCAGCCAAGGGCGTGCTGCTGTTTCCTGTCGACCAGCTGCCCGAGGACATGAAGTGGGAAGAAGTGTTCGATACCTGGGCGCGCAGCGACGGCGTGATTCCGATTACAGGACGTGGAACTTCGCTTCCTCAGCAGGTGGTGACACCCACCGACGGGGTAGGGGCATACCGCCTGCTGGAACTGCAGATGAAACTGTTCGACAATATAAGCGGTGTGGGCGATGCCCTGCAAGGCCGCAGCATAGGTGGTACGGCGGGTGCCGCACTCTACGACAGGCAGGTGGAGAACGCCACCATAGCCATGGGCGACCTGCTCGAAACCTTTGCGTCGCTGATTGAAGAACGCTCTAAAATATTGGCGGTATGCAGCACAAGGAATTCTGCGAGGCCTTCGCTCAGATGAGCCGGCGCCCCGACGTGCAGGCCCGGCGCCTTGGCCGCGACGCCATAATCGACCTTACCATACACAACAGCCGGCCGCCCGACTTCGGGGTGGAATACGACACCGCCATAGTGATGGTAGGACGCCTGCGGCGCGAACGTCCCGACATGAGCGACGAAACCCGTCCGCGCCGCCTCTTCTGGCGCGAGATGCTCGAGCGGGTTGACCGTCTGATGGCTCCGCCGCACAATCTGCGCCTTGGCGAGGCTGTGCAGAAGGTGCTTGCATATCAGCGGCCTTCGCGCTGGTATATGAGTCATGCGGCGGCAAAACGCATGCTTGCCTCTGAAGAATAACTGCCTATAATCTTAACAGACATGAGAATTACCATTTCGATAAACGATATAACCAAGCGTATCTACGCCATATCGGCCATCAGGGCCGTGAATGCGTCGGCCGGCCAAAATCCGGCAGTACTGACGCGCGACAATGCCGGACTGCTCAGGCGCCTTATCTGCGACAGTTTTATGCACACCGTAGGAGAGCTGGCCGCAAGTGTGACAGACTTCTCCCGGCCTGAGTCCGATGACAGCGGCAGCGATATATTGTGGATAGACCTCGACTGCGAATCTCCGTCGCCCGGAGTTGCCGGCGAAAGTCTGGCCGCTGCGGTTCTGGGCACAGTCCTTTCGCTGGCCTTTTCGGGCAGCTCCGGCTCTGACCCCGGCGAATATGCCGCGGCAGCTGCCGGTGCCCTCCGAAATCTGCGGCGAGTTCCGGCCCGCTGCGGTCGTATGCGCAGGCATATATGCTGAGCCATATATTTCGCGACTATGCAACTATGCAATTATGTGATTATGTTGATTTTTAGCCTAAAAAGGCGTTAAAAAATTTGGATAAGCAAAAAAAATGCGCTACCTTTGCAGTCGAAATTTTCCGCAATAGGCCGGATGAAAAGAGGGTGCAGTATTAAAGCGCTCCGCCTCAGCGGGTTAATCTACATATTTTTATAATATAATGTACGCAATTGTAGAAATTCAGGGACAGCAGTTCAAAGCCGAAAGCGGCAAGTTCCTGTATGTACACTATCTCGGCGACGCCGCCAAAGCCGGCGATACCGTAACATTCGACCGCGTTCTGCTGGTTGACGCCGATGGTGATGTCAAGGTAGGCGCACCCACTGTGGAAGGCGCAAAAGTAGTATGTGAAGTAGCTTCGCACAAGGCCAACTACGGTGGTGGCGAGGAAACTGAAACCACTCTTTTTAAGGGCGACAAAGTTATCGTTTTCAAGAAGAAACGCCGCAAAGGCTATCGTCGCAAAAACGGTCACCGTCAGT
>CAJUHX010000059.1:11408-13628 GCA_910586455.1 uncultured Muribaculaceae bacterium | reverse complement strand
GACCTGGGACGTTTCCTGCCGGCAGCTGTCAAACTGCGTGCGCCTGTGTACTATTCGTATTCAAAAGAAAAGACCTCGCCAAAATACAATCCGCTCGACCAGGACGTACTGCTGAAAGACGCCCTCGACGACTGCAACACCAAGCAGGAGCGCGATTCGATTAACGCTTACGCCATAGAAACCAACAGCAACGAGAACTTCTCGCTCAGCGCCATGAAGTTCGATGTTCAGTCGAAGACCCCCATGCCATGGGACCCCGCCAACTTCACCATCAACTTCAGCTACAGTAAGCGCAAGATGATTAATCCGACAACGGAGTACGAGAACACAAACGACTATCGCGGCTCGCTGCAGTACAGCTATTCGCCCATGATAAAGGGCTTTAAGCCGTTCAACTTCATAAAGTCGAAAAACAAAAACATGAAGTTTGTGAAAGACTGGGAACTGCATTGGCTGCCCAACAACATCAGTTTCCTGACCAATATGTCGCGCTACTACTACGAGCAGCAGACCAGGACGGAAACCGATGTGATGTTCCAGCTGCCGGTATCGGTGAGCAAAAACTTTCTGTGGGACCGTCAGCTGTCGCTCAACTGGAATCTGACAAAGTCGCTTACGTTTACATTCAACTCCAACACTTCGGCCCGAATCGAGGAAACAGTCGGAGCGGTGAACCGCCGCCTTTTCCCCGACAAATACCGCGAGTGGCGCGACACCGTATGGCAGTCGATACTCTCCATGGGTACGCCGTGGAGCTACAACCAGACCTTCACAGGCCAGTACAAGGCGCCTTTCTCGAAGATTCCGGTACTCGACTTCCTTACAGGTTCGGTAAGCTATAACGCAACTTACCGCTGGGACCGCGGAGCAACCATCGACGGTGTGCGCATGGGCAACTCCATAGCCAACCAGGCATCGTGGACTGCCGACGGACGCTTGAATTTCGAAACATTCTACAAGAAAATTCCGGTGCTCAAGAAAGTAAATGAACGCTTTGCCAACAAGCGCCCCACAACTAAGCGCAAGCCCAAGAAATTCGAGCGCAACTTCAAGCTGCAGCCCGACACCACACTCGATATAAAGCATAATCTGAACGTGCCGAAAGTAAAGGTGACAGCAATGACAATGCAGAACACCCCCGAGCTTGTGCGATACGAAATCGTCGACAAAAATACAGTGCGTATTCTCAATCGCGGTGACCAGACGTTGAAATTCATTGTCAACGAAGTACAGAAAGACGAGCGTAGCATATGGACTCATGTGGGCGAGTACAGCCTGCGACTGCTTATGACACCGCGCAATGTGGCCGTACGCTACCGCAACACACGCTCGCTGTCGCTGCCGCTGTTCCGTCCCGACATAGGCAACATTTTTGGCCAGACACGTTCGGCCGGCCCCATGTCGCCCGGTCTGGACTTCGCATTCGGCTTTATCGGCGAGGATTATATCGACAAGGCACTGAGCCGTGGCTGGCTTATAACCGACGACGGCCAAACTTCGCCCGCATTATGGTCGAAGACCAACGAACTCAACGTCGATGCCACACTCGAGCCCTTCAAAGGCTTTAAGATACAGCTGACCATGAACCGTACCGACAACCGCAGCAGCCAGGTACAGTTTATGTATGCCGACATGCCCACTACTCTCGCGGGCAGCTACACCAAGACCCATGTGGCTATAGCCACAGCCCTGCGCGGCAGCAACGCCGACAACGGCTACAACAGCGAAGCCTTCAGCAAGTTCCTCGCCTATATACCGGTGGTGCGCGAGCGAGTCGAGAGCCGTTACCACGGAGTGCGTTACCCCGATGGCGGTTTCCTGAAGGGTTCGCCGGTGGCGGGTACCGAATTCAATCCGGCTGTTGGCAAGGTGAGCGAAACCTCAAGCGACGTGCTCATTCCGGCATTTGTGGCCGCCTACTCGGGCAATGACGCCGCCAAGGTGACCCTCGACCCCTTCCCGTCGTTCAAGTTCGTGCTGCCTAACTGGCGCGTGACCTACGACGGCCTCATCAACCTGAGCAACATGCGCAAAATATTCAAGTCGTTCACCCTCAACCACGCCTACCAGTGTACATATTCGGTAGGCAGCTATTCGAGCTATCTCAACTGGATATCGGCCGACGGCGGGTATATGGGCTTTACGCTCGACGAACTCACCGGACAGCCAATACCGTCGTCGCCGTACAACATTTCGTCGGTGGCTATCACCGAGCGCTTC
>CAJUHX010000059.1:0-11398 GCA_910586455.1 uncultured Muribaculaceae bacterium | reverse complement strand
AAACTTTACGCTCAAGAACGAACTGCAGGGCAATGCCGAGTACCGCGACCAGCGTACACTTACACTGAACTCTTCGGCCGGTCAGGTGGTGGAAGCCACCACCAAGGGCCTGACAGTGGGCGTGGGCTACAAGATTGTGGGCTTCAACACTGTGCTGAAAATGAAGGGCAGCGCGCAGGGTGTGAGCAACGACCTTACCCTTAATGCCGACCTGTCGTTGCAGAACACCAAGGCGCTCATACGCCGCATCGAGAGCAACTACACCCAGCCCACATCGGGCACCAACACATTCTCGGTGAATTTTACAGCCAGTTATATTCTCAGCAAGCGTATCACGGTGGCGATGTACTTCTCTCATCAGGCCAACACTCCGGTGATTACAACCGGCAGCTACCCCACCACATCTACAAGCTATGGCCTGTCGCTGAACCTCAACCTGGCCCGATAGGACGCAACCGTGGCTCGGTGAACCAAGAGGGCCGGCAAATAGTTTAGTATATAAAACTATTTCATTTATGGACACCCGAGAAACGATTGTGGTGGTCGGAGCCGGCTTCGGCGGTCTGAATTTTGTAAAGTCCGTTGACAAAAAGAAGTATCGCGTGATTCTGATTGACCGCAACAACTATCATTGCTTTCCGCCGTTGCTGTATCAGGTGGCTTCGTCGGGCCTTGAGCCCGGCTCGATAACTTTTGCCCTGCGCCGCGAGATGCGCTCGCGCCGTATACGCGGCTGCGAGTACCGTATGGGCGATGTATGCCGTATCGACACCGCTCGCAAACTCGTGTACACACAGTACGATACCGTGGCCTACGACCGCCTGGTGCTGGCTGCCGGCACTACCAATAATTTCTTTGGTATTCCGGATCTGGAAAAGAAGGTTTTCACCATGAAGACCATCGGCGAGGCCATACGGCTGCGCAACCGCATCATCGACCGTATGGAACGAGCTTCGGCGTGTTCTGACGGCTCCAGAAGACGCAGCATGCTCACCTTCGCCGTAATAGGCGGTGGCCCTACAGGAGTGGAGATTGCAGGCGCCCTTGGCGAAATGAAGCGCTATATAGCCCCTCGCGAGTATCCCGAATTTGCCTCCTCCGAAATACGGGTAGTGCTGATTGAAGGCTCCGACAGGCTGCTGCGAACCATGAGCGGGCGGTCGAGCGCCGATGCCCTGAGGCAGCTCGGCAATCTGATGGTGGATGTAGTCACCGGCAAAAGCATGAAAGACTACACTGACGGCGTGATTACATTTGCCGACGGTACTACCCTGAATGCCGATACCGTGATATGGACAGCGGGAGTTACGGCCCTACCGATGGAGATTACAGGCGCAGAGCCCTCCTATGGTCCGGGTGGCCGTCTGATGGTGGATGAATACAACCGGGTGAAAGGTATCGACTCGTTCTATGCCGTGGGCGACATCTGCTGCTGTGTGAGCGACCGTTACCCCCAAGGCTGTCCTCAGCTGGCACAGCCCGCAATACAGCAGGGGCGCAATCTGGCCCTGAACATCAACCGCGGCCGCTTTGACCGCCCCTTCGACTATAAAGATAAAGGCTCAATGGCTACCGTAGGCCGCAACCGCGCCGTGGTCGACATGAGTAAGGTGCATTTCAGCGGCTACTTCGCATGGCTCACATGGATGGGTGTTCACCTGATGTCGCTGCTGGGCATGCGCAACAAACTGGTGGTGCTGATAAACTGGATATGGAACTATTGGACATACTCGGCTGCCCTGAGGGTGTTGCTGCGTCCGGCCGCGATGCCGCTCAGAAGCGAACTGCCGGGCGACGACAAGGTGGCGCATTGTCCGGCAAACCCAAATAAGACTCTATGAAACGCAGCGAGGATTACAGAAAATTATACGAGTCGAGCTTCCGCGACGATGCCGTGTGGCTCGACTGGATGATGCGGCAGGTATACTCCGACTCCGACCTGATGCTGCTCGACGATGAAAGCGGCACGCGTACGGTGAGCGCCATGCTGCTCCGCAGCTATGGCTGGCGCTATTTCGGCACACGCCTCGACATGGCTTATATATTCGGCGCCTGCACCTTGCCGCGCTACCGTTCGCACGGTTATATGGGCCGTCTTATCGACGAGAGTCTGCGGCGCTCACTGGAGCGCGGCGATGCCCTCTGCACCTTGATTCCGGCCACCGCGAGCCTCTACGGCTACTACGAACGCTTTGGCTTTGCCCGAGCAGTGTATATCGACCGTGAGCGATATACCGCCTTGCACCATTTCGACACCGCGCAGGGCTACGGGCCAAGAACCGCCGACTACAGCGACTTCAACCGTCTGGAGTCCGAGTCGGACAACACTGTGCTGCACAGTTCCGCTGAGTATCACAATATAATCGACGACCTGCATCTCGACGGCGGCGATGTATTCGCTGTCGGTCGCGACGACGGGCCGGTCAGCGCCATGGCATTCGCTGTGGCGCACCGCGAAAGCATACACGTAAAAGCCCTCTATGCCCGCGATAATATGGCTAAAAATGCCGTGCTGGCCCTTGTGCGCCGTAAGTTCGGCGAGCAGATGGCCGTTGTCGATTGCTTTGTCGACGGCAGAAAGCGCGCCCTGCAGCCGCGCGGCATGGTGCGTCTGCTCGATGTCTACCAGCTGCTGAACGCCATGGCCGCGTCGGAACCGTCGCTGCAATGCACCTTGCGAGTGCGCGACGACCGCATTGCCGGAAACTCCGACCGCTTTACCATAGCCGACGGCATTTGCCGCCGTGGCGGCGACAGCCCCGACCTTGATGTCGACATAGATACTCTGACCCGCATACTCGGCAGCAGCGAGGCCACAGGGCGCATCATGGGGCTGCGCGCCACACACTACCGTCTGCCGCTGATGCTCGACTGATTAACTGAAATTTTAAATTATTTTATGTTATAGATTGATGAATATTGACTAACTTTGTAGACATAATGCAAAGAATCATATTCGTCATATATATAGCACTTGCTGCCGCCTTCGGCACAGCAGCACAGGTGAATACCGATCAGGTGGTGCGCATAGGCCAGAATGCGCTGTACTTTGAGGATTATATGCTGTCGATTCAGTATTTTAATCAGGCGATACAGGCAAAGCCTCATCTGGCATACCCTTATTTTTTGCGGTCAATAGCAAAACTTAATCTCGAGGACTACGAGGGCGCCGACGCCGATGCCTCAAAGGCGCTCGAACTTAATCCATATTTAACCGATGCCTGGGAGGTGCGCGGTGTGGCACGTCAGAACCTGGGGCGTAATGCCGAGGCTGTCGATGACTATGACCACGCTCTGGAGCTGGTACCCCGCAACCGTCAGCTGCTGTTCAACAAGGCGCTGGCACAGGTGGAAATTGAACGTTACAGCGGTGCCGACAGCACTTACTCCGAGCTTCTGCGCTACTATCCCAACTTCGACAACGGTTATCTGGGCCGCGCACAGCTTAGTCTGGCCAAGACCGACACCATTGCCGCCCGCACCGATATCGACAAGGCTCTGCAGCTGAACTCCAAATCGGCCACTGCATATGTGATGCGCGCCGAACTGGCCATAAAGCAGGGACAGGACTATGAAAGCGCAGTGAAAGACCTCGACGAGGCCATACGCCTTCAGCCTAAATATACCAATCTGTATATCAACCGCGCATTCCTGCGCTATGCACTCAACGATTATTTCGGAGCAATGGCTGACTACGACTATGCCCTTGGGCTCGAACCGTATAACCCCACAGCTCTTTTCAACCGCTCGCTGCTGCTCACCGAGGTAAACGCCAACGACCGCGCTCTGGCCGACCTTGACAGAGTGCTCGAACTCGATGCCGATAATATACAGGCCCGTTACATCCGGGCCACTGTCCGTGGCAAAAAAGGCATGTACAGCGAGGGTATAGCCGATATCGACAAGGTTATAGAACAATTTCCCGAGTATCCGGGCGCGTGGTTCATGCGCTCGCAGTTCAACCGACAGCTGAAGCAGAACCAGCGGGCCGAACGCGACTATAACAAGGCAATGGCTCTGGCCAAAGCTATTCCGCTCGACGGTGTGTCGGTGGCCGACCCTGCTACCACTGTAGCCGATGTGGCAGAGGCCGAAGCTCAGAAATTCAACAAACTGCTTACAGTGGAAAATTCCGCCGAAATACAGGAGGAATATAACAACCAGGCCATACGCGGAAAGGTGCAGGACCGCAATCTGCAGGTGGAAACCTCGCCGATGATGGAGCTCGCCTACTACTCGGTACCCGACGAACTGGGCGAGAACACGTACTACGTAAAGGAGGTCGACGATCTCAATAGCTCGCGCCAGCTGCGTTTCCGCATGGTGGTGGCTACAAACGAGCCGCTAATCGACGAAAGCATATTCGACAACCACCGCCAGTCGGTGGCCAACTACAACAGCTACCTGTCGAGCCACCGCCCCCGTGCGGTCGATTACATAGGCCGAGCCATGGATTTTGTGACACTGCGCGACTACGACAATGCAATGCGTGATGCCGAGCGCGCCATAGAGCTGACGCCCGATTACCCCCTGGCATATTATCTGCGTGGCCAGATACGCCACCGTATGATGCGAATAAGCGAGTCGGACAACGGCGACGAGAACGCTCCCGGCCACGATGTCGCCAGCCGAGGCACACTGCGCCGGGCAGCTCTGGCCGAAGCCCTGACCGATTTCGACAAGGTGGTGCAACTGTCGCCGCGAATGGCCCCGGCATGGTTTGATAAAGGCAACCTTCATCTCGAGCTCGGCGACTATACATCGGCCATCGCAGCCTACTCCAAGGCCATAGAACTGGCTCCAAACATGGGACAGGCATATTATAACCGCGGATACATATACCTGAAACTGGGCAACCGCCGCGCGGGTATAGCCGACCTGAGCAAAGCCGGCGAAATGGGTATTCTGCCGGCATATAACCTCATAAAGAGAATGAGTAATTAAAGTTCTAAATATAAACTTATGAATCTTACAGAAAAAGACACGCAGCAGCTGGATGCCAAGGGTATCAGCGTAGCAAAACTCGAAGCTCAGCTCAATGACTTCCGTACCGGTTTTCCTTATCTGAAACTGGCCGGCTCGGCTGTAAAGGGCAACGGAATACAGCAGCTTACCGTGGCTGACGAAGATGCGGCCGTGGCCCGCTGGCGCAAGTATCTGGCCGACGGCGGCGATGTTCAGAAATTCGTGCCCGCCTCGGGCGCGGCATCGCGTATGTTCAAGGACCTCTTTTCTTTTGTCAACGGCGAAGCCGATGTTCCCGCCGAGGGCTCGGCGCCGGCCAGGCTGATTGCCGACCTCGACAAGTTGCCATTCAAGGCCGAGCTTGATGCCGCCACCACACGTCTGTACGGCATGGATGCCCGGGCTCTGGCCGATGCAGCCCGATACAAAGACCTTATCGGCGCAATCATACTGCCACAAGGCATGAACTACGGCCAGCTGCCCAAGGCCATGCTGACCTTCCACCGCTATGCCGACGGCAGTACGCGCACATCGCTCGAGGAGCAGTTTGCCGAGGGCGCGCAGACCGCGGCTGTGAACGGCAAAGTGAAGGTACACTTTACCGTTTCGGCCAACCACCGTGAGCTTTTTGAAAATAAAATTGCCGAGGTAAAGCCCAAAATGGAGGAGAAATTCGGTGTTACATACGATGTGACCATGAGTGAGCAGAAGCCCGCTACAGATACCGTGGCCGCCACTCCCGAAAACGAGCCCTTCCGCGACAACGACGGCATGATTGTGTTCCGTCCCGGCGGCCATGGTGCTCTTATCGAGAATCTCAACGACCTCGACTCTACGGTGGTATTCATAAAGAATATCGACAACGTAGTACCCGACAGCCGCCGCGAATCTACCGTACGCTACAAGGAAATCATAGCAGGCGAACTGATGCTGGTTCACGATACTATCGAGCGCTACCTGCAGCTGCTTGCCTCTGCCGAAATCGCCTCTGCCGACCTGGACGAAATGAAGCGTTTCGTGGCTGAAAAACTGTGCATACTCGAGCCGCACCTCGACACCATGGACAAGACCGAACTGGTACAGTGGCTGGTGAAGAAGTTCGAGCGTCCGCTGCGTGTGTGCGGTATGGTACGCAACGAAGGTGAACCCGGAGGCGGTCCTTATATAGCCTATAATGCCGACGGTTCGGCATCGCCCCAGATTCTTGAGTCGTCGCAGATTGACAAAAATGACGCTCAGGCAATGGGCATGATGAGCCACGCCACCCACTTCAATCCGGTCGACCTGGTTTGCTATCTGCGCGACAGCAAGGGCGGTAAATTCAATCTGCCCGAGTACGTCGACCCTGCCACAGGATTCATCAGCGAGAAGTCGCTTGGAGGCCGCGAACTCAAGGCACTGGAACTTCCCGGCCTCTGGAACGGCGCCATGAGCGATTGGAACACCGTGTTTGTTGAGGTTCCAGCCTCGACATTCAATCCCGTAAAGACAGTCAACGACCTGCTGCGCCCTGTGCATCAGGCGTAATATCGATATTTGTCATACAGCCGGCAGAAAGTACAGAGTTTTTTCTGTACTTTCTGCCGGCTATATGTATAATTTGGACTTCAGGTCTTATAAGTTCATTTCCACCGACACCGGGCAGTGGTCAGAGCCGAAAATGTCGTTGTGGATGCGGGCTTCGGTAATCTTGTCGGCCAGCCGGTCACTTACCAGAAAATAATCGATACGCCAGCCGGCGTTGCGTTCGCGGGCGCGCATGCGGTAGCTCCACCATGAGTATGCTCCTTCGATATCGGGGTAAAGATGGCGGAAAGAGTCGGTGAATCCGCTGTCGAGCAGACGCGTCATGCAGCCGCGTTCTTCATCGGTGAATCCGGCGCTGCGGCGGTTTGTGGAGGGATTCTTGAGATCGATTTCCTTGTGGGCCACATTCATGTCGCCGCACACTATCACCGGCTTACGGGCATCGAGGCCAAGGAGATACTCGCGGAAGGCGGCCTCCCATTCCATGCGGTAGTCAAGGCGCAGCAGTCCGTCCTTTGAGTTGGGCGTGTATACGGTAACAAGAAAGAATTCAGGCATTTCGAGTGTGATTACGCGGCCTTCGCTGTCGTGTTCGGGCATGCCCATGCCGTAGGTGACGCCGAGAGGTTTATGGCGGCTGAAAATGGCTGTGCCGCTGTAGCCCTTGCGCTCGGCATAGTTCCAGAACGCCTCATAGCCCGGGAACTGCAGGTCGAGCTGGCCCCGGCTGAGTTTGATTTCCTGCAGGCAGAAGAAGTCGGCGTCGAGGCCGGTGAATATATCGGCAAAGCCTTTGCCGCAGACGGCGCGCAGGCCGTTGACGTTCCATGATACAAATTTCATTTGAATACTACTAATCGGTTATATACAAAGTTGCACAGGGTGTAAACCACGTTGCCCAGCAGTGTGGCCACACCATAGCCCGAGAGAACAAAGAAATGCAGGTCGAACTCGTAGTTTCCGAACTGCGACTGGTTCAGTACCATCACTACCGTAAGCTGGGCCAGATAGCACAGGCCGCAGCCTGCCATAAAGCGGATTGCCTCGCGCGAGTAGCGCCCGTTCGAACGGAATACCCACCGGCGGTTCCACAGAAACGAGTTGAGTACTCCCACCATATAGCCCAGGGCGTTCGATACGTAGGGATTGACTCCGAACAACGATTTGCAGATAAATATCGTGCCCAGACATACCATAGTGTTCAGTACGCCCACCATGCAATATTTCACAAATTGTATTATGTTGTCTTTCTGCATTATTTTTCAGGTAGCGATTTTTTGTCGACTTTAAGTATTGGCAACGACCAGTTGTAGCGTACGGCCAGCACTCGCAGGCCTATCACTACTATGGCGCAACTGATTTGAGGCACCAGTTCGGACATGCCCGCAAGGCTGATAAGCCAGTAGGCGATGCCTCCGGCCAGGCAGGCGGTGGCATAGATGTCCTTGCGGAAAAACAATGGTTCCTCGTTGATGAGAATGTCGCGCGTGACACCGCCGAATGAACCGGTGATTATGCCCATTACCACTGCCACCCACATGGGGTATCCGGCCATGAGAGTCTTCTTGATGCCCACCACAACAAAGAGTGCCAGGCCTATGGCGTCGAAAATAAATAGTGTGCGCATACCGCCCACAAGGGCGCGCTGGAATACAATCACGGCGGCCAGCGACAGACCTGTAACAGCCATGTAGCTCCAGTTATCCATCCAGAACACGTTGATGTCGAGCAGCACATCGCGCAGGGTGCCGCCGCCTATGGCGGTAATCAGACCGACCACATATGCGCCGAACCAGTCGAAGCGTTTTGCGGCGGCCAGACGTATGCCGGAGATTGCAAAGGCCACAGTGCCCAGCATTTCTATTATAAAAATGAATGTTTCTTCCATATCGAGCGCCAAGGCGCTTGTTTTGTTAAACAGTTAAACTGTTTGCGTTTTTTCGTTTTGTGAGTAATAGCGGCAAAGATCTGTGAGGCGACATTCGTCGCACAGTGGTTTGCGGGCTTTGCACACATAGCGGCCGTGGAGTATCAGCCAGTGATGGGCAGTGGCAATGACTTCGGTCGGAAGCATAGCCATAAGTTTGCGCTCAGTGGCCTGCGGGTTTTTGCTGCGGGTGGTGAGGCCTATGCGCTCGCTGACGCGGAACACGTGGGTGTCGACCGCCATAGCAGCCTGCCCGAATATAACCGACAGGATTACGTTGGCTGTCTTTCGTCCGACTCCGGGCAGGCTCAGAAGATCGTCCATGGTCGACGGCACTTCGCCTCCGAAGCGTTCGCACAGTGCACGGGCCATGCCTGTGAGCGACTTGGTCTTGTTGTTCGGATAGCTCACCGACTTAATAAGGTTATACACGTCGATGTCTTCGGCGGCGGCGAGCGCCGCGGCATCGGGGTAGGCCTCGAACAGCGCCGGAGTAACCATGTTCACGCGTTTGTCGGTGCATTGAGCCGATAGAATCACAGCCACGAGCAGCTGAAATGGGTTGTCGTAGTGCAGCTCGGTTTCTGCCACCGGCATAATCTGCCGGAAGCGCTCTACAATCAGGCGATAGCGTTCTTTTTGTGTCATTGCTTAAGCAGATGTTCGGTGCCGAACAGGCCCAGGGCGCAGCCGCCCAGTCCTCCGATAAATGTGATTGCTATGTAAAACAGAGCCTGCATGGCGCGGCCCTGCTGCACCAGTTCCATGGCGTCGAGCGTAAATGCCGAGTAGGTGGTGTAACCGCCAAGCAAGCCTGTGAGCAGAAACAGGTACCACATACGGTCGGCGTTCCAATGGTGCAGGAGTGCCCACAGCACACCTATGATTATGCAGCCGGTGATGTTGATGGCTACGGTGTAGTAGTATTTGTCGTTGTCGAAAATTCCTATATGCTCCACACCGTAGCGGCTCATGCATCCAATTGCGCCTCCGGCGGCTACAACCGCCAGGTCGGCAAGAACCTGCATGCCCATTATCAGTGTGCCGAGGTAAACTCTTCGAGGAAGCGGACGTCGTTTTCCGAGAACATGCGCAGGTCCTTTACCTGATACTTAAGATTGGTGATGCGCTCTATACCCATGCCGAGTGCGAAACCGCTGTAGACTTCGGGGTCGATTTTGCAGCTGCGCAGCACATTGGGGTCGACCATGCCGCAGCCCAGAATCTCTACCCAGCCGGTGCCTTTGCAGAACGAGCAGCCCTTGCCGCCGCAGAGGTTACAGCTGATGTCCATTTCGGCTGATGGCTCGGTGAAGGGAAAGTAGCTGGGACGAAGACGGATTTTGGTGTCGGGACCGAACATTTCCTGTGCGAAGTACATCAGGGTCTGGCGAAGGTCGGCGAAGGTTACGTTTTTGTCGACGTACAGGGCTTCGGCCTGATGGAAGAAGCAGTGTGCGCGGGCCGAGATGGCTTCGTTGCGGTAAACGCGACCCGGGCAGATGATGCGGATGGGCGGTGCGGTACATTCCATTACCCTCGACTGCACCGACGAGGTGTGGGTGCGCAGCAGTACATCGGGGTTGCTCTGTATGAAGAAGGTGTCCTGCATGTCGCGTGCCGGATGGTCTTCGGCAAAGTTGAGCGACGAGAACACGTGCCAGTCGTCTTCGATTTCGGGGCCTTCGGCAATTGTAAAGCCAAGGCGGCGGAATATGGCTATGATTTCTTCGCGTACAATCGACAGCGGATGGCGGGTGCCCAGACGCACGGGCGACGCGGTGCGGGTAAGGTCGATGCCGCTGAGGTCGGCGCCTTTGTTTTCAACGGCTTCTCGGAGTGCGTTGATTTTGTCGGTAGCGAATATTTTCAGTTCGTTGATGGCGGGGCCTACGGTGCGCTTCTGGTCGGCGGGTACCAGACGGAAGTCGGCCATGAGCGCCGGCACGAGGCCTTTTTTACTCAGATATTTTATGCGTAATACCTCTACTTCGGCAGTGTCGGCAGCGGTAAGGGCGGCTATTTCGTCGTGTAGTTGTTTGATTTTTTCGAGCATCTGTACATTATTTAAATAACGTGCAAATTTACGACTTTTTCTGTAAATACACAAAATCTATGGTCAGAAAGGATAGCCGATTGCAAGATGGAAGGCGAGCGACTTGCCGAAGGAGGGCATGTTGTAATAACCGCCGTGACCAGTATCGTAGGGGGCGTGTATGCCTATGCCGAGGTCGCCGCGCAGTACCAGCATGCCGATGTCGAATCGCAGGCCTACGCCGGTGCCCAGCGCGAGGTCGCGCAGGAAGGTCGATGCCTGCAGTTTGCCGCCGGGGCGCTGCGGATCGTCTTTAAGCAGCCATACGTTGCCGGCATCGAGAAATACTGCTCCGTGCAGCGGGCCGAATATCGGGAAACGGTATTCGAGGTTGGCCTCGAACTTGAATGTACCGGTCTGGTCGAAATTGTCCTCGGGGGTGCCTTCGGGGGCATGGTAGCTGCCGGGACCGATGCTGCGGACTGTAAAGGCGCGTATGGAGTTGGCTCCGCCTACATAGAACTGCTCGGCATAGGGCACCTGCGAGGCATTGCCGTAGGCATGGGCGGCTCCTGTGGCGATTCGGCCGACAAGCCAGTTGTCGCCTGTGAGGCGGCGGTTATACACCACCTGCGTGGTGCCTTTGACAAACTGTGAGAAGGGGGTGCCGAAGAGTTTCTTTTCGCCGTGTTTGCCGCTGAGTTCATATATGCTCCAGAACACATTGCCGGCCTCTTGCACTGAGAATTGCCAGTTGATGAGGTTGTCGCGGTCGAGCGCCTTGTCGAATGTAAAGGAGTACATCATCTGTGGTATGAACTGCGAGCGGAAACTCAGAGCCACAGCCTGGTTGGCGTCCATTATGGAGTCGAATACCTCGGTGGTGTTCATAAGCTTGGTGTAGGTGAGTTTGAAGGGCGTGAAGGTGTTCTGTATATGGCGGG
>CAJUHX010000058.1 GCA_910586455.1 uncultured Muribaculaceae bacterium | reverse complement strand
GCTGGTAGAGCACATCCCTTTTAAGGATGGGGTCCTGGGTTCGAGCCCCAGGCGGTTCACAGAACAAAACGACAAATCGCTGAAACTAAGACAGTTTCAGCGATTTTTGTAATACCCCTACCCGGTAGAATACGGCGGTTCTAAACTCAGTTTTTTGTTCCATTCTGAAGATATCCAACGAAAATACTATGAGCTATTATGGTCTTTTCCCATTGAAAGGCATCGCTTATACTCAGTTTTTTGTAAAAGCCGTGGATATAATCGCAGAAATTTGTACCTTTGTATTCTCTTAATCGTGATTTTTTGTATGGCAGTAAAGGTTGACACCCAGAAAGAGATTATCTTCAGCTCATCTGATCCGAACATTTCCCGTGTACTCAGTAAGAAGGAAAAGGATGGTGAGTTGCGAAAGGTTGCCCCACGCATTTATACGACCAATCTGGTTGATAGCTTGGATAATATCGTGCGCAGAAACCTTATAGATATACTTGTATATCGCTATCCCGATGCTCTTATAAGCCATCGCAGTGCCAAAGAGATGCGACCGACAGCAACCGGGGATTTCTTCCTTACCAATTCGACGGCAAGGAGAGTAACAGACTTACCCGGTATAATTCTAAATTTTGTCAAAGGGCCCAAAGCGTCGCCGCATGATATCCCGTTTATGGGTATGCACATATCGGGTGAACACAGATATATGCTTGAGAATATGCAGGTATCGAGGAAGACGGGGGATGAATCGCGTGTTTTGCCTGTAAGTGCGATTGAAAATAAACTTGAACAGATATTGTTGACAGGTGGAGAATACCGACTTAACGAATATCGTGATGAATTGAGATCGGTTGCCGAAGAATTGGGTATGCAGACTGAGTTTACCAAGATCAACAGTATAATATCGGCATTGCTCTCAACTCACGATGCAAAAGTGCTTTCCACAGACTCGGCGAAGGCTCTTGCCGCCGGCAATCCTTTCGACAGAACGAGAGTAGAACTGTTTGAGGTACTTTTTGACGCCATAAAGGACCGCTATTTTGTCATCCGCAACAACCGCAATACCGATGAAAAATCGTTCCGCCTTTTCTCATTCTTTGAGAGTTATTTCTCAAATTATATAGAAGGAACGGAATTTGAGATTGACGAGGCTAAAGCAATTGTTGACTCGGGTATTCCTATGCCTCGACGTGACGAGGACTCCCACGACATTCTGGGTACATTCAAGGTACTGTCAAACCGTGCCGAGATGATGAAAACGCCGACATCCCCAAAAGAGTTGTTTGCTATCCTTAGTCATAGACACAGTATCCTTCTTGAAGGACGACCACACATGAACCCCGGAATTTTCAAAACGAAGAACAATCGTGCCAGAATAACGGAGTTTGTGGATTATCAGCTTGTGAAAGGTACGCTCTCACAGGGCTTCAAGTATTATGCAGCACTTACTGATCCGTTTGCCCGTGCGATATTCATGATGTTCATGATTAGCGAAGTGCATCCGTTCAATGACGGCAACGGTCGTGTCGCCCGTGTGATGATGAACGCCGAACTTGTCCGTGCCGATCAATCGCGTATTATTGTGCCGACTGTGTTCCGTGAAGATTACATACTCGCACTCCGAAAGCTGACTCGCCACAAAGACCCGCTGGCATATATCAACGTAATGACCAAACTTCATCAGTTCAGCGATAACCTCTACGGCTCCGACTTTACAGAGCTGAAGAATTATCTTGCAGCCTGCAACGCCTACGAAGAACCGTCGCACGCAAAACTGCAAATCATCGACAAGACAATATCTTGAAAAAAAATCAACTGACAATTAGTGTCATTTGTAACACTAATTGTCAATTATAGTCTAAACTACTGGCATAGTAAAAAGAGAGCTTGAACCCATGACCCCATTGCCAAAGAGCCTAAACATTTTTAACGGTCTGGAGCATTGGGAGAACAAAACGGCAAATCACTGAAACTAAGATAGTTTCAGCGATTTTTGTAATACCCCTATCCGGTAAAATAACGCACATTATAGGGTTCCGCAGTGAACAAATCGTGAACAGCCTTCGCCGTGAACAGTTTTTGTTCACGATTTTAAACGCCAGGCGGTTACTAATAAAGGCTGCAAACCCAATGGATTTGCAGCCTTTATTATTTTCAGTCAGCGACCGTAATAATACCAATTCTATATAAAGCTTTAACTCTTGCGACTGGAAATGTAGAGCCGGTATCATGGTTCAATGAGTAGCGTGGTAAAGACTCGTCCAGCCCAGCGACTGTCTGAGCGCCTCGGCTGACAAAGCGCTGTTCAGCTTCACACGATAGGTGCGGCCGGGCAAGAGGTCAAAATAATTGTCGGAGAACAAGTGCCCGTCATTGCCGTCAACGGCCATGCGGAAGGCCCGCACAAATTTGTCGGCGGTCACGCTCACTGTGTATTCTCCCGGGGTACCTGTAATTTCCAGCTCCACCTGCGGATCGGCAAACGACGCCTCCTTGGGCGCGACGGGTATGCAGATGCTTTCGTATTGCTCGTTGCCGCAGCTGAACTCGGCCAGAATAAATACATCGTCTGCACCTGCTCCGCCAAGCAGAGTAGCCAGCGAGAAATCGTAAGTGGTAACGGCAGCCACAGGCAGGTCGCAACGCATTTTCTCCGAATACAGCGGCGCGCCGGTGCCGTCGAGGCGCCCTACTGTCAGCGACAGAGTGCCGGTGGCAGACTTGCAGCGGTCCGATACCACGTATACCTGAACGCTGTCGCCGCTTACCATGGTGGAAAGCATCACATCGCGATATGCCTTGGTGGCATAGTAGTGCTGGGCTTTCCAGTTGCCGTAATAGTCGCGGCTGGACCACGAGGCCACCGGCCAGCAGTCGTTATGCTGCCAGAACAGCGAACCCATGCAGTAAGGCATATCGCGCCGATGCGCTTCAATGGCTGTACGTATGGCATCGCCCTGCAGAACCTGCGACATATACAGAAACGACTCAAAGTCCTTAGGCTGCGGATATGACCGGAGCAAATAGGACTCTATTTTTTTGTTCGCGTTGGCACCGGCCCGCTGGTGGGCCATCATCACGTCGCTGTCGATATTGTGGTCGGCGGCATCGGGGGCGTATTTTCTCACAGTGCCAATCTCGGGGAACGACTGAAAACCGTATTCGCTGAAGAAGCGGCTGCGGAAATGGTTGTACAGATCGACCGGCTCACCGCCGCCCCATACGCGCCACAGATGGAAGTCGCCGCGGTGAGGCTCGGGCGAGCCGTCGATGCGGCTGAAAGGCGACGAAGGGGTATAGTCGATGTCGGGGGCCATTTCAGCCACCACCTCGGGCAGCAGTTTATGATATAAGTCCACGAACTGCGTCCACAATACGTCGGCCACCCCCTGCTGAGTGTAGCGCCGGCGCCAGCCCCAGTTATACCATGCCTCGGTACACTCGTTGTTGCCGCACCACAGCACAATGCTCGGATGATTGCGCAGGCGCCGTACATTGTCCTCGGCTTCAAGGCGTATGTTTTCGAGCATTTCGCCCTCGGCGGGATATGTGCTGCAGGCAAACATAAAGTCCTGCCATACCATTATACCCATGCTGTCGCAAAGTTCGTAGAACTCGTCGTTTTCATAAATACCGCCGCCCCACACTCGCAGCATGTTCATGTTGGCGTCGGCTGCGTCCTTAACGGTACGCCTGTACACCTGGCGGCTCACACGCGGCAGAAAGTTGTCGCAAGGTATGTAATTGGCTCCCTTGGCGAACACGGGCACACCGTTGAGCCGGAAATAGAAGGTCCGGCCGCTGTCGGGTTCCTCGTCGCGCACCAGCTCTACGGTGCGTATGCCTGCAGTGCGGTTAAAGACCGCCGCCTGCCTGCCGTCGGCGGCCATCAGGCGCACTTCAAAGTCGTAGAGTTCGGGCTTGCCGAGGCCGTTGCTCCACCACAGGCGCGGATTTTTGACTTCAAACGGTATAGCCACACGGTTGATGCCACTGTCAAGCGATACCTTGCGGCGGGCCACCACACGGCGGTCGGTTTTGTTCTCCACCACCAGCTCGCAGTTTTTCAGCGCCTCGGAAAGCGAAATCTCCACATCGGCCTGCATTGCCGCCTTTTTGCCGGCAAGCGACAAAGTGCGCACAAACACATCGTCGATTTTAGGACCGCTCCACGACTGCAGATACACCGGGCGCCAGATGCCCGAGGTAACCAGGCGCGGGCCCCAGTCCCAACCGTAATGGTAGCCGGCCTTGCGGGCGAACACGCTCACCTGCTTGTCCATTATGCCGCCGTTCTGCGACTGGTCGTTGCCGGCCTCATGCCTATACGACAGTGCGTCGAATTTGGGCAGGTCGACCTTTATGGGCGAGTGGAAATACACCTCCAGGCGGTTGCCTTGCGGTTTCAGCAAGGCCTTGGCCGGAACTTCCCAGCGGCGGAACATATTGTCGGCCCGGAGTACCAGCGAATCGTTGAGGTACACATCGGCATAAGTGTCGAGGCCGTCAAAAACCAGGCTGACAAAGTCATCGGCGGCAGCATCTCCGTCGAGGTCGAAAGTGGTGCTGTATATCCAGTCTTCCTTGTCGACCCACTGCACCTGGCGTTCGTTCTGGCCTACAAACGGGTCCGGAATGAGGCCATTGTCCATAAGGTCGGTATGCACAGTGCCGGGCACTGTGGCCTTGTGCGTGTCGTTGCCGCGCGCCTGACGGAACTGCCAGTCGCAGTCGCTTAGATTACGACGATGCACTTCGCCGGCCTGAGCCGCAGCCGAACCTATTACAAAAGCTGCCATCACAGCCACGATGTATCTGTTATTTATTGCCATCGGACAGTATATCTTTGATATGATTCAACATTATATGGTGGGCCGGCTTTTCCATGTCGCCGTGGTTATAGCCGTCGAGTTCATATATATACACCTGCGGATGGCCTGCCAGCTTCATCATGCGCCACATATAGGCGTTCTCCTCGTAGCGTCCGAAAATTTCCATCTCTCGGTCGCCGGTAATGATGATATACGGCGGCGCATCTTTGCGCACGTGGTACAGCGGCGCCTTGTCGTCGACCATGGGAGTAAGCGGCGACAGGCCTGAAAGTTCGCGCTGGGCAAAATGTGTGATTACCTGTCCGCTGAACGGAATCAGGCCTGCGAGCGAGTCGGCGTCGTGGCCGTATTTCTTCAGCCATTTTTTGTCTAAGCCAATCATGCTGGTAAGATAGCCTCCCGCCGAATGACCCGACACGAACACCTTGCCGGGGTCGCCGCCATAGTCAGCTATATTGTCGATTACCCACGCTGTGGCAGCCGCAGCATCGTCGATACAGTCGTCGAGCGCTGCATCGGGCAGCAGACGGTAGTTGGCCGCCACAACCACATAATCGCCCCCCGACAACTGCTGCGGGATAAACTTGTTGCCGCCCGTAAGGCCTCCGCCGTGGAACCAAACAATCACCGGCAGTCTTGCCGATTTATCGGCCGGATGAAGCACATCGGCCACGCAGCGCTCCCCGGCATTGGAGTAGCGCACATCTTTCTCTGTAACCATGTTCTGCGCCGACGCCGACAGCAGGGCGCAAAGCAAAACAAGTAGCACTGAAATTTTTCTCATATAAAATTATGTTTTACCGATATAGATATTGCATGAAATATGCAAATTTACAAAAAATCGCCGGAAAACCGTCCACCGCCTTGCAGTACTTTTGCCGATATGGGGATTTTTTCGTAATTTTGCATCTGCCCGTGCAGGTTGGCCGGGTTCACTCCTCATTCATCATTCAACAAAATATTATGTATTTCGACGAGCTTGATCTTAGCGACGATATTCTTGATGCACTCGATGCAATGCGCTTCGAGGAGTGTACCCCCATACAGGAACAGACCATACCCATAATTCTTGAAGGCGGCGACCTGATTGCCTGCGCCCAGACCGGCACCGGCAAAACCGCCGCTTACCTGCTGCCGGTGATTGACCGTATTGCCGATGACCCCGACCGCGGCGACAAGGTGCAGTGTCTGGTAATGTCGCCCACTCGCGAACTGGCCCAACAGATCGACCGTCAGATGGAGGGCTTCGGCTTCTTCCTGCCGGTAAGCGCCATGGCCATTTACGGAGGCACCGACGGCTCAGGCTTCGCACGCCAGCAGCGTGGCCTTAAGATGGGCGCCGATGTGGTGATTGCCACCCCGGGGCGCCTGCTCGACCATATCGCCATGGGATATGTGGATCTGAGCCACGTGCGATATTTCATTCTCGACGAGGCCGACCGCATGCTCGACATGGGCTTCTACGACGCCATCATGCAGATTGCAAACCAGCTGCCCAAAGAACGCCAGACTCTGATGTTCTCAGCAACCATGCCCCCCAAGACCCGCAAACTGGCCAAGGAGATTCTGCATAATCCTACCGAAATCAGCATTGCCGTGTCGCGCCCTACCGAGAAAATCGACCAAAGCGCCTTTATTTGCCACGAACAGCAGAAAACACCGCTGCTGCGGCTGCTGTTCGAGCAGGTGGGCACACAGAGAGTGATTGTGTTCGCATCGTCGAAACTAAAGGTAAAGGAACTCACCCACGAACTGCGCCGAAAGCGATTCAAGGCCGCCGAAATGCACTCCGACCTCGACCAGAGCCGTCGCGACGAAGTGATGCACGACTTCCGCAGCGGCAAAATCGATATGCTTATAGCCACCGACATTCTGGCCCGCGGCATCGACGTGGACGATATAGCATTGGTGGTGAACTACGATGTGCCCCGCGAAGCCGAAGATTATGTTCACCGCATTGGCCGTACGGCCCGCGCAGGTGCCGGAGGTGTGGCGGTGACTATGGTGAGCGAACGCGATATGCAGCGCTTTGGCGGCATCGAACGCTTCCTGGGCTATGAGGTGGCGAAGCGCGAGATTCCCAAGGAATACGGCAAAGGCCCCGAATACAAGCCCGAACGCAGCGACTGCCCAAACAACGGGCGCAGCAAGCGCACCCGCAATGGAGGCAAACCCCGGAACCGGAAGCCGAATGCCGGCGAATCACCACAGCCGAAAGCTGAAAACGCCACTCAGACCGAAAGCAAAAATAATAGCAAGAAACGACGCTACTACGGAGGACGTCGCAAACCTAACCGCGACAAAGCTACCGACAAGAACGACTGAACTTTTTCAACAATATCGGACTTATCATCAATATGAGATATCTGTTGATAATACCCGCTATAATGTTTCTGCTGGCTGTGGCTGTGACCGCATGCAGCAACAGCGGAAACGGCAACAATGTCGTGGAGGAAGCCGACTCGACTTCTGTGCTGCGGCTTTCACCCGAAGAACAGCGAGTGAAAGACTCGCTCGACAGCATTGCCGCACTGCCGCCGTCGGTGTTGCGCAACGACGTCACGACTCCCGAACAGGCCGACTCGTTCATGCGCCAGTCTGGCTACTGGGCCGAATACAGCAGCGGAGTCATGGATACAATAGCCAAACAGAACATCGACTATGCCAACCGGCTGCTGCACAACCGCGAGCCGTACTTTTTAGTGGCCGACAAACAGAACATGATGGTAGTGCTATACAATAAATACGGCCAGCCTCACAGGGCCTACAAAATGGCATGTTCGGCCCAATTCGGCACCAAACACGCCCGACGCGACAACCGTACCCCCGAGGGATTTTTCTCTGCCGAAGGCATCTACGACAGCACTGAATGGCTCTTTACCGACGATGATGGAAACACCTCGGAAAAACGTGGCCAGTTCGGACCCCGCTTCATTCGCATAAAAGGCGCCCCCATGATAGGCATCCACGACACCTGCGCACCGTGGTCGCGCGGGCGCCGAGCCTCGCACGGCTGTATGCGAATCCACAACGCCCATATACTCGAACTGGTTACTTTTGCCACCAAAGGCATGCCCATAATAATCAGTCCGTCGGACCGCGACCAGCGGGTGAACCGGCAGGAGGGCTATACACGCATAACTCAGCTGAGGCTGCCTAAGGTCGACGAATCGCCAATCGACGAGGACTTCCCCGGTCTGAAAGATTATGAGGAGCGCGAGAAACTGATTCAGCACCGCAAGGATTCGATAGCCGCAGTCCTGCGAATGCGCGAGGAACTTAGCCGTGACACCATAGCTACCATGCAAGCAAAGGAAGAAGCTGACACAATGCCGCAGACAGGCAACGAATCAGTTGAACAATATTATGACTGACGACTTCGAACGCCGTCTGGGCAGTGGAATTATGATTCTCGACGGCGCCATGGGCACTCTGCTGAGCAACAATGGCACTTGCTGCGATAATCTGTGTCTGTCCGACCCCGACGCTGTATACCTGGCGCACCTTGCATATATCGAGGCTGGCGCCGACATCATCACCACCAACACATTCAATGCCAACACCACGGCACTTGCACGCTATGGATTAAGCAAGCGTGCCGATAATATATGCTGTGCCGCAGTAAAAATAGCCCAAATGGCTGTAGCAGATAGCGGCCGCCAATGCTTTGTGGCCGGCTGCCTTGGAGCCTGCACGGCATCACCGGCCACTACAGAGGCCTACCGACGGCAAGCCGAAATCCTTATCTCCGGTGGAGCGGATGCACTGCTGCTCGAAACCATATTCGACCTCGACGGCGCTATCGCAGCCATACAAGGCATACACAAAGCTTTTGAAAACACAGGTCTGCGCCTGCCTCTGATGCTTTCGGCCACGCTTACCCGTGAAGGCCGCCTGCTCTCAGGCCATACTTTGGAGCAATTCATTGAAGCAACCGGCCACAGCGGCGCCATAAGCTATGGCCTCAACTGTATCGGAGTCGAATCTCCGGCGCCGTGGATAAAGCGTCTGGGCAAACTTACGGATGCATATATCAGCTTCCACCCCAACGCCGGACTACCTGATGCCAAGGGGCATTATGCCTGCACGCCCGAACTGATGGCCGATGCCCTGCGACCGCTCCTGCGTACATGCCGCCTAAACATCATCGGCGGCTGCTGCGGCACTACACCGGAGCATGTACGTGCTCTAAAATCAATTCATATTTGATTTGACAATTCCGCCTCCATTGCCTGTTTTATGGTCAGGCATTAAAAACAACACCGGCGCGGCCTGATGGTCGCGCCGGTGTTTATTATGGAGAAATGTTTAGTCGTTTACCATTTCAATATGATTGACATTCTGGGCTTCGCGAGCCTCATGGTAGATGCCTTCGATGTCGTCGCGGCTACCTACAACCAGACGTTCGTATTCGCGAAGACCGGTACCGGCAGGAATGAGGTGACCGCATATTACGTTCTCCTTCATACCCTCAAGAGTGTCGGTCTTGCCTGCGATTGCTGCTTCGTTGAGCACCTTTGTGGTCTCCTGGAACGAAGCTGCCGAGATAAAGCTGGTGGTCTGCAGTGCGGCTCGTGTGATACCCTGGAGTATCTGCTCGGAGGTAGCGGGCACGGCATCACGCACGGTAATAAGCTTGAGGTCGCGGCGCTTCAGGGCCGAGTTCTCGTCGCGCAGCTTGCGGGCGGTGATAATCTGGCCGGGAACTACGTCTTCGCTGTCGCCTGCGTCGGTTACCACTTTCTTGCCCCAGATGCGGTCGTTCTCGTCCATGAACTCGCGCTTGTCAACTACCTGCTGCTCGAGGAAGCAGGTGTCGCCCGGATCGAGGATGTTGACCTTGCGCATCATCTGGCGCACGATTACCTCAAAGTGCTTGTCGTTGATTTTCACACCCTGCATGCGATATACGTCCTGTACTTCGTTGACGATGTATTCCTGCACAGCGGTCGGACCCATAATGTTGAGAATATCGGCCGGAGTGATGGCACCGTCGGACAGTGGTGTACCTGCGCGAACGATATCGTTCTGCTGCACCAGAATCTGCTTCGACAGGGGCACAAGATATTTCTTGACTTCGCCCAGCTTGCTGGTTACGGTGATCTCGCGGTTACCGCGTTTTACCTTGCCGAATTCCACCTCACCGTCGATTTCGCTTACTACTGCGGGGTTCGACGGATTGCGGGCTTCGAACAGCTCGGTCACACGGGGCAGACCACCGGTAATGTCACCGGCACCACCGGTAGCGCGAGGTATCTTCACGAATATCTCACCGCTCTTGATATCGGCGCCGTCGTCCATCATAAGGTGGGCGCCCACAGGCAATGCGTAGGTGATGAGTATCTGGCCGTATTTGTCTACAATCTGTGCTTCGGGTACCTTGGTTCGGTCTTTCGATTCAATGATTACCTTATCTTCAAGACCGGACTGCTCGTCGATGTCGACACGATAGTTTACGCCTTCCAAAAGGTTGTTGTACACTATCTTGCCACCCTTTTCGCTCACGATTACTGCGTTGAAGGGGTCCCATTCGCAGATTACATCGCCGGGCTTTACTACGTCGCCGTTGCTGAAGTAGAGCTTCGAACCGTAGGGGATGGCGGCGTTGGTGACCATCATCTTGGTCTTGGGATCGATGATTCGCATTTCTGCGAGTCGGCCTATAACTACATGTACATCGCGGCCGTCTGCTGTCTTCTCTTCGGTGGTAACAGTGCGGAGTTCTTCGATTTCGAGTGTACCGTTGTAACGCGAGGTCACTGTCGATACCGCTGCGATGTTCGAGGCAACACCACCGACGTGGAATGTACGCAGAGTCAGCTGAGTACCCGGCTCGCCGATTGACTGTGCGGCGATTACGCCGACAGCCTCGCCTTTCTGAACCATGCGGTTGTTGGAAAGGTTGCGGCCATAGCACTTGGCGCAGACACCTTTCTTGGACTCGCAGGTAAGAACCGAACGGATTTCAACGCTTTCGATGGGCGATGCGTCGATACGGTCGGCGGCGGCATCGTTGATTTCCTCGCCGGCAGCTACAATCAGATCGCCGCTGAGGGGGTCGATGATGTCGTGAACCGATACACGGCCCAGAATGCGTTCGCCCAGCGAAGCCACTACTTCGTCGTTGTTCTTTATTTCAGTGCATACAAGGCCGCGGAGTGTACCACAGTCTTCTTCGTTGATAATCACGTCGTGGGCCACGTCGACCAGACGGCGGGTAAGATAACCGGCGTCGGCGGTCTTAAGCGCGGTATCCGCAAGACCTTTTCGGGCACCGTGGGTAGAGATGAAGTATTCCAGCACCGACAGACCCTCCTTGAAGTTCGCAAGAATCGGGTTCTCGATAATCTGGCCGCCTTCGGCGCCGGCCTTCTGGGGCTTAGCCATAAGACCACGCATACCGGCCAGCTGACGAATCTGGTCTTTCGAACCACGGGCACCGGAGTCGAGCATCATGAATACTGAGTTGAAGCCCTGGTTGGCCTCGGTCATCTGCTTCATAAGGATGTCGGTCAGGCGGCTGTTGACGTGTGTCCAGATGTCGATAATCTGGTTGTAGCGTTCGGTGTTGGTGATGAAACCCATCGAATAGTTGTCCATCACCTCCTGTACATGCTTGTAACCTTCGGCCACGATTTCCTCTTTTTCGGCGGGGATAATCACGTCGCCGAGGTTGAACGACAGACCGCCGCGGAATGCCATGTAGTAACCGAGGTTTTTGATGTCGTCGAGGAACTGTGCCGAACGGGGGATACCGCATTTTTTGATTACTCTGGATATGATGTTACGCAGCGATTTCTTCGAAAGGATTTCGTTGACGTAACCGATTTCCTTGGGCACGTACTGGTTTACCAGCACACGGCCCACGGAGGTATCTTTCACCAGATGCTTCACTGGATTGCCGTTCTCGTCCACGTCGTCGACCATTACGGTCACGGGGGCGTGGAGGGTGACTTTGCCTTCGTTGTAGGCGATTTCGGCTTCTTCGGGACCATAGAATATGGTGCCTTCGCCCTTGTCGCCCTTACGGAGCTTGGTGATATAGTACAGACCCAGTACCATGTCCTGCGAGGGCACGGTGATAGGTGCGCCGTTGGCGGGGTTAAGGATGTTGTGTGCGCCGAGCATCAGCATCTGGGCTTCAAGTATGGCCTCGTTGCCAAGAGGAAGGTGCACAGCCATCTGGTCGCCGTCGAAGTCGGCGTTGAACGCGGTACATGCCAGCGGGTGGAGCTGGATTGCCTTACCCTCGATCATCTTGGGCTGGAATGCCTGGATACCGAGGCGGTGCAGTGTCGGAGCTCGGTTGAGCAGCACCGGATGGCCTTTCATCACGTACTCGAGGATGTCCCATACCACGGGCTCCTTGCGGTCGACAATCTTCTTGGCGCTCTTTACTGTCTTTACGATACCGCGCTCGATGAGCTTGCGGATAACAAAGGGCTTGTAGAGCTCGGCAGCCATGTTCTTGGGAATACCGCACTCGTGCATCTTAAGCTCGGGACCTACCACGATAACCGATCGTGCCGAGTAGTCGACACGCTTACCGAGGAGGTTCTGACGGAAGCGACCCTGCTTACCCTTGAGCGAGTCGGAGAGCGACTTCAGGGGTCGGTTTGCGTCGGACTTAACAGCCGAGGATTTGCGGCTGTTGTCGAGCAGGCTGTCGACGGCCTCCTGCAGCATACGCTTTTCGTTGCGCAGAATCACATCGGGAGCCTTTATTTCGATGAGGCGTTTCAGACGGTTGTTACGGATGATCACACGACGATAGAGGTCGTTGAGGTCGGAGGTGGCGAAACGACCGCCGTCCAGAGGCACCAGCGGGCGCAGTTCGGGCGGAATCACCGGCACGGCCTGGAGAATCATCCATTCGGGTTTGTTGCGGTGGCGCGAGGCGCGGAAGCTTTCCACTACCTGAAGGCGCTTGAGAGCCTCGGCCTTGCGCTGCTGCGAGCCATCGGTATCAGCCTGATGACGCAGCTGGTAGCTGAGGGCGTCGAGGTCGATTTCCTGCAGAAGTTCGTAGATGGCTTCTGCACCCATCTTGGCAACAAACTTGTTGGGGTCGTTATCTTCGAGCAGAGCATTCTCTTTCGGCAGCTTGTCGACGATATCAAAATATTCTTCTTCGCTGAGCAGGTCAAGACGCTGCACACCTTCAACGTTGCCGGGGTTTATGACCACGTAGCGTTCGTAGTACACAACGGCATCGAGTTTCTTCGAGGGGAGGCCAAGCAGATAACCTATCTTGTTGGGCAGCGAGCGGAAGTACCAGATGTGAGCCACGGGCACCACCAGCTTGATGTGGCCCATGCGTTCGCGGCGTACTTTCTTTTCGGTAACCTCGACACCGCAACGGTCGCACACGATGCCTTTGTAGCGGATGCGCTTGTACTTTCCGCAATGACATTCGTAGTCCTTTACCGGACCGAAAATGCGCTCGCAGAAGAGGCCGTCGCGCTCGGGCTTGTAAGTGCGGTAGTTGATAGTTTCGGGTTTCAGCACCTCGCCGCTCGATTTCTCGAGAATCTCCTCGGGCGAAGCAAGCCCGATGGAGATTTTCGAGAAAGCGTTTTTGGTTTTATTCTCTTTTCTAAAAGCCATATATTATATTAGCTGTAGTGTGAGTGAGTTCGTTAGTTTTCGAGATTGATGCTCAGTCCGAGGCCGCGCAGCTCGTGGAGAAGCACGTTGAGCGATTCGGGGATGCCTGCGGGCGGCATAGGATCGCCCTTGACTATCGCCTCGTAGGCCTTCGAACGGCCGGTGACGTCGTCGCTCTTTATAGTCAGTATCTCCTGAAGGATGTGCGATGCGCCGAAAGCTTCCAGCGCCCACACCTCCATCTCTCCGAAACGCTGGCCGCCGAACTGGGCCTTACCGCCCAGGGGCTGCTGCGTGATCAGCGAGTACGGACCGATGCTGCGCGCATGCATCTTGTCCTCGACCATGTGGCCGAGCTTGAGCATGTAGATCACACCCACGGTGGCAGGCTGGTCGA
>CAJUHX010000057.1 GCA_910586455.1 uncultured Muribaculaceae bacterium | reverse complement strand
CTCCCTGCCCCTGCTGCTGCGCATCGACCCGCATACTCTCGCCACCGAAACCGTGCCGGTCACCGAAGGCATGTTCGGCCCGGCCAACTCGTGGTATGCCTGGACTCCGGATGCCTTTGTGGCTTCGTCGCAATCAAACGTGCTGTACTGGAAAGGGGGCATGAACCGCTGGTTTGCAGGCTCGCAGATTTACAAGTTCGACTGCGACACCCGCGAAACATCGCTCTTTGTCGACCTTGAAACAGAAGGCGCCAACTGGAAGGTGTACGGCTGTTCGCTGGGAGTGCATCCCGATACTGACGAAGTATACATGAGCCTGTATCACGAATTCTCCACTCCCACCTACATCACCCGCCGCTACAGCCCGGAAGGCGAAGCCATCTGCGACTACCCCATGATTGACAATTACTGGTTTCCATCGATGTTTGTGTTTCCACAGGCAAAGAACACCTCGGCCGTGGCCGACATTAGTGTTTCGGAAACTTCAATAAAACTCAGCGGCAAACTGCTGAGTTTGAAAAATGCGTCAGGCTCGACACTGGAAATATACAGTGCCACCGGAGCCTGTGTGCTGCGTTATGCCATAAATACCGATTTCTTCGAACAGAGCCTTGCACTTCCCGCCGGCATTTATATAATAAAAGCCGGCAATTCTATCCGCAAGTTCCGTATATGATTACGGCCTACATCAGACTGATTTTAACTTTTTTATTCTTTATTTTCAGCGGCGCCACTTTTGCCAGCACATCGCGGGCGAGAGTGGCGTCGACTGCTGCGAGGGCATAGTGTTCGCCGAGGTCGATTTTGCCTAACTGTTCTTTAGTCAGGCCACCCTGCCGCATCAGAAAACCTGCTATGTCGCCGCGCGAAATTTTGTCTTTCTTGCCTGCCGAGAAATACAGCGAGCGCCAACGACGTACAAAGCAATGGCCTTCTTTAGGCTGAGGCATGTATTCGCTGTCCCATACCACATAATCGGGAATATTGTCGGCTTCCGAAGTTATGACGAACACCTTGCCGTCGGCACCCATACGGGCCGTACGGCCATTGCGGTGAGTCCAGTTCTCGGCACTCGGGGGCATGTGGTAATGCACCACGGCGGCCACATTGTCGATGTCAAGGCCGCGCGAGCCAAGGTCGGTCGACACCAGCACAGGCGTGCTGCCATTGCCGAACAGAGCCAGAGCCATCTCGCGTTCCTGCTGTTGCAGACCGCCGTGATAGAGGCCTGCAGGTGCTCCCTCGCGTTTCAATCGTTCGTACACGCGCTCGGCACTTTCGCGGTGGTTTACAAAAATAAGCACTTTTGAATCATCCGGCAGGGTATGCACCAGGTCGACCAGAGAATCGAGCTTATCGCGGGCCGGAGCCTCGATGCGAGCTATATGCACCTTGCCGCTGTTAAGCTGCAGGTTGCTGCGGTAGTCGATGGTTTCGGCACCTGAAAGGTCAATGAAGGGCGGCAGGTCTTTCAGAGCTGTGGCCGATGTGACTACAGTCAGACGCATACGCCCGAGATGACGTCCGATTTTGCCCATCTGGCCCAGGAAACCCAGCTCAAGGGCCTTGTCGTATTCATCTATCACCAGAGCCTTTACGGTGCTTAGATTTACCGAGCCTCGCTGTATATGGTCGAGGAGCCGACCCGGCGTGGCAACCACAATATCGGGAGTGACCGACAGCGATTTCAGTTCTTCCTCGAAGCTGTGTCCGCCATAAAGAGCCACTGTCCGGAATCCGAACCCGGCCTTGCGCAGCACCTCGGCAATCTGGAGCACCAGCTCGCGGGTGGGAGCGAGAATCAGAGCGCGGATGCCGCCGCCGGGCTCGCCCAGCGAGTTAAGCAGCGGAATGGCAAAAGCCACAGTCTTGCCGCTGCCTGTAGGCGCAAGTATTACCATGGCACGAGTGCGGCACGCCATGGCTGCTGTCTGTAATTCATTGAGCGCCTCGATTCCGAGGCGCTCACGTATATTCTGTATTATTTGTGTCTGCTTCATACTATACAAAGTTACGGATTTATTCTGATATGTAAGTCGTAAAAATTAATTTTAGCAAGCAGACCGGAGTTTTTCTCTTACTCTACAATTATTTCATCGACGAATACAAACGCCGGCATGCCGATTGCCAGGTCATGCCACTGCGGAATCTGATGCACACTCTCCACTTTCACCCGCAGATAGCGCACTGTCTGCGGAGCGAATTCAACACTGTGGTTGCGCAGTTCGCTGACATGCTGCGTGTCGGCCGGAAATTCCTGTTCGGCAATAGGCACGAAAGTCTTGCCGTCGGACGAACCTTCGATAACTATGCGCGGAGTATCATAAATCCACGAACCGGTTTCAACATAGTTGCGCACTGCCACTCTGCTTATTGTCCGGTCGGCGCCAAAGTCTATTACCGCATCCAGGTCGGCGCCCTGAAATCCGAGCCAGTTGCCGTCGGCGAATACATGCGTGCCGAATTTGCCGTCGACGAGAGTAGCGGCGCCGTTGCAGGCAAAACTGCGGCTCGGCGGCATGGCAAGTGTGATGTCGCAACAGGTAGCCTTGTTGAAAGTTACACTGTCGACGTAAACTTTGGTCTTGCCCTCGGGGCGTATGGCCACAGCCTTTATCACGCAGGTGGAGTCAAGCATCAAAGGCGCCTCGTAGCGACGGGAGTTTTCATCAGGTTCGCTGCCGTCGGCAGTAAAGTAGATAGGGGCGTCGTCGATTGTAAAGAGGCTGAGTTCCACGGCTTTTTCCTGCGATTTGGGCACAAGGCTTCCGCTGATGTTGTACAGGTGTGTGGCATAGCGGTAGCCGTTGGCGCGGTAGTGGGCCACAAGCTGCGACAGACGCTTGGTAAACGACTCGTAATCGCGCTGTTCGGGAGCCGACCACTGCACTTCGCTCAGAGCGGCCATTCGCGGCAGTTCGGCATACTGCACGCCGCTGAAGGTAGGTATGTACTCGGTCCAGAGATTGGCCTGCACTCCTATGATATGCTTTTTCTCCTCGTCGGTAAGGTCGTCGGGAGTAGGATTGAAGCTATATACTTTCTCTACCGGTATATATCCTCCGATTGCATCGGGCTCGCCCGGATCACGGTCCAGAGTCTGGAAGTAGTCAAAATACATGTAGGTGTTGGGAGTCATTATGGCATCGTGGCCCTGACGTGCCGCCGCCTTGGCACCCTGCTCGCCGCGCCACGACATAACTATGGCACCGGGAGCCAGACCGCCTTCGAGGGTTTCGTCCCAACCAATCATCTTGCGGCCGCGCGAGGTCAGATAGTCACTGGCATGGTGTATGATATAGCTCTGCAGCTGCTCCTCGACTGTACCTTCGGGGCCGTCCTTAAGCCCCAGTTCACGGGCCTTGGCCTGGCATCTGGCACAGTTTTCCCAACGAATCTTCGGGCACTCGTCGCCGCCTATGTGTATGTACTCCGACGGAAACAGTTCGATGATTTCGCCCAGAACTTCATCAATGAATTTCAGAACGTCGTCATTGCCGGCGCAGAGCACATCCTCGCTCACGCCCCAGCGCTGCCATACCTCGTAGGGGCCGCCGGTACAACCAAGCTCGGGATAAGCTTTAAGGGCGCCGAGCATGTGGCCCGGAAGGTCAATCTCGGGAATAACGGTTATATGGCGGTCGGCGGCATAGCGCACTATGTCGCGGGCTTCGTCCTGAGTGTAAAAGCCGCCGTAGGGTATGGAGTCGGAGCTGTCCATGTCGTGGCCTATGCAGGTACCGGCACGCATCGAACCGAGTTCGGTAAGCAGCGGACGGCCCTTGATTTCGATTCGCCAGCCCTGGTCGTCTGTCAGGTGCCAATGGAAGCGGTTGATGTTGTGCAGGGCCAGCATGTCGATGAAACTCTTGATGGAATCGACCGGGAACATGTGACGGCCTACATCGAGGTGCGCGCCGCGATATGCAAAGCGCGGATAGTCGGTGATGCTTACCGGAGCAAACTTCACGTTCTTGCCCTCTACCATTCCGGGGATTGACTTGCGCAGGGTCTGGATGCCGTAGAAGACACCGGCCGGAGAGTTGCCGCCGATTACGATTCGGTCTTTGGCGATACTCAGTGTATAACCCTCTTGGTTATCATTTTCGTCACCAGACTGCAGCAATATCACGTTCGATTCCGGAAGTCGGTCGGTAATTTCGGGAGCGTACCCGGTAAGTTTGCCTATGTATTCGGACAGCAGCCCGGCTTCACGCGCCAGGGCGGTATCGGCGCAGGAAATTACAGTGGAGCGGTTAAGTACAAAAGCATCGCCGCTTTCAGCGGTAATCTGTCGTGGCATCGGAATCACATTATAGTCGGCGTCTACTTCCGCAGTAGAACAGGCGGCCATTGCGCTGCCGACAAGCAAGGCGATAAGGCAGTGGAGTACGTTTATTTTCATGGTTGTCTGATAGTTGTTTTTTGCTATGCAAAGTTAATCGAGTTGCTTCATTTATTATTGCGCCTTTCCCCTGCAATATAAGCACAAGCGCTGTTCACACGATATACAAGGACGGCAACTAAAATGCGGAAATGTTGTGCTAATCTTGATATTTGCCCGTTTGCAGGGCAAATATCTCTTTCTGACGCTCAATTTCTGCGGTTAATTCTTCCTTTGTCGGGAGATATGTAAGATATTTGGCCGCATAGAGTTGCTTGCTGTCTTTGAGTATTGAATACCGTGCTAAATCCTTACTTGTTTCCGAGCAAAGGAGTAAGCCGATAGTCGGGTTATCGCTTTCGGTGCATTTCATCAATGACTTCACCACGTTTTGATTCCGGTGTCTGGAGTAAACGATGATAATATTGGGAGCCTATGTTGCGGTCAAGGGTTCGGACGCTCCAGTTTTCTCCGGCTGCCTCTCTTATATACCAATCACGCTCATCATCGTCTTTAACTCGCAGCAATCTTTCGTAGTGCGACCACGATAAATTGGGGATATTATATCTGATTTCAAATTGGTCAGACGATGTCTGACCTTTTGACGGAATCAACACATAAGATTGGTCAGACAGTGTCTGCCTAATTCGCGTTGATTCAGCAAGCACTGCTTGCTGAATATCCAAACCTCTGAACAGCAGATAGAACTTCTTGAAATTCTTTATTTGAGTAAGGCTGTAACCTTTACCATATTCTGCCGTCAACGCCTCTGATGCAAGTTCTATGATTCGCTTGCCGTATTCGGCACGCTCCCGACCATGCTGCTCCTGTTCAACGATTCTTTTTCCAACAAGCCAGTTCGCAGCAACTTGAAATAGGTCTGCTGCCTGATATGCCTTTTGTTTGGCAGTATATACTATCGCCTTTATATCGCTGATAAATCGAGCGTCATCAGAATTGATATTATCGTATTTCTTCAGCTTGGATTTCATTTTGCAAAGTTAGTGATTTTTTATGTAACTTTGCAGCATGGAACATAAAAACATTCCCGACTGGGCATTCAGGATGAATTGCGCTGTCACTGTGGCCGATGCCGACTGCAACATCATATACATGAACGAGCGTTCGCGCCGGACTTTCTCCAACCGCGGAGGTGCTGACCTTATAGGTCACAATCTGATGGATTACCACAACGACCGTTCGAAAGAAATCATTCGCCGCCTGCTGGCCGAAGGCGGCACCAACGCCTACACCATTGAAAAGGAGGGCCTGAAAAAGATGATATTCCAGACCGCGTGGTTCGACGACGAAGGTCATGTGGCCGGTCTGGTTGAACTGTCGATGGTGATTCCGGCAGATATGCCGCACTACGTCCGACAATGAACCAGATCATAGATATGGCCGGCGTCAGCGCAGGTATATGCTCCGATGTCGACCGTTTCGGCCATGCCGTGCTGCTGCCTGTGCAGACCCACAGCTGCAACGTGGCCGAGGTCGATTCTCCATGCCCGCTGCCCGACACCGACGCTATTATAACCCGTACGCCCGGTCTGCGCATAGGTGTGCGCACCGCCGATTGCGTGCCCCTACTGCTGCATGCGCCTGATATCCGTGCCGTAGCGGCCATACATGCCGGCTGGAAAGGCTCATTGGGCGACATAACAGGCAACGCCGTGCGGCGTCTGATAGAGGCCGGAGCGTCGCCGCAACTGATGCAGGCCGCATTCGGGCCGAGTATCTGCGGCGCATGCTATGAGGTGAGTGCCGAGCTGGCCGAAAACTTCCGCCGCGCCGGCTTTTCGGACTGCATATCCGGCAGTCGCCACGTCGACCTTGAGGCCGTGAACCGCAGCCGCCTGCTGGCTTTGGGGCTAAAGGCTGAAAACATCAGGCCGAAGCCGATGTGTACATTCGAAAAACAGGCCTTGCCATCGTGGCGCCGAAATGCCACCACCCACCGCCTTCTGACGTGGATTATGCTGGAGTAAGAATTAATAATAGAGCACACAATAGCCGCAGAGCGGCTATTGTGTGACACATACTATCGTATTACATAGCAGACCTGATTGAGGCCTCCGGTCGGGAACGACTGAGCTACAACAATCAGGTCTGAATTTTTTATCGGTTTTCCGTGTGGGAATTCCACGCGAAAAGCTCAGTCCTTCACCACTATCAGGTGGTATTTCTTTTTGCCCTGCTGGGCCAGGATGTATTTGTTGTTAAGCAGCATGCAGGTTTCTACCGGTGCATACACATCCTGCACTTTCTCTTTGTTGATTGAGAATCCGCCCTGCTGTGCCAGTTTGCGCAGTTCGCCCTTTGATGGGAATACGGGAGCTACGTCTACGAGCAGGTCGGCCAGCTTGGTACCTTCTTCGATGGCGCTGCGGGGTACTTCGTACTGCGGCACACCGTCGAGTACGGCAAGGAGAGTTTCCTCGTCGAGTTTATGCAGAATCTCGGCTGTGTTGTTTCCGAAGAGCATCTGAGAGGCTTCCACAGCGGTTTCGTAGTCCTCGGCCGAGTGTACCATGGTGGTTATTTCCTTGGCCAGACGCTTCTGCAGGGGGCGTTTGCCGGGGTCGGCTTTCTGCTCCTCTACCAGCGCCATGATTTCTTCCTGAGGCAGTTCGGTGAATATCTTTATGTACTTTTCTGCGTCTTCGTCGCTTACGTTGAGCCAGAATTGGTAGAACTTGTAGGGCGATGTGTAGCGGCGGTCGAGCCATACGTTGCCGCTTTCGGTCTTGCCGAATTTGCCGCCGTCGGCCTTGGTAATCAGCGGGCAGGTGAGAGCAAATGCCTCGCCGCCAAGGGTGCGGCGTATGAGTTCGGTACCGGTGGTGATGTTGCCCCACTGGTCGCTGCCGCCAAGCTGCAGACGGCAGTTCTTTTCTCTGTAGAGGTTAAGGAAGTCGTAGCCCTGCACGAGCTGGTACGAAAATTCGGTAAACGACATGCCCTGCTGCGACTCGCCGCTGAGGCGTTTCTTCACCGAGTCCTTCGCCATCATATAGTTTACGGTGATGTGTTTGCCCACATCGCGGATGAAGTCGAGGAAGCTGAAGTTCTTCATCCAGTCGTAGTTGTTTACAAGTTCGGCTGCGTTGGGTGCATCGGAGTCGAAGTCAAGAAAGCGGGCAAGCTGCTTTTTGATTGCCTCCTGATTATGGCGCAGAGTTTCCTCGTCGAGCAGTTTGCGCTCCTGCGATTTCATGGAGGGGTCGCCAATCATGCCGGTAGCGCCGCCAACAAGGGCAATGGGTTTGTGTCCGGCACGCTGAAAGTGTTTGAGCATCATCACGCCCACAAGGTGACCGATATGAAGCGAGTCGGCGGTGGGGTCGATGCCGAGGTATGCGGTAGTCATTCCGGAGGCGAGCTGCTCTTCGGTACCGGGCATCACGGTATGTATCATACCGCGCCAGGTGAGTTCTTTGATAAAGTCCACTTTTATAATGTTAAATGTTGAATGTTTAATTTAGAGGCTGTTTAAATGGCAAGCCAGCCATCAGTTTTTGGGATTGTAACCGCCTACACATTTGGCGAATGCGGTCGGCACTGCGGTAGAGAAGTTCATGTCGCGGCGGGTAGTGGGATGCACAAAGCGCAGTGTACGGGCATGGAGTGCCACACGGTGCATTGGCGACGATTCGGCGCCGTATTTGCGGTCGCCGGCTATGGGGCAGCCCAGATCGTGCATGTGCACGCGAATCTGGTTTTTACGGCCTGTCGACAGTTGCAGTTCCACCAGCGAGTAACCCTGGCCACTGCGCAGGGTACGGTACTGTGTTACGGCGCGCTTGCCTGCGGCGGGGTCGTCGGTGCTGTACACCACATGCTCGCTATTCTCGGCCAGCAGGGTGTCTATGGTTCCTTCAGCCGGATCGGGGCGGCCTTCGACCACTGCCACATAGCGGCGTTCGAGCACCATGTTGTTCCAGTTGTGCTGCATGGTTTCCTTGGCTGCCGCATTCTTGGCGAACATCATCAGGCCCGAGGTATGCTGGTCAAGACGATGCACTATAAATAGTTTCTGCCTGGGGTCGACACGCTTGAGGTAGTCGCGCAGTATGGAGTAGGCAGTTTCGTGCTTGCGGTTGGAGTCGGAGGCTACCGACAGCAGACCGTAGCCTTTGTTCACCACCAGTATGTCGTCGTCTTCGTACACTATGCTCACTCGCTTTGAGTCGAGAGTCTGAAACTCGCGCGTGGCGTTTACCTCCACCATATCGCCCGGACGCAGCATTTGGTCGAACTGTCGTGTGGTGTTGCCGTTGACACGTACCTGATTGTGCTTCAGATAGTCTTTCACCGTCACACGCTTGCGGTCGGGCATCATGGCGAAGAGATAATCCAGAAGCCGCATTCCGGGTTCCGAGTCACCTCCTTCCTGCTCTGAGGCCGCAGTTGCGGGTATTATGTCGTCTTTCACCTCGAAGCGCAGTATCACATCGGGTCGGAACGGAGCGCGCTCCGCTCCGGGTTTGGTTCTGAGTTGTTTTGCCATTATTTTTTCGCCGTTTTTCGGGCGCTTCGTTTAGGTTTGTCTTCCTGCGACTTCACTATCTCCACGGCTTCCTCCAGCGAGAGGTTTGCCGGGTCGGTTACCGTCTTGGGAATCTTGTAGTTGCCGCCTTTGTATGCTATATATACTCCATAGCGGCCATTGAGTATCTTCAGTTCGGGTTCGGCATCGAATTCCTTTACCACTTTTTTGCTTTCGCTCTCGCGTTTGGCTTTTATCAGCTCTATCGCCTCGTCGATTGAGAGTTCGGCCGGCTCTATGTCTTTTGGTATGGACACAAATTTGCCGTCATGGCGCACGTACGGTCCGAAACGGCCTATGGCCACGGTTACGTCCTTGTCCTCGAATGTGCCTATCTCACGCGGGAAGTCAAAGAGTTTCAGAGCTTCGTCGAGGGTAATTGTGGCCATCGACTGGCCTTTGAGCAGCGAGGCGAAACGCGGTTTTTCGTCACCCTCGCTGTCGCCTATCTGCACCAGCGGTCCGAAACGGCCTATCTTCACCGACACCGGTTTACCGCTACCGGGCTCGGTGCCGAGTTCACGCTCGCCTACCTTGCGTTCGAGTTTCAGGTTCAGGGCCTTGTCGATTTCGGGGTGGAATGCGTCGTAGAATTCACTGATTTCCTGGCTCCAGCCCAGCTGCCCTTCGGCAATATCGTCGAATTTCTCTTCGACACGCGCTGTGAAGTTGTAGTCAAGTATGTCGGGGAAGTATTCGGTAAGGAATTCGTTCACCACCGAGCCTATGTCGGTGGGAATGAGTTTGCCCTTATCGCTGCCGGTGATTTCGGTGCGTGTTTCCTCGCTTATCTGTCCGCCGGCAAGAATAAGGGTGTTGTAGCGGCGCGAAGTGCCTTCCTTCTCGCCTTTCTCCACATACTCGCGCTGCTGTATGGTTGATATGGTGGGGGCGTAGGTCGAGGGGCGTCCGATGCCGAGTTCCTCCATTTTTTTAACCAGCGATGCCTCGGTGTAGCGCGGAGGCTGCTGAGTAAAGCGCTCGGTGGCTGTGATGTCCTCGGCCTCTACAGCTGTGCCCCGGCTGAGGCGCGGCAGAAGTGCGCCGCCGGTTTCGTCGGCAGTTTCGTCGTCGGTACCTTCGGCATACACACGCAGGAAACCGTCGAATTTCACTACCTCGCCGGTAGCTGTGAAGTGTTCGCTGCAGCGGTCGGGCTGAATGTCAACCGTGGTCTTCTCCATTTCAGCGTCGGCCATCTGCGAGGCTACAGTACGCTTCCAGATAAGGGCATACAGACGCTTTTCCTGAGATGTGCCGTCGATGGTATGCTCGCTCACATAAGTGGGGCGAATGGCCTCGTGAGCCTCCTGGGCACCTTTCGAACGGGTGTGGTAGCGGCGCAACATGTAATATTCGGCTCCGATGTTTTTCTCTACCTCGGCCTTGATGCCGGCCAAAGCCTGATCGGAGAGGTTGAGCGAGTCGGTACGCATATAGGTTATGTGTCCGGCCTCGTATAGCCGCTGGGCCACCATCATGGTCTGCGACACGGTAAAGCCCAGCTTGCGCGAGGCTTCCTGCTGCAGGGTGGATGTGGTGAACGGGGGCGCCGGAGTACGCTTGAGAGGCTTTACCTGTATGTCGCCCACGGTAAAACGGCTACGTGAGCAGTCTTCAAGAAACTTGCGGGCGCTTGCGCCATCGGGCAGACGCTGCGACAGCTCGGCCTTCAGTGTAGCTCCGCCCGGAGCCGCAAAGTTGGCTGTCACGCGGTAATATGGTTCGGATTTAAATCGCTTTATTTCCTCCTCGCGTTCCACAATAAGTCGCACGGCTACCGACTGCACTCGGCCTGCCGACAGGGCCGGCTTGATTTTCTTCCACAACACCGGTGACAGCTCAAAGCCCACTATACGGTCGAGCACACGGCGCGCCTGCTGGGCGTCGACACGGTTAATGTCGATTGCCCGCGGATTCTCTATCGCATGCAGAATGGCCGGCTTGGTGATTTCATGAAATACAATACGTTTGGCTTTGAGCGGGTCGAGGCCGAGCACTTCGGCCAAATGCCAGGCTATGGCTTCTCCCTCGCGGTCTTCATCGGATGCGAGCCATACGGTTTCGGCCTGCTTGGCGGCACGATGAAGCTCGTCGACAAGCGCTTTCTTGTCGGCGGGTATTTCGTAAAGGGGTTTGAAGCCCTTGTCTATGTCGATGCTGAAGCTCTTTTTCTTCAGATCGCGTATATGTCCGTAGCTCGACATCACCTTGAAGTCAGGGCCAAGAAATTTCTCGATTGTTTTGGCCTTGGCGGGCGATTCGACTATGACGAGATTCTTTATCATTGTGTGTTGCGATTTGGATTCGAATTCGATTCAACCTGCAAAATTAGAAAAATTCCCTTGTATAGCCCAAGTTTTAATATAAATTAAGGAACAGTCGATTCGCCGTTCCGTTAATTTAACAATTTATTTTCTGTTTTCATTTTTTATTGCTAAATTTGAAACCGAGTGTATCGAACAAGTTACCGGTGCACGTGTTTTAAAGACATAAATATTTATATAACCTATTTATATAACAAGGTATTACAATGGAAAGTTTCACTCTATATAACCCTACATTATATGAATTCGGTCGTGGCGCCGAGGAAAAAACCGGTATGCTCACTTTCCTGATGGGAGTGAAAAAGGTACTGATTGTCTACGGCAGCAAATATGTAAAAACTAACGGTTTACTTGAACGTATCAAAATGTCGCTCGACAGTATCGGCATCGAATATGCCGAACTGCCGGGAGCCAAGCCCAATCCCACCGACCGGCTGGTGTACGAGGGAATACGCATCTGCCGCGAAAAGCATTGCGACGGCCTGCTGGCAGTAGGCGGAGGCTCGGTAATCGACACCGCCAAAGCAGTTGCAGCCGGCACTCCATATCAGGGCGATTTCTGGGATTTCTACTGCGGAAAAGCAACTGTTAAAGAGGCTCTTCCGGTAGGCGTGGTTCTGACCATCCCGGGAGCAGGCAGCGAGGGGTCGGGCAACTCGGTGATTACACGCAGCGAAGACTTGCGTAAACTGAGCCTGCGCACCGACAGCATCCTCAAGCCGCGTTTCGCCGTCATGAACCCGGAGTTCACATTTACCTTGACCGCATACCAGACCGCTGTAGGCGTGGTCGACATGATGTCGCACATCATGGAACGTTACTTCTCCACTACCCCGCGCGTTGAGGTCACCGACCGCCTGGCCGAAGGCCTGCTGATGGCCCTCATTGCCGAGGCACCCAAAGCGATGTCCGACCCTACCGACTATCAGGCCCGCGCCAATGTGGAGTGGGCCGGAACTTTGGCACACAATGGAATTGTAGGCACCGGACGTCGCGAGGACTGGACTTCGCACGCCATGGAACACGAAATAAGCGCCCTCTACGACGTGCCTCACGGCGCCGGATTGGCTGTGGTGTTCCCGGCTTGGCTTGCTTTCATGGCACACCACAAACCATCGAAAGTGGCTCAACTCGGACGCCGTGTGTTCGGCGTGGATGCCTCCGACGACCGCACGGCTGCCATAGAGGCCGTAGCCTCGATTCGCGCATTCTTCGGCGCAGTGCTGCGCATGCCGCTGACTTTCAAGCAGCTCGGAATCGAGAATCCCGACATCGACACCATGGTGCGCAAACTCCACGAAAACAAAGGCGAGAAAATTGGCGGCTATTATAAACTCACCGCCGCCGATACACGCCAGATTTACGAACTGATGCTGGGCACAGAACAACAATAACGACTCTATAATAAATTGACTGTATCAAAGAAACCATAGCCCCGAGTTGCGACGACAAGATGCCGTCGCAACTCGGGGCTATGGTTTCTTTATGCACCTTGTTTGTACAGCCTTCTGTACTTTATTCGGCATCTTCGTCCTTGGCAAATTCCATAAGGTATGCCTTAATGAAACCGTCGATATCGCCGTCCATCACTCCGTTGACGTCGGAGGTCTGGAAACCGGTACGGTGGTCTTTCACGCGACGGTCGTCGAATACATACGACCGAATCTGCGAACCCCATTCGATTTTCATCTTGCCGGCCTCTACCTTGGCCTGCTCCTGCAGACGGTGCTGCAGCTCCTTGTCATAAAGAATTGAACGGAGCTGGCGCAGGGCGTTCTCCTTGTTTTTGGGCTGGTCACGGGTTTCGGTATTTTCAATCAGAATCTCTTCCTTCTCGCCGGTATAGGGGTCGGTAAACTGGTAGCGCAGACGTACGCCCGACTCTACCTTGTTTACGTTCTGACCGCCGGCACCGCCGCTTCGGAAGGTATCCCAACTCAGCAGAGCTGGCTCTACCTTTACTTCGATGGTGTCGTCGACAAGCGGTGTCACAAACACCGATGCGAATGAGGTCATGCGCTTGCCCTGGGCGTTATATGGCGACACGCGAACCAGACGGTGCACACCGTTCTCACTCTTGAGATAGCCGTAAGCAAAGTCGCCCTCAACGTTGATGGTACACGACTTAATGCCGGCCTCGTCGCCGTCGAGCAGGTTGGCCACCGAAGTTTTGTAACCCTGCTTCTCGCACCAGCGCATATACATACGCATCAGCATCGAAGCCCAGTCCTGACTCTCGGTACCGCCGGCACCGGAATTTATTTTCAGCACCACGCCCAGTTTGTCTTCCTCACGGCGCAGCATGTTGCGCAGTTCAAGCGCCTCGATTTTGCCTAAGGCATCGGCATAGAGAGCGTCGAGTTCTTCTTCCTCAACCAGCCCCTCCTTGATAAATTCAAAGGCTGTGCCCAGTTCGTCCACGGCCTGCTCCACATCGCGGTATCCGTCGATCCACTGCTGCAGATCCTTGATTTTTTTCATCTGTGCCTGAGCCTCTTTGGGATGCTCCCAGAAGTCGGGCACATGAGTGCGGAGTTCTTCCTCCTCTACCTGGATTTTCTTGCTGTCGATGTCAAAGATACCTCCTCAGCGCCAGCTTGCGCTCAAAAGTCTCTTTTAATTGTTCCTG
>CAJUHX010000056.1:4716-14090 GCA_910586455.1 uncultured Muribaculaceae bacterium | reverse complement strand
GGCTATCAGCATGGTCGAGTCGACAAATACCACCGACTGCGGTCTGCCCCATACCACGGCGGCATATCGGTCCATATTAAGATTTAAACCACGTTTGGCGGCGGCGCCACAGATGTAGCCCAGATGCATCTCCAGCGAGTCGAGCGACGGATAAACCCGCTGCACATCGGGTGTGAACACCTCTACCGGCTTCGAGCGCGATACCATAAGCATCACCGAGTCGGTGATATGAGGGCATTCGAGCACGGCCATATAGTCGTGCAGCAGTTGCGAATCGTCGGAAAGTATAGCAGCCCGTCCGGCAGAGTCGAGCGACGCGTACTGCGCGATGTCGTCGTATAGCGCGGTTATATCCAGAGGCGGGTATGATTCCTTGTCGCCCGAGCATCCGGCAAAGGCAGACATCAGCAACAGCGGAAACATAAATCTTAAAGCATTCATAGTGTAGTGCAGTTTTGCACAAAGTTAGTAAAAAAGGTCCGATAATAGCACTCCGGTAACAAAAAAAGGCATGGATAATAATCCAAAAATGCACAAAATGTGTTCTAAAGCGTATGGCAACGTATAAAAACAGCTTCCTAAGAGCTGTGGTTTAAGCGAATTTTCGTAAATTCGCATTCAATTTCATCGCAGACACGTAAATATGGCTAAATTCATTACCCCGACACTTGTGCGCCATGGCAGAACCATGGCCCTTGCTTTGTGTCTGGCACTCTCATGTCCGCTTTCAGCAAGAGAGTTTACTCTTGTTCTCGACCCCGGTCACGGAGGCAAGGATATAGGCGCGCCTGGCAGACTGACCAATGAGAAGACAGTGGTGTTGGAGGTGGGCAAACGTCTGAAAAAGCTTATCGAGAAAGAGCATCCCGAGGTAAAGGTAATGCTGACGCGCGACAAGGATGTGTTCATACCCCTTAAAGAGCGGGCCTCGATAGCCAACAGGGCCGATGCCGACTTGTTTATCTCAATACACTGCGATGCCGTGGGTGACAAAAAACGTGCCCGAACCGTGGCCGGCTCGACGGTGTATGTTCTCGGTACAAACAAGTCGGAAACTAATCTTGAGGTGGTGAAGCGCGAGAACTCGGTAATCGAGCTCGAAGACGGCTACATGGAAACCTACAAGGATGTGGATGCTCTGACAGCCGAACAGCTGATAATGCTGGAACTGAACCAGAATCTCTCGGGCAGTGTGGATTTTGCGCAGATGGCTTCCGATGAGCTGCACAGCACCGCCGGACGTACCAGCCGAGGCGACAAAAGTGTAATGCCATGCGGTTTTTATGTGCTGGTGTTCACCAAGATGCCGTCGGTGCTGGTTGAACTCGACTTTATCTGCAATCCTACCGTAGAGCAGTACCTGCACAGCGATAAAGGAAAAGACTGTTGCGCCCGGGCACTGGCCAACGCCTTTTCGACATACTACAGTGCCACCGGTTCGAAGTCTGTGGCAAGCCGGCCCGGCGACCCGCGTCCGGTCGAAACCCGTCAGGTAGAGCTGCAGGCCGACAAAAACGGAGTATCCGCAGCTCCCAAAGCTGGCACATCAAAAAAGAGCAGTACTACCAAGAAGCGGTCAGGCAAACGCAAATCATCGAAACGTAAATAAAATATCCTGTATATATGAAAAAGATATTTCGAAAAGAAGTAATAATCGGCGTGCTGGTGCTTGCATCCATGGCATTGCTGTTTATCGGAATCGACTTTCTCAAAGGCGTGAACGTGTTCAAGGCCGCCAACTATTACTATGCCACATACGACAATGTAGCCGGATTGGCAATATCGGCCCCGGTGACAGTCAACGGCTATAAAGTAGGTCAGGTACGTGAAATCAACTATCTGTACAACCACCCCGGCCATGTACAGGTAGAGATTAGTCTTGACCGTGAGCTAAAACTGACTAAAGGCACCAAGGCCGTGATAAGCAGCGACATACTCGGCACCGCCACCATAGTGCTTGAGATGGCGCCGGGCACCGACTACGCACCGGTAGGCAGCGAACTCGAATCCTCGGTGGCCTCGGGGCTCATGGATGCCGTGAGTCAGGATCTGATGCCGTCGGTATCGGCCATATTCCCTAAAATAGATTCACTGCTGACATCGCTCAATACCGTAGTGAGCGACCCTGCTGTGCTTGCTGGCGCACGGCGCCTCGATGTGATTACCGCCAACCTCGAAACCGCTACCGTGCAGCTCAACGCCCTGATGCGCACTCTGCCGCCCATTACAGCCGATGTAAAGCACATAACCGCGAACATGGACACTGTATCGGCTGATTTGACAGAGCTGTCGGCAAGCCTCAAGCAACTGCCACTCGACAGTACTATGCAGCAGGTGCAGTTGATGGTAGAAAATCTGCGCCAGTTGAGCGATGAGCTGAAGAATCCCGACGGCACACTCGGACGCCTCACAAGCGACCCCGCTCTGTACGACAATCTCAATGCTACCGTCCAGAGCCTCGACTCGCTTTTTGTCGATATAAAGAAGAATCCCAAACGCTACATCAGCATCAAATTACTTTGATTAAGACCCCATGCAGCATCCCCCTTGCGCACCGGTGCGCAAGGGGGATGCTGCATATAACTCCGGATGCGTAATGAACTTTTATCGGCAACGTGCGTTAATACTACTGATTACAAACTCCATTAACGCACAATTATTATTATGAAACTCAATCCTCAGGAAGCTGCTCATCAGGCAGCAGAAATATCAAAGGCCGCAGCCAAGGTTTCGGTAGATGAAGCAAAGGCCGCAGTAAAAGACCAGACACAGGCGGTAAAAAATCAGGCCGCCGAAAAGAAAAACGAACTTGCCGATAAGGCCGCAGCAGCGAAAGATGCGCTGGCTGAAAAGGCGGCGGCAGCGAAGGATGCCATAGCCGACAAGGCAGCCGCTGCAAAAGAAGCCATAGCCGATAAATCGAACGGCATTGCCGACAAGGCCAAGGAAATCGGAGCCAATGTAGCCGACAAGGCCGGTGATATACTCGACAATCTGGCCGACAAGGTTCACGGTCTGAGCGACAAACTTAAATAAATAAAAATATCGAGGAGGCAGTGCATTGAAATGCCTTCAAAATAAACACTATCCTGTTATGGAAAGAGTTCGGTATTGCACCGGACTCTTTTCTTTTAAAGTGACATGAGATGGGCCGAATCCGAGTGGTAAAACAACAAAAAAAACTGTTGATTTTCGAATTTAACATTCAGAAAATCAACAGTTTTATACTCTTGTGATCCGGCCGCGACTCGAACGCGGGACCGTCTGCTTAGAAGGCAGATGCTCTATCCAGCTGAGCTACCGGACCCCATAAAAAAACTCGCTGACTATTGAGTAGTCAGCGAGCTACTGCTTTTGATTATTAGTCGGGGTGACTAGACTCGAACTAGCGACCTCACGCCCCCCAGACGCGTACTCTAACCAACTGAGCTACACCCCGATTTTGGGCTCACTGCGATTCGTTTCGTAGTGGCTTTCCTTTCAAAAGCGATGCAAAGTTAGACACTATTTTTCAATTATGCAAATTTTTTTGAAAGAATTTTTTCAATTTTTTCACAAGTTGCTGATTGCCAGCGAGAAAAAAATCAACCTTTTTTGTCCATTTTCGGGCTGCCTCGCTCTGAAGCCTATATTCGTCGTCGCGCCAGGATGGGGCTCTGGAGTTTTATATTATAAAAGGTTTTTGCATTTCGATTTGGAATCTTTATAAATACCGGTATGTAAACGGCGTGGATGCAGTGGTCTGCAATTGGTGTGTGAACAATCGGTGGACCGGGGTGTTGTAGATGATATGTTAAAATAGAAATGTTTATGAAGAAACTGATGATTTTTGCTTTCGTCATGCTGGTAATGGCAGGCGTGGCACGGGCCAAAGAGTCCGGTAATTTCTATGTCGACAGTTTTGTGCAGACTCTTACCGAGCAGGGCGCCAAGGCCGATTATGACGGGCAAGATGTAGTACTGACTGTAAACGACAACGACTCACAGACCGAGGCTTCCATCAAGGCTGTAGGACCCGACGCTATGGCTGATATGCTCAAGGAGCAGCTGGTTAAAAATATAGCTCAGTTCGACGGCGCTACAAAACAGCTGTTGGGCGAGTTGGCCAATGCCGGTTGCGGCATAAAGATACGCTATTTGTGCGGAGGCCAGAATGTGGTGGCGCGAATCAGTCCGGACGAACTCCGTGCTGCTGTCTGAATTTGGAAATCCCGAATATAATGCGTAAATTTGTGGCATCAATTAATAAAAATAATAAAATCAGATGAAAAAGTTTACCAAGTATGCAATGCTGATGGCTGTAGCCATCATTGCAGCTCTGCAGCTGGGCGCTTGCAAAGGCAGCGACGAAGCCGCTATCAACGACATTGTTAACGAACTGAAGGAAGACAAGGATTTTAAGTCGGTTGAGTATGATGGCAAGAACATCGTGGCTGTTGTCGAGGTTGACGACCCCAGTGTGGAGGCCGCCATCAAGCAGAATGGCGCAGAACAGTTGGCCGGCATGATGGAGCAGGTAATCCTGCAGCAGATGAAGTCGAGCGGTACACTCAAGGGCACCGACAAGGCTCAGGTGCAGGCACTGGTTAACAAAAACTGCGGTCTGCAGTTCAAACTTCAGGCAGGCTCGGAGAAACTTGAATTCACCATCCCAGCCGAAGAATTTGCAAAACTGCTTGAGGAATAAGTATCCAGGCATATAATTAATGTATTGACCCTCAGTGAGCGTATATATCGCCTTGCTGAGGGTTTTTTAATTAGCGGCAGAAAAGTTTGGCAGGTTCAAAAAAAAATCGTACCTTTGCGCTCGCAAACAATACAAAACCAATAAAATTAATTAATGGCAACTAAAATTAGATTACAGCGCCATGGTCGTAAGAACTATGCGTTTTATCCTATTGTTATCGCCGATAGCAGGGCACCACGAGATGGTAGATTTATTGAAAGGATAGGTTCCTATAATCCGAACACTAATCCTGCTACAATCACTCTCAATTTCGAGCGGGCTTTGTATTGGGTTAATGTAGGTGCTCAACCTACCGATACTGTACGCACCATCCTCTCCAACGAGGGCGTGCTGCTGATGAAGCACCTTCAGGGTGGCGTTCGCAAGGGCGCATTCGACGAAGCTGAAGCACAGCGTCGTTTCGAAGCCTGGAAGTCGAAGAAAGTGGCAAAAGTAGAAGCTGTGAAGACCTCGATGGCCGACAAGCAGGAACTCGCCGCCAAGCAGCGTCAGCAGGACGAAGAAGCCAAGAACAAGGCCAAGGCCGAACTCGTGGCTAAGAAGAAAGCAGAAATTGCTGCAGCTAAAGCCGAAGCTGAGGCAGCCGCAGCCCCTGCAGAAGAAACCGAAGCTCCCGCCGCTGAATAATATGTCGGCCTTCGGGCCCTCATTCCGGCAAACGGAAGTTCAACCTAAAGGGTGTGTTAGCCTACAGCTGACGCACCCCTTTTTGTTTTTACGTAACCCCATTTCATTCTCATTCGTAAATGAAGTTCACTGAATATAATGTACTTGACCTGCCGGAAGTAAATCGCCGGATGCTCGAGAAGTGGCAGAACGACGGCCTCTTCGAGCAGAGCATGAAGGTGCGTGAAGGTGCACCCAGTTTTGTGTTTTACGAAGGGCCTCCTTCAGCCAACGGTATGCCGGGCATCCACCATGTGATGGCGCGTACTATCAAAGATATTGTTTGTCGCTACAAGACCATGAAGGGCTTCCATGTGAAGCGTAAGGCCGGCTGGGATACTCACGGCCTGCCCGTGGAACTGGGCGTGGAGAAGGCTCTTGGCATCACCAAGGAAGACATCGGCAAAAAAATATCGGTCGACGAATATAACGCAGCATGTCGCCGCGAAGTGCTCAAATATACCAAAGAGTGGACCGCTCTGACCAACTCGATGGGCTATTGGGTGGACCTCGACAATCCGTACATAACATTCGATAACCGCTATATCGAGTCGGTATGGTGGTTGCTGGCCCAGCTGTACAAGAAAGACTATCTGTACAAAGGCTACACCATCCAGCCATATTCGCCGGCTGCCGGTACCGGTCTTAGTTCGCATGAGCTGAATCAGCCCGGCTGCTACCGCGATGTAAAGGATACCACCTGTGTAGCCCAGTTCGAACTCGTCGACCCTATCGATGCCTTCAAGGGCTGGGGCAAGGCATGTCTGCTGGCGTGGACAACCACCCCCTGGACTCTGCCCAGCAATACTGCTCTGTGCGTAGGCCCGCAGATTGACTACTGCGTGGTGCGCACCTATAACCCTTACTCGGGCAACCCTGTAACTGTGGCTGTGGCCGAGGCTCTGCTCAACTCGGTGTTCAATCCAAAGGCCAAGGACCTGCCGCTTGAAGACTATAAGAAGGGCGACAAACTGGTGCCCTGGCAGGTAGTGGCCAAACTGACCGGAACCGACCTGACAGGCATGCACTACAAACAGCTCATACCCTGGATGAATCCGGGCGAGGGCGCATTCCGCGTGATCCCCGGCGACTACGTTACCACCGAGGACGGTACCGGTATTGTACACATTGCCGGCACCTTTGGTGCTGACGACTTGAAGGTGAGCAAGCAGAACGGCATTCCGCCCCTGCACCTTACCGACAAAGACGGCAACATCCGTCCGATGGTCGACATGCAGGGCCGCTTGTACCGCCTTTGCGATCTGGACCCTAAATTCGCGGCAGATATGGTCGATGCCGAAGCCTACAAGGAGTGGGAAGGCCGCTACGTGAAGAACGCCTATGACCCGCAGGCCACTGAAGAAACCGAAACTCTCGATGTGGCTATCTGCATGATGCTCAAGCAGACCGACCGGGTATTCAAGATAGAGAAACACGTGCACAATTATCCTCACTGCTGGCGAACCGACAAGCCGGTACTCTATTATCCGCTCGACAGCTGGTTTATCCGCACCACATCGGCCAAAGAGCGCCTGATTGAACTCAACGGTCAAATCAAATGGAAACCCGCCTCAACCGGCTCGGGCCGATTCGGCAAGTGGCTCGAAAACCTGCAGGACTGGAATCTGTCGCGTTCGCGCTACTGGGGTACTCCGCTGCCCATCTGGCGCACCGACGACGGCAAGCAGGAAATTTGCATCGACTCTGTAGAAACACTGTATAACGAGATAGACCGTGCCGTAGAGGCCGGTGTGATGAAATCGAACCCGCTGCGCGACAAAGGCTTTGTGCCAGGCGACTACTCCAAGGAAAACTACGAGAAAATCGATCTGCACCGTCCGTATGTCGACGATATCGTACTGGTGTCGGCCGACGGCGAGCCCATGCATCGCGAACTCGACCTCATCGACGTGTGGTTCGACTCCGGCGCCATGCCTTACGCCCAGATACACTATCCGTTTGAAAACAAAGAGGTGTTTGACAATCGAGAGGTTTATCCGGCTGATTTTATTGCCGAAGGTGTAGACCAGACACGCGGCTGGTTCTTCACACTTCATGCCATAGCCGGCATGGTGTTTGACACTGTGAGCTATAAGGCTGTCATATCCAACGGACTTGTTCTTGATAAATTTGGCAACAAGATGAGCAAACGCCTCGGCAATGCGGTTGATCCGTTTAATAACATAGAGAAATACGGTTCTGACCCTGTGCGATGGTACATGATAGAGAATTCCCAGCCATGGGACAATCTCAAATATGACGAGACCGGGGTGAAAGAAGTGTCAGGCAAACTCTTCGGAACACTGTATAATACTTATAAATTTTTCGCTCTTTATGCGAATGTAGACGGATTCACGGCAAAAGAACCTGATGTGCCTTACGCAGAACGTCCGGAGATAGACCGTTGGATTCTATCTTTGCTCGGAACCCTTGTGCACGATGTGGACACCGCATTGGACGATTACGAGCCTACGCGTGCGGCACGTGCCATATCAGAGTTTGTAGGGGACAATCTGTCTAACTGGTACGTTCGTCTTAACCGCAAACGTTTCTGGGCAGGACAGATGAACCAGGACAAACTGTCTGCATACCAGACACTATATACCTGCCTCCGCACCGTTGCTATGCTGATGGCGCCGATAGCTCCGTTCTATGCCGACCGTCTTTACTCGGATCTCATGGAGCCGGTCAACGGAGAAGAATACACTCCTGTGCATCTTGTCATGTTCCCGGAGGTAGACGAGTCGCATATAGATAAAGATCTGGAAGCACAGATGCGTCTGGCCCAGGATATCACAAGTGCCGTGCTTGCCCTGCGCCGCAAAGTCAGCATCAAGGTACGCCAGCCATTGCAGACATTGCTCGTGCCGGTGGCTACTGCTGCGCAGACAGCCATGGTAGAAGCGATGAAACCGCTGATTGCTTCAGAAGTTAATGTAAAAGAATTGAAGATAGTCGGAGCAGAGGAAAGTGGTCTGGTAAAACGTGTAAAGGCAGATTTCAAGAAGTTGGGACCACGCTTCGGCAAAGTCATGAAGCAGCTCGGCAGCGCTATCAAAGGCATGAGCCAGCAGCAGATTGCAGAGCTTGAGCGCGATGCCTCATATACATTCGAAGATATAGAGGGAAAGCCGTGTATAACTCTTGACGATGTAGAGATACTTGCCGAGGATATACCCGGATGGATGGTAGGCGGCGCCGGCGATTTAACAGTTGCGCTTGATGTCACGGTTACCGAAGAATTGCGAAACGAAGGCGTGGCGCGAGAATTGGTAAACCGAATACAGAACATACGCAAATCATCTGATTTCGACATAACAGACAAAGTAAAAGTCCTAATCACCAGTTCACCTCTCACTGATGCCTCTATCGCTGCGTTCGGCCAGTATATAGCCTCGCAGATTCTGGCTGACAGTATAGACGTGGTCGATACCCTGGACAGTGAGGCATCACAGTCTCTGGATATAGACGGCACAGAGGTGAAAGTGGAAGTAACCCGTGTAAAATGAATAATATGGAAGACAAAGTGAGATATTCTGATGCCGAACTTGAAGAGTTCCGCACACTTGTCCTGGCTAAACTTGAAAAGGCACAGGCCGAATATGATTCGTTGCGTTCATTGGTAGTAAATGATGCCGACAACAGTGATGCCGACACCGCGCCCACTTTCAAGGCTCTGGAAGAGGGAGCCAATACCCTCGGCAAAGAAGAAGCTGTGCGTCTTGCACGCCGTCAGGCTGATTTCATATCAAAGTTGAAAGCCGCGCTTGTACGCATTGATAATAAGACCTATGGGATATGCCGTGTCACGGGCAAACTGATTCCCAAAGAGCGTCTGCGTGCCGTGCCGCATGCCACGCTGTCGATCGATGCTAAGAAATAACTGATTCTCCATCTCCAGGGTCGGGACAGATTATGTCCTGACCCTGGAGTCAATATGATTTTTCTGATGAAACAACAC
>CAJUHX010000056.1:0-4706 GCA_910586455.1 uncultured Muribaculaceae bacterium | reverse complement strand
CCCTTGCCGTAATCCTTGCCGTCGTTATTGCCGACCAGTTGTTGAAGATTTATGTCAAGACGCACTTCTATCTTGGCGAAGAAGAGGTGGTCACCTCGTGGTTCCGGCTTAAATTCATAGAAAACCCGGGTATGGCCTTCGGGCTAGAACTGTGGAATAAACTTGTTCTCACACTGGGCCGTATGGCAGCGGTGGCATTCTTCATTTGGATGCTTGTCAAGGTGCATGCTGCCCGAGTCCTGCGCACAGGGTTCATAGTTAGTCTTGCACTTATCACAGCCGGTGCGGCCGGTAATATTTTCGACTGTGTTTTTTACGGACGTATATTCAACAATCCGTTCCCTCCAGAAGTAGCGCAGATGTTTCCTGCCGGCGGCGGTTATGCCGAATGGTTCGAGGGCCGGGTAGTCGATATGTTTTATTTCCCGTTTTTCACGATTGATATAGCCGGGCACAGCTGGGAATTTTTCCAATACATATTTAACATCGCTGATGCTGCGATATGTGTCGGTGTAATGTTGCTAATATTCTTCTATAGCAAGTATATAGCTATAGCATGGGATACTTTCTGCGGCCGTGGGGCGAACAATAAAGTGGAAAAGGCACCGAAGTCATGATTTGCGGCAGCGGTAAATATTTCCGAGTGTTGTCGGTTGGAATGGCTGCCGGCCTTTTGGCCTCATGTTCGTCACGTCCTGGCGAAGTGTTGTCGGACGATGTCATGGCCGCGTTGTTGGCAGACCTGTATGTGGGTGAGGCATATACTGTGCTGGAGGGGCCCATGGCTGCCAGTGCCAGTATTGGAGACATAGATTCTGCCCAGCGTGTCTTAAGGCAGGGCACAATGCAGAAACACGGAGTTACCGAGGCGCAGTTTGACACGACACTCAGATGGTACGGTCATCATCTTGACCGTTATGACGATGTCTGTGAGAAAGTGATAGAGCGAATAAAGGAAGCCGGCCGGGAGGCCAGGACTGCGCATACCGGCGCTTCAGCCGGAGTTTCGTTATGGCAAGGGCCGGCCAATCTACGCATGCAGGCAGCCGATAGGGCGGACATGGTTAGTTTCGACATATCTGGCAAAAACGTGGGTAAGGGCGGACGCATAATATGGGAATATAAGACACTGAATCTTACCAGTCCGCTTGATGTATTCTTGGCCGTGGATTATGCAGACGGATCTACCGGTTATGTATCGCGCAGCCAGAGTTCACGGGGAATGCAGAATGTGGCCCTCCAGACCGATTCCGCGCGCACAGTCAAGAGGGTGTACGGATATACACGTACGAGCCAGAGCGAGCCACTGCTGCTGGATTCGATATCACTTACAGTACGGCCCTATAATGCCACCACTTATTATGAGATCAACAGCCAGCGTCTGTACAGAAGACCGCATAAGTGAAGAACGGCATATGTCACGACGTGTGTACGAAGAGTCACTTTCCGGTACTTTGACGGAACACGGAATGGCCATAGTGACATTGTATCGTGATTCATCAGGTCGGATAGTACGGACATCTGTTATGCCGTATGTCAGGGAAATTTATGGTACGACATACCATGATATCCCTTTATTGCTGAGGCATGGTCAAGATTGTATAAGCCTGTGCCATTATATCAGTCCGGGGCAAACAGGCGTCGGTACTCCTCTATGAAATTTGGGGTCAGTATATTCCCCGTTGCAATAGCGTCCTCAATTTCTGCAAATGTCCAGAAACGGCCTCCGGCCAGTTCTTCGGTAGGTCGGGGCGTTAGGTCGGTTGTAACGCGGTATGCGTATACGAGTTCTCGTTCTCGGTCTGATTCAAATATATACCTTGTGACAAATTCAGGACATATGTCTGTAAGCCCCAGCTCCTCACGAGCTTCTCGCCGCAGGGCGGAAACAATATCTTCGCCGTAATCCACGTGGCCGCCTACTGCTGTATCCCATTTGCCGGGCTGTATTTCTTTCCAATCCGGACGTTTTTGCAGATATATGCGGCCGTGCATGTCGAACACATGCAGATGCACTACCGGGTGCAGCCACATACTTCCGCCGTGGCACTTGCCGCGTGTGGCCGAACCAGTCACTCTGCCCTCCGTGTCAACTATCGGCAGACGCTCGGTAAGATTGTCAGATGCTGTCATCCCACTCCCGTCAGTTCTATTTCAAAAACCAGGGTCGAGCCGCCAGGGATTCCGGGCTGGTTGAAACGTCCGTATCCCTGTTCGGCCGGGATATAGACCTCCCACTTGTCTCCCACGTGCATTTGCTGTAAAGCGATGATCCATCCCGGGATAAGTTCTCGCAGTCGGAATGCCGGAGCTACTCCTCCGCGGCTGCTGTCAAACGTCTTGCCGTTAATCGTCTTACCCGTGTAATGCACGGTAACGACACTGTTTCTTGACGGCCTTGGACCATCGGCACGGCCATGTTTTAACGGTTTGTAGAAGATTCCGCACGGAAGCGCCATAACCCCGGGTTCGCCGGCTTTTGCCTCTAGCCACGCACGATTTTTTACTATATAATCTTTACTTGCCATAGCTTAATATCATTTTATAACAGGCATCCAGAACAAACCGTCGGCAACTTCCAGTGTGCGGAATCGTCCCGTTCTGGCCCGGTTGTATTCAGACAGGCTTACAGACATCTCTTTAGTCCGTCCGTCAGGGAATTCCAATTTTATGTGGTAAGTGTTATACGAGCCTTGTGGAATGGCATGGTGCTTTCTGCCGACATGGCGGTATCTTGTATGCTTTTTTTGCCATTTCCCAGTAATTTCGGCACGTACTTCGTGCTGCGATGCTTTGTCTGCACACAAGTAATTCAACCCCATGACCAGACTGCAGAACAAGGAGCCAGTGGCAAAAATATGGGCAAGTATGTTGAACACTGCGTGAAATCCTGTCAGACGTTTCCATGTGCGCCAGTACAGCGGTGTTGTCACTGACGGAATAAGGGCGATAAGGAGAGGCACCCACCATGACACAATAGTTTTTGCATACAGAGCCATGCTGAGACCGGCTAAGACAAGGCTGATAACCATCAGGGTCACAAAGATTCCGATAGACCATTTTCTGGATAAATACATACCGATAAATATTTGGTGTTGCAAAATTAGCAAAAAAACTTTATTTGGAAGTTATCACAGACTGTGTCTGTGCCTTTGCCTGATTTCTTTATGACCCTGTATATTTTGTCGGATAAGAAATTATGGGTAATTTTGCAAGCTGAAAATTATTATTTCCTTAACGATGAAAAAATTTATTATTACCGCTCTCGCTGCTGTAGCCATGATGTGTCCGGCAGTTTCGGCACATGCGCAGTTTAACCTTAAGAAAGCTGTTAATGCGGCTGTTAGTACAGGCAAAGCCCTGACATTGACCGATGCGCAGATGGCAGCCTATGTCAAAGAGTATATCGACTGGATGGATACCCATAACAAGGTATCAGAACCTAATAGCCCTTATGCCCAGCGTCTTAGCCGTCTGACACAGGGCCTGACATCTGTCGAAGGAATTCCTTTGAATTTTAAAGTATATGAAGTGATTGACGTCAACGCGTTTGCATGTGCAGACGGCAGTGTGCGTGTCTTCTCTTCACTCATGGATATAATGAGCGATGAAGAGCTGCTGGGCGTTATAGGCCATGAGATCGGCCATGTGGCTCATAAGGATTCTAAAAAATCATTCCGCACGGCACTGCTTGCGTCCGCGCTTAAAGACGGTATTGGTTCTACAAGCGGCAAAGCTGCCGCGCTGACAGATTCACAGCTCGGAAGCCTTGGCGAGGCACTTGTAAGTGCCAACTATTCGCAGAAGCAGGAGCGTGCGGCAGATGATTATGGTTATGAGTTCCTTAAAAAGAACGGTAAGAATCCGTGGTCCATGGCATTGTCATTTGCAAAACTCAAGAGTTTGCAGGAAGAGGCCGGAGCCTCCAAAAGCAGCAAGCTGAACCAGCTTTTCTCCACTCATCCCGATATTGACGCGCGAATCAAACGTATGGAAAAACGCGCTACGGAAGAAAAGATAGCACGTCCTTAAAAACGACCAGATATTATGTCTGTATAGACAAAACGGTCAGGGAGGCATCACGCCTGCCGGACCGTTTTTGTACCGGCATATTGCCGGCATTTGCGATGAATTTCATCAACCTGAATAACACCTTAATACAACAATATCTGGATTATTTTGTAACAAATTTGTCTGTTGCAAAATTACAATCGCCTGCCGGTTGGTGCAATACCGGGCACAGGGTATATTTATATCCTGGAATCAACACTGGAGCGGAGGCAGAGAAAATATTTTCTCTGCCTCCGCTCCAGTGTGCGCACGAAAGGACTCGAACCTTCACGTCTCTCGACACCAGATCCTAAGTCTGGCGCGGCTACCATTACGCCACGTGCGCATGTCCGGCGGCATATGCCGTCCATATGTTTGCGATGCAAAATTAGTTATAATTTTGTGGCGGTGCAAATTTATCGGTTTATAATTTTATTATTTTTCGGCATAGCGCTGTATTACAGGGCTTTTGATCTCCACCCCGTATTCTTCGGCTTTTGACAGTATGGCTTTGGCAAGCGTGGATTTCAGTTCGTCGGGGCAATAACGGAAATATGCTTCTGCCGCATGCACGTGGGCTGCGTCAGGCATAGGATATTCACGTCTTTCCGGCAATCCGAATATATTGTCAGGCAATTCTTTGCGCTCTTCGGCAT
>CAJUHX010000055.1 GCA_910586455.1 uncultured Muribaculaceae bacterium | reverse complement strand
TTAGTTCGGGTAATATGCTCCGCTTGCATTGCAGAGGCAGGCATTGCGTTTCGCCACTCTGAGGCCATGGGCGGCTGCTAACGGGATGTTTGTATTTATTGTATTTATTTTTTGTAGTTTTGGGTTCATAATTTGGCCGCTTAATTTTATTTGTATATATTTGCAAAATAGTTGGTTAGTGAAAACTATTCAGCGAATCTCGGCTATTGAATCTTGCAGGCTTACAAATTTGGCTCATGGAAAATTCCGGACTAAAATTGTCTGATTAAGATTCAAGAGTAATTATTTTATTTGTAAATAAATCATTTCCATGAAAAATTTCGCACGTTTGTTCTTTATTGCTTTAATGTTCGTAATAGCGGCTTGTCCGGTTGCAGAGGCTGAGGTGTGTCGTGCTTTTTACGAAGAAACGACATTAGCCGGAGCAAATGCTAATGAGGGCTGGACTTTTAACAAATCTTATATAGGGCGTATCGGCGATGGCGAGGAGCAAGGGCGCAACCTCCCGATTATGTTCTATGACGATTTGCTGCAGGACTATCGCGAATATGACGATTTTTATTGCGTGTTTGTCGAGCCTGGCGGTGTGTTGGAATTTAAAGGCGTAAACGGTATTAAGCAACTGGAGTTCAATTTTGCCGCTTATAACGAGGGTGACGCATCAGATTTTATGGTGGAACTCATTGCCGAAGATTGTGTGGTACATAAATTTGAGTACAAGGGTGATGCCCTTGATTTTTATGAAGATCATTCGCTGGTGAGGTGTTTTTCGGAGCAATTCGATGGCGTGCATGGAGATTATAAACTGAAAATTACGAACCGCAGCAAGGCCTCGACGCGTTGGGGCCGGATTCTCATGTGGAACTTCTGTTGGGAAGATCGATCTGATGATGTAATTATTGAGCAGGGCGATGACAAGCTGTGCTGGTCGCAGAGCTCCGGACGATACGCCAACGGTACAGTAGTGTTTGTGAAAGGCATTGCCGGCTGCGGGCTTCATCTGTACGACGGAAGCGAACTTGTTGAGGAACAGGCGGCAGCAGAGAACGAAATCCCGTTGATATGCTATCATCTGCAGCCCGACCATTATGCCGCGTTGCGGGCGCTGTCGGGTGATGTGGAGTCGTTGCATAACTTTGTGACGTCGGCAGATGCTGCTGAGCCTTCGCTTGCCGTTTCGCTGCCTGAGGGTGTTTATGAACCCGGAGCGGAGTTCGTCGTTACGGGTCTGCCGGGTAAAGACTTGTCTGTGATGTTCCGTGGCAGCGAATCGGGTGAACAGACAGAGATTGTTGCCGCTGATGGTGATTGCGCTCCTGTTGGTACGCTGAGTTTGCCCGGATGTGCCGATGAAGTCATGCAGCTAAGCATAGGCAGCGAAGGAGCCGAAACATTGACCCGCACTTACTATCTTAACCATGTCTGGAAGCCGACCGATGCGTCAGCAGCTGTGAATCTGCAGTGCCCCGACGCATTGTTCAGCGGAAGCCGGCCACTTGTGCCGAACGAAGACGGCAGTCCGCTAATACTCGCCGGGTTAAGGATAAGCAATAGTCCCGCCGGCGATGTATGGCTCAGTTTTTCCGATGCCGAACTTGTGAAGGAGAATGGAGTTTACTGTGTGCTTATGGCGCCGAACAGCACCATGACGGTTGGTGCCTCTTACTCCGGCAATGACTCCGACGAGCTGACGATGCACGTTGTGACAGTGCAGAAAGAAAGCGAGCTGATACTTGCACCCGGCGAACTTGACACAGATACCGAATTTAATAAGCATGAGTGGCACGGGATGCCGCAAATCAGTCCTAAAGGCAGCCGCGAAAGCGAGTTCACGGCATCGGCTGCCGTGCGGCTGTTGGGTGTGGAATGTAGCTACCGTCTTGCAACAGGAGTGGATGAAGTGTCGTCAGAAATATCAGAGCCCTTGTCGCCGGAATACTACGACCTCTACGGGCGCCGATTGCTCGGTCCTGCGCAAAAAGGACTGTATATACAGGTTTCCGGCGCCGGACGAACTCTGTTCAAGAAATGACATATAGAGGTGAATATATCGATATTGTGGAAGACGGAGGAATAGTACGTGCGCAACATTTTCCCGAAAATCGCGTGATTTGAGATGGTGTAAATATTGAAAAATAAGCCTAATTTTGCGCCATAATTAAAAACTGAATAGTTATGAACACAATTCCTATACCAGGACTGGACCTAAATAAAAAAGTACGGGAGATAAATGAAAATGGCGAGTGGATCGAGGTTATAGCACCCAAATGGTTCTATGAGAGTCTTTGTGCTGAGGATGAAGATGTGGATGTAGCCTTGGAGTGCCCTTATCTATGGTGGGAATTCGAGAAATGGCTGATGGACAAGCGAGGTATATCAGAAAAAAGCGCTGACGATTATATACGTGCTTATGAATCTGCCTATGAATCCTTGTATGAGACAGTAGGGCTCGACCTCTATGGTCTGTTGCATTCATTCCTTGTTGAGATTCCTGAGAAGACCAGGAGTGACCAGACTAAAGCGGAGGCTCCGGGACTTGTTGAAATCTATGTTGAAGCAATGCTCGAAGAGCTGGAAGCGAATGAGAATGCCTATACGAAGGCTGAACAGCGTGCAATGAAGGCCTATCATGCCTTCATTGTCGATTTGGCAGGAACTTCGGATAAGACTTTAGTCAAAGAAAAATCGTCTGCACTCCCTGATGAAGAAGAGTTTCTTTCGTGGCTGGAAACAGCATACGGGATGGGTTGTGATAATGCTAAAAAGATAGTTTCTTCTGTAAAGCGAATGGAGTTGTTTATCCCGTCGTTGGTTAAAGAGATGACGTTTCTTGAAGTTCTCCGCGCTCTGCCCGGTAATAAGCGAAAGAGCTACATCAGGTTGGTGCGAACAAAGAAAAATGAGATTTTTCGCACTGCCGATTGTTCCGGTAAGACCATCCTGAATGGTTTTGCAAACATCACTTACTATCTCAATTTCCTGAATAATAAAAATTAATAATTAACAAATGAAAGAAAGTGAATTCGTTGACTGGCTGGTTAAGTCAGGTCGGCAAGGGAATTCCGCAAAGTCGGTTGTTTCCCGGGTACGGAGAATCGAAGACGTATATCCTGATCTGGATTCTAGAATTGAGGATAACTCGATTGAGACACTCCTGAACGTCTTTACCTATACGAAAAAAGACGAGGCGAAAAGAAGAGCCCCTCTTCACAAGATAGAGATTGACGGTAATCCGTACACCGGCACTCAGTCTTTGCGAAATGCACTTACTCAATATATTGAGTTCAGACGCGCATACAAAGTAGGCACATCTGAGATGTGCGGTTACATGACCTCAGACACTGAGTCTGGTACCATCTCTACAGCCTCTTGTGATATCTACAAGATAGATGAGTTTCGTGGATGGATGAGTGAGTATGGTAACCTGAAAAAATCCTCGGCCGGCTCGTATATAGCTTATCTAAAGGCGCTCGGAAGATACATAACCGGACTTGAGTATGTGTATAGTTCCTTAAGAGAGGATAACACTGCTCTCGCTTTTGATATCTTAGAGAAAGTGGATGAGAAACTTTCAGCATTGTTATCCTCACTTTCAGTTTCATCCGAGATGAAAAAAGACCTGAATAACTGGCGGTCTGCCGTAAGAAAATATGTGGATTTTCTGCAAGACGAGATTGAGGTCATTCCTGATGAAGAAGAACTCGAAGAGCTAAGTGCAGCTATCCCGCAAACGTTGGAAACATATCGCTCCGGCCTGGAATACATGGAGGTTGGTGACACAATTGAGTATACATTAGATGAACTCAAGAAAAACTTCGCATTCAGGTTAAGCACCCAAAACAGGATGAGCAACGATAAGGATATCTTTTATCCGATTTCAATCATCCGGAAACTATTTTGCTATAGTCAGCATAATGGGAAAAAGACCGCAACCCCAAACCGCGATTACGATTGGTTTAAAAACTGGATTGATGATTACGCCGGTGAGATTCAAGTGTTGCTGAACGGTAAGTCATATCAGTTATCAGATATACGCGCGTTGCTGTTATATCCCGCAACGGAGAACGTTTACATCAGGGTTCCTGATGTAAACGGAGACTTATGGGTATATACCGAGACTGCCGATGGTAAAACCGAACCCCTGAAAGCAACGGGCATAAGAAAGATCCATATCGACCATACTCCTCTCATGGCACAGGTTCTCACGGATAATATTTCCTTAATTCCGGCGATTGATACTCTCAGTAAAGAAATCAAAGCCACTGCCAAGACCAATAGAATAGATCTTAAGCCGGCGAATTTCGGTAAGATAAGCAAGATCCTGTTTGCGGATGAGAAGTATGTGGACGGTCAACTTTTACCCTTGATTCCTGCTCTCAAGGAGGAACTTGATCTTCTAAGAAAGAAATGTACGCTCACGCTCATGCAGGCATCTCATAATCTTAGAAAAAAATAAATTCCGGCTATCATATTTCGACGTTAAGGAATATTGGGTGCAGTATTGTCTTGGAGAGTCGTACATTTCACCGTACAAATGTACGGCTCTCTTAACGTTAATTATAGCAAGTAAATAAGGTAATCCGCACCAAAGCGAATATAAGCAAACTCTCAAACAAACTCAACACATGAATAAAGATTCCACTTGATATTGTTGAAGCCTGTTTAACCTTTCAGGGAGAAGATAATCAATATTTAAATGACTCTTATAAAATTGCTGTTATATATCGTGAATCCGGGGAATTAAAAGAGATATATGTTCCGTCTATAAATGTTTTTAAACCACGATTTCCTGTATCTAAAGGAATCCGAGATCTTCTCAAAGTATGAAAAGGAATTGATTATGGAACGTATTGAACTTCATGGACGTATTGTCGATTCAATTACATCAGAGGCTGGCCAAAAGGATTATTACGAACACCTCAATCATTGTCGAGGCTGCTTTGACAATACTAATACATTGATTGTCCCGACAAGGGAAGACGCGCAAGAGTATATGCGCTTGCGGGAGATAGAAAATAAACTCTATTGTTGTACGGATAAGGAATCCCGCAAGTTATTACGCCAATTAAAAATTTATGAGGCACAATATGATTGGCGTCCGCGAAAGTCTGGTGATGATACTTTCGTCGGACTTATCTCTCCGACCGGAGAACAGTTGTTGCCTGACAGTTTCGCAGACGTATTTACTCAATTTGATGCAATAAGCTGTAAGCCGATTTTTGTACCGGTTTCAAATGGGGAGGCATGGGCGCTGGTTTCATTATCCAATCCTCATGTTCTGATGACCGATTTTCAATACAATGCCATCATTCCGGAACGATGGGAGCGAAGTCTGTTTTTTGTTCAGGACAGAGAAACAAAGAAATGGGGTGCACTAAAGGTTACATACCCATTTCTACATAAAAAGCCCTATGGGGACTGCCTGCCACTGCTTGAAACACTCATGCCTCCTATTGCGGATGACATATATGAGGATGAATTGATTACGGAAAAAGAGCCGACTCTCTTCTTCATGACTCAGCGGGATGATAAGATTGGAATATTGACAGACTTCGGCTACTCAGATATAGTATATGATTCATACGAAGCGGACAATACAAAATGCACGTTCCGATTAATCCGGAATTACTGCAAGAGGGCACGCCGGGCGGATTATTGGCATCCGGACGGGAAAGATTTGCAGACATACCGCCGTAACCGAATAACACAAAAAGAAAGTAGGGTAGAATAAAACGTGGCTCTTTTTTGTACAATAAATACACATGAAATGAAAAATTCTGCGTAACTTTGCAGACTCAAACGCGATAGCGTTTCCATAGCTACACCTACATATATGCAGAATATTAGAAACATTGCAATCATAGCACATGTCGACCATGGCAAGACAACCGTGGTAGACAAGATGCTTTTGGCAGGCAATCTCTTCCGTGAGAACCAGAATGCCGGCGAACTTATCCTCGACAATAACGACCTTGAACGCGAGCGAGGCATAACCATCCTCTCCAAAAACGTATCAATAAACTATAAAGGTTATAAAATCAACATAATCGATACCCCGGGACACGCCGACTTCGGCGGTGAGGTAGAGCGGGTGCTGAATATGGCCGACGGCTGTCTGCTGCTGGTCGACGCTTTCGAAGGCCCTATGCCCCAGACCCGCTTCGTGCTCCAGAAGGCTATTCAGATGGGGCTCAAGCCCGTGGTGGTGATTAATAAGGTCGACAAGCCTAACTGCCGTCCTGACGAAGTGCAGGAGATGGTATTTGACCTTATGTTCAATCTCGATGCAACAGAAGAACAGCTCGACTTCCCCACCATCTACGGCTCGGCCAAGGACGGCTGGATGAGTACCGACTGGCAAAAGCCCACCGACAATATTCTGCCCCTGCTCGATGCAATTATCGAATACATACCCGAGCCAACCGTGTATGAAGGCGACGCCCAGATGCTCATAACCTCGCTCGACTTCTCGAATTATGTGGGCCGTATAGCCATAGGCCGCGTACATCGCGGCGAACTGCGTGAGGGCATGGATATAGCCTTGTGCAAAAAAGACGGCACAGTGGTAAAGCAGCGCATCAAGGAACTGCATACCTTCGAGGGCATGGGCCGCAAGAAAGTCGAATCGGTAAAGAGCGGCGATATCTGTGCCCTGGTAGGTATAGAAGGCTTTGAAATCGGCGACACCGTAGCGGCCCTTGACAATCCCGAGCCGCTGCCCCGTATAGCCATCGACGAGCCGACAATGTCGATGAGTTTCACAATCAACGACAGCCCCTTCTTCGGCCGCGACGGCAAGTATGTGACTTCGCGCCACATAGGCGACCGCCTGACCAAGGAGCTCGACCGCAATCTGGCTTTACGCGTCACCAAGGCTGACCACGAGGACGTATGGACTGTTTTCGGTCGCGGAGTACTTCATCTGTCGGTTCTTATCGAAACCATGCGCCGCGAGGGCTACGAACTGCAGGTAGGTCAGCCCCAGGTAATAATCAAGGAAATCGACGGCATGAAATGCGAGCCGGTAGAGCTCCTGACTGTAAACGTAACCGAAGAGTACTCGTCGAAAATCATCGATATGGTAACCCGTCGCAAGGGCGAACTTGTGTCGATGACCACACAGAACGACCGTGTGCACATGGAATTCCAGATACCCTCTCGCGGTATCATAGGCTTGCGCAACAACGTGCTTACAGCTTCGGCCGGCGAAGCTATCATGGCCCATCGCTTCCTGGAGTATCAGCCATGGAAAGGCGACATCGAACGTCGCAGCAACGGTTCGCTCATAGCCCTTGAAGCCGGTACTGCCTACGCTTATGCCATCGACAAGCTACAGGATCGAGGCCGCTTCTTCATCTTCCCTCAGGAAGAGGTATATGCCGGCCAGGTGGTAGGCGAGAACGCCAAGGACAACGACATAGTGGTGAACGTGACCAAGTCGAAGAAACTCACCAACATGCGTGCCTCCGGTGCCGACGACAAAGCCCGCATTGTGCCTCCGGTGGTATTCTCGCTCGAAGAGGCCCTTGAATATATAAAAGAAGACGAGTATGTGGAGGTAACTCCCCACCATCTGCGACTGCGCAAGATAATACTCGATGAAATAGAACGAAAACGCGCCAACCGCTGATGAATCCATTCACCCTAAATATCAACGGCAGACTGGTTGAATACAACCGGCCTGCCGTTATGGGTATAATAAACGCTACTCCCGATTCATTCTACCCCGGCTCACGCACAGCCGACAGCCGTGCTGTGGCCGAGCGTGTCCGCATGATGCTCGACCAGGGCGCCGACATGCTTGATCTGGGAGCGTACTCATCGCGCCTCGGAGCCGCCGATGTGAGCGCTGCCGATGAAGGCGACCGCCTGCACATGGCCCTCGACGCCATACGCTCGGTAAGCGCCGATGTGCCCGTGAGTGTGGATACTTTCCGTGCCGATGTAGCCGAAAAAGCGGTGACAGAGTGGGGTGCCGACATAATCAACGATATATCGGGGGGAACGCTCGACCCCGACATGTTTGAAACCGTGGCACGCCTGCATGTACCCTACATACTCATGCACATGCGCGGCACACCCGCCGACATGCAGCAGCACTGCTGCTATGCCGATGTCACCGCCGACGTGGCTGCCGACCTCAGCGCCAAGTTACACCGTCTGTCGGTACTCGGAGTGAACGATGTAATAATCGACCCCGGATTCGGCTTCAGCAAGACACTGGAGCAGAACTACCGCATGCTGCGCGAACTCGACACATTCGGCCTCCTTGGCCGTCCGGTGCTTGCAGGAGTGTCGCGAAAGTCGATGATTACCCGTCTGCTGGGTATAGACAGCGAAGACGCCCTCAACGGTACCACTGCCGTGAACACATTGGCCCTCGACCGGGGCGCCTCCATACTGCGTGTACACGACGTGCAGGCCGCACGTCAGGCAGTGGAAATATACTGCGCAATGCAGCGATTCTGAACCACGTGATAATCTCTCCGGAAATATGATAGACTTTGGTATCAAAGACATTATAGACATACTGCTTGTAGCGCTGCTGCTGTACTATGTCTACCGGCTTATGAAAGAGTCGGGCACCATCAACATCTTCTATGGCGTCATGGCCTTTACCATACTGTGGGTTTTCGCCAGCGAGATATTCGACATGCGCCTGATAGGCTCGATACTCGACAAATTCATGGGCATAGGCCTGCTGATACTTGTAATACTCTTCCAGGACCAGATAAAACGCTTTCTGGTGGAAATGGGCTCACACCGCCGATGGCGCTTTCTGCGTACCCTTTTTCATCATCACAGCGAAGAAGACGATAAAAAGCACGAGTGGATTCTGGCAATAGTTTACGCCTGTATGTCGATGTCAAAAAGCAAAACGGGCGCCTTGATTGTTATAGAACAAACGATACCTCTCGACGACTACGAAAAGACGGGCGATATCATCGACGCGAGAATCAACACTCGCCTGATAGAGAACATTTTTTTCAAGAACTCACCACTGCACGACGGAGCCTTGATTGTGGCCCACGGACGCCTTGTTTCGGCCGGCTGTATCCTGCCGGTAAGCCACGACAGCGATGTGCCCCGCTCGCTTGGTCTGCGTCATCGTTCTGCCTTGGGTATAGCGCAGGCCTGCGATGCCGCAGCCATAGTAGTGTCGGAAGAAACGGGCCGCATATCGTTTGCCCACCGGGGCAAACTGTACACGCGCCTGAGCAGCACCGACCTTGAGCACCGTCTGAACGCACTGACTTACTGAAGGTTTAACGTTTAATGTCTACTGTTTAATGTTTAACGCCTTTGGCGAGTTTTTACCGGTTGATACGATTTACTCACTACCCTATAAACGTTAAACACTAAACGTTAATCCACTATGTCAGAAAAAGCTAATTTCTCGTCCAAAATCGGCCTTGTGATGGCCACAGTAGGCTCGGCAGTAGGGCTGGGCAATGTATGGCGTTTTCCTGCCGAAACACAAGCCAACGGCGGGGCCGCTTTCCTGATAGTATATGTGGCATGCACCATACTGCTGGGTATTCCGGTGATGTTGGCCGAGTTTTCGCTTGGCCGGGCAGGCCGCAGCGATGCCGTGGGCGCATTCCGCCGGCTCTCGCCCCACACAGCTTGGTGGGGTGTCGGCGCGGTGTCGATTGTAGCCTCGTATCTGATTCTGACATTCTACATGGTGGTTGCCGGCTGGACATTGATATATCTGATACAATCGGTCGACGGCGGTCTGTACGAAGGCATACAGACAATACACGGCACTGCGGCAGCCGACGGTTATTTCCAACAGAAAATGAACGACTACATCTGCACCGACCTCACACCCTTGCTGGCCACATACGGCATGATAGCCCTGAACATAGGAGTGCTGATGTGGGGTGTACAGAAAGGCATAGAGCGCTTGAGCAACGTGCTTATGCCGGTGCTGTTTGTGATATTGCTGGCGCTGTGCTGTGTCACACTTACTTTGCCCAGCGCAGGCCAGGGGCTGGAATACTTTCTCAAACCCGACTTCAGTAAAATCACACCGGCGGTGCTGGTCAATGCCCTGGGACAGACCTTCTTCTCGCTCAGTCTGGGCATGGGCATACTCATAACCTACTCGGCCTATTACCCCGCCGATACCAAGCTTGGCAAGACCTCCGGCATAGTATCGCTGATGTCGTTGCTGGTGGCAGTGCTTATGGGCTTTATCATATTCCCGGCAGTGACATCGTTCGGACTGGCCGACCACGAGCTTCGCGGAGCCACGCTGATATTCGTGACGCTACCCGAAGTATTCGCCAATCTGCCCGCACCGTGGCTTTGGTCGACTCTGTTCTTTGTACTGCTGCTTGTGGCGGCCCTTACCAGTTGTGTGTCGATAGCCGAGGTAACGATAGCCTTTATGCAGGACCGTCTGCACCTGAGCCGCATCAAAGCCACATTGGCAGTGTTGCTGCCGCTGGTGGCGCTTAGCGCGCTGTGTTCACTATCGTTCGGGTCGCTGTCGGACTTCACCATATTCGGACGTACCATCTTTGACTTCCTCGACAATTTCGCCACCAACATACTGCTGCCGCTGGTATCCATCGGAGTGTGCGTGTATATAGGCTGGTTCGCCCCCAAGGGGCTACTCAAACAGGAACTCACCAACTACGGCAACCGCCGCAGCCGCAGCCATGCCGTGGTGCTTATGCTGATACGCTATCTGGCGCCACTGATGATAGCCCTGATACTGCTGTCGAACTTCGTTGAAATATGAGCAGGCGACGTTTTACAAAGTCCGAAACTGTGGCATTATGCGTACTTGTGGCAGCATTGCTCGCAGCCACCTGCACCATGATGCCGAGCCGCAGTTCAGGCAAGGAACTTGCCGCTGTAGCCGCCGCCGACAGCGCATATCGCGCTAAGGCCGACAGCCTCGACAGGCATGCCGACTCGCTGAGGAAAGCCGCAGCGGCAGAACGGGCCGCCGTACGTGATAGTCTGCGTCAGGTCCGCAGCATGAAAAAAGCCGCCAAGGAAAAAAATGAATTTCAGCCACGCCGGCGCAACTATCTCGACGAAACCCTCTCGCCAACTGAGGCCCGATGACTGCTGCCGTCGTTCATTATCAGCTCATTTTTTAATACCCTTGTTTGCGGGTGACAGCGGGACGCCGTCACAACTATTTGTCAATAAAAAAAGCTCCTTGAAAAAGGAGCTTTTGTACACCCATGGGGAGTCGAACCCCAATCGACGGAACCGGAATCCGTTATTCTATCCATTGAACTATGGGTGCATTTGAAATTTGCTGTGCAAAAGTACTGCTTTTTTCGTATATTTGCAAATAATTTCGACTGCAATATGAATGTAAGAATAGAAAACAGCTGGAAAACAGCTTTGGCCGGTGAGTTTGAATCTGATTATTTCCGACAGCTTACCGACTTTGTACGCGGCAAATACGCGGCAGGTACGGTGTTTCCTCCTGCTTCCAGAATTTTTGCCGCTTTCGATGCCTGTCCTCTGCCCGATGTGAAGGTGGTGATTCTGGGCCAGGACCCCTATCACGGGCCCGGGCAGGCCAATGGCATGTGCTTTTCGGTGGCGCCGGGAGTGCCCATGCCGCCGTCGCTGGTGAATATTTTCAAGGAGGTAAGCGCCGATACCGGCGCACCGATGCCGCCGGACGGCGACCTGAGCCGCTGGGCGCGTCAGGGTGTGTTTCTGCTCAATGCCACTCTTACAGTCGATGCCCACCGTGCGGCGTCGCATCAGGGCATGGGCTGGGAACGTTTTACCGATGCCGTCATACGCACGGTATCGCAGCAGTGCGACCATGTGGTGTTCATGCTGTGGGGCAGCTATGCCATACGCAAGCAGGAACTGATCGACAAAAGCAGACATCTGGTGCTGACTTCGCCGCATCCTTCGCCGCTGTCGGCTTACCGGGGATTCTTCGGCAACCATCACTTTTCAATCTGCAACAGTTGGCTTCAGCAGCAAGGAAAGGAGCCGGTGGTATGGTAAGATTAAGCGCTGTATTTATGGCACTGCTGGTGTGGATGACGGCAATGGCGGCAGGCGACACCATGACGGGCACGCCCAACGACCGGGTGCGCTCGCTGAGGATAGTCAATCCGCTCGACCCGTACGGGCCTGCGGTGTTGCGTCTTGGCAGCAGCGATGTGCTGGCGATAAACTTCGACGTACTGTCCGAAGACCGCGATTACTTGCGCTACCGTCTGGTACACTGCCGAGCCGACTGGAGTCCGTCGACTCTGGTGGATTCGGAATTCCTCGACGGCTTCAACGAAGGCGAGATTACAGATTACCGCTTCTCGGAGGCTACCCTGGTACATTATGTAAATTATAATCTGACTATACCTAATGCCGATGTAGCGCCATTGCTGTCGGGCAACTACCTGCTGCAGATATATCCGGAGTCGGACCCCGAGGACGTGTGGGCGCAATGCCGCTTTATGGTGTGCGAGGAAAAAGTTGGCATTAGCGGCCATATAACTTCGCGCACCGATGTTGACTACAATGCAGGTCACCAGCAGCTCGAGTTGGCCATCGACACCCGCGAGAGCGGTGTGGCCGACCCGTTCAACGACCTCTTTGTGGTGGTGCAGCAGAACGGACGCCTCGACAACGAAGTAGCCCTGCGGCAGCCTTTGCGCATGTCGGGCACCACTTCGATTTACGAGCATCAGCCGCAACTGGTGTTCGAAGCCGGCAATGAGTACCGCCGCATGGAAACCGTGAGCACGCAGTTCCCGCCTATGGGCGTGGAGAGTGTGGAGTTCATAAATCCGTACTACTACCACATACTGGCCACCGACGAGCCGCGCGCCGACAGCCAGTACCTCTACGACGAAACCCAGAAGGGCCGCTTTGTAATCCATGAATACAACAGCTCCGACCCTGATGTGCAGGCCGACTACACTGTGGTGGTATTTTCGCTCGACATGCCATACGACCCCGATACAATGGTGTTTCTCGACGGCGACTTTACCATGCGCCGCTTCGACGATAACTCGCGTATGCAGTACAACCGCGAGCGCGGGCGTTACGAGCGGGTGATGCTGCTCAAGCAAGGCGCCTACAACTATCAGTATCTGGTGGTGCCTCAGGGTGCGCGCCGCGGCTATACGGCCGCAGTGGAGGGCGACAAATACCAGACCCTGAACGAATACACCGTGAAAGTATATGAACGCAAGCCTGGCAGCCGCAGCGACCGTCTGCTTGGGGTGGCCTTATTAAATACCCTCTAAGGTTTTGAACAGGCTCTCCGAGCCGCCTTAACTTATGGAAAAAAAAGAAGAAATAATGCTTGAGATACAGAATACATTGGTGAGCCTCGACCTCGCCGAACAGTTTTTTTGCTGCGACCTCGACAGCTGTCTGGGCGAATGTTGCATCGAAGGCGATGCCGGTGCCCCTATTACCGAAGAAGAAAAGCAAAAAATCGAAGAAATACTGCCGGAGATATACGACGAACTGCTGCCGGCCGCCAAGCGCGAAATCGACAGCAACGGTGTGGCCTATATAGACGAGGAAGGCGACCTGGTGACATCGATTATCGATGGCCGAAACTGTGTGTTCACCTGCTACGAGGCCGGAGGCATGTGTCACTGCGCCATAGAGCGCGCATACCGTCAGGGACGTATCGATTTCTGCAAGCCGGTGTCGTGTCACCTCTATCCGCTGCGTCTTACCGAGTATCCCACATTCACTGCGGTAAACTATCACCGCTGGAAGATATGCAAATGCGCCGAATTACTGGGCCGCAAAAACGGAGTGCGGCTGTATCAGTTTCTCAAAGGGCCGCTCGAGCGCCGCTTCGGCAAAGAATGGTATGCCGAACTATGCGAGGCCTGCGAGGCCTATCTGAGCGAGTATGTTAAGGAAACAAATCGGACAAAATAGGTAAATTGACGAGATAATACCAGCTACGGCTGTTTTAGGAAGATATGGTCAGAAAGTAAGAAGCAGGCCTTTATTTTGCTTCATGGCGTCTTCATACAGGCAGCAAAGGTCGTCGTAGGCTTCCATCCATTCATCGGCGTCAGCCTCATAGAGCAGGTCTTCCGGTTCGGCATCGGCGGCGTCGTCGCGGTTCTCCTTCAGAACCTCCAGAATTTCGGCAACCTCGTCGCAGTCAATGATGCCGAGGCCTTCCATACCGGGGTCCACCACAACATCATCGATTTCTACTTGCCAGCCTGTTACCGGCAGTTCGCCCTCTTCGAACACGTCGAGCGATTTAATCACTTCATTTACGGCATCCCACATTTCGCCCAGACCGCGGTCGTCTTCCACATCATAGCAGGCAGTAAGCAGAATGTCGAAATAAACTTGAAGCGTAAGTTCGTCAAATTCACTCTCCCAGTCTTCGTCCAGCACACAGCCGGAGTAGGGCGACTGCAACTCCTCGAGATGCTCGCAGATATAGCGG
>CAJUHX010000054.1 GCA_910586455.1 uncultured Muribaculaceae bacterium | reverse complement strand
GCGTGGCAGTGATAAGGCTGGTTGTAAATCTGTTCATGTTGTTTGGTTTATATTGTGATTGTCTGTGTGTGATTGTCAGGTTGTATGTTATTTTGCTTGCAAATATAGCGTATGTTTCTGCGTTGTGGGCGATAATAGGTAGGAAATAAGTCTTAAATTCAGTATTCAGGACAAAATTTTGGCAATTGTGTATGTGCGGTCCGGTTTAGAGCCGATTCTCGAGGCTACGGTTAGCCTGACGTATGAACTCGGTTGTGGTCATTCCGGTCACAGCCTTGAATACGGTCGAGAAGTGTGTTCTTGATTTGTAGCCTACATTTTCGGCTACTGCAGCTATCGTAGGTCTGATGCCGGGAGCTGTGAGCTGGCGGCATGCCTCGGCTATGCGGTATTCGCCCACAAAGGTACTGAAACTTTTTCCGGTAAATGAATTAATGGCCTGAGATATGCGCCGCGAATGTATTCCGGATATGTGCGACAATGTTTCGATGGTGAAATCAGGATTGTAGATTTCGCGGTTTTCCGACATAATCTGCCTGATACGCTCGAATGTGGTGTCGGCTTCGTCGGTACAGTTTTTTTTCTTTTTGTAGGGTTCCGTTCTGCCGTCGGTATCGTTCGTCGGAGTCATCCGGCAATCTTCGCTGTCCGAGTCGGGCGAATCATTATGAGCCGCCGGAGCCGTCCGGGCAAAGACCGGCGAAGACGACGACAGAGCATCGGCAAGCTCAATGTTTTTATGAAACAGGCTCGCGTTTGTATCTCTCAGCATGCGGTTTTTGCGGAAGATCCACAGCAACAGCAGCAGGATGGCTACCGCGCTGACTACCAGGGTAAGCATTATGGACTGCTGTTTGTTTTGCTTTATTATGAGTATCTGTCTTTCAGCCTCGTTCTGTTTCAGTCGGTTTTCCATTTCCGACACCTTCCATTCTTCTTCAATGTTTCTGAGCAGGCCGTATTTTTGCGAGTTGTAGAGCGAGTCGCGGACTTTCATGGCGTGGAACTCGCAATCCCGGGCCGAAGATGTATTGCCTGTAAGTCGGAGGTAGGCGGCTTTTTCCTTGTACAGGAAGTCGTAGAGGTCGAACAGCCCGTTCGACGTTATTATCGTTTCGGCTTCCGACAGGCGGGTAGCTGTGCCGGGTATATCACTGATTTTCAGATGTAGATGCGAGGATATCAGCAGCGCAATCACATGATAGCGGAGTATGGTTATGTCGGGGTTGTCGGGAGTGGCAAATGTCCGGTCGGTCAGGGCTATGTCGGCGAGCCTTGAGGCTTCCGCATAATCGTTGTTGTCGATGTGGTCCATGGCACCGAGAATCTGTCGGCAGTATCTCACGAGAACAGAAGTGTCGGGAACCTCAGCCCTGCGGAACAGTTCGCGTTCTTTTCTTATCGATGGTACGGAGTCGTTAAGAATGGAGATCCAGGCCAGATTGGCAAACGAATAACCTATCTTGAGGATGTCTTTACGGAGCGAAACATCAAAACCTTTCTTGAGATAATACGATGCTTTCGACAGGTCGTTGTAGCTGGTGTAGATGTCGGCGAAGGTATAGTAAATGTCTGTCAGCGCAAAGCCCTCGTTGTTACGGCCGTGAGATTCGCAGATGCCGGCACTCTTCATAAGGCTTACAAGAGCCTGCTGGGCATTGCTGTACTCATAATAATAAATGTGTCCCATGTTGGAATATATTCTTGCCAGGCTTTCCCACTCGCCGGCGGTGAAATTATCCGTGGGGCGTTTGAGTGCGGTGCGGTACCAGAGCAAGGCGGTGTGCGGGTCTTTCTGTTCAAGAAACACCGATCGGCCCTTATGCCTTATCTGGTCAACCGACATGTCTTTTGACAGGTGCAGCAGGCTGTCGAAGTCGGCAGTGGGCTTTGCGCTTGCGGTGCCGAGTACAGACACTACGACACAGACTGAGAGAAGTATCACTCGTCGCACAGTCTGGATTGCAAGTTGTGGGATGTATTTCTTAAATATGTCCATAAAATCGAAGCCGCAGTCTGTATGTGTGGAATATGCTACAAAGTTACTCAAAATGATTCGACCTGCCAAACATAATCATGTATAACAGGAATAACAGGAATATCAAGGCACTGCGGACTCAGATTCATAAACCTGATGCTAAAACAGTAGCGGATTTATAAGCCCACCCTTTAGATTAGTCCATAATATTTGGTGTAATAGGCGCTTTTTTGTAATTTAGCAGAATGAAAAAATACAGTCTGAGCGCAATACTTCTGATGCCGTTGCTGCTGGCATGCGGAAGCGCAAACCAAACAGAGCAGCAAGAGTCGTTTACCTCGTATGTCGACCCTATGATAGGCAGTGGTGGCCACGGCCACGTATTTGTAGGAGCAAATGTGCCATTCGGCATGGTACAGCTCGGACCGTCGCAGCGAGTCAAAGGCTGGGACTGGTGTTCGGGCTACCACTACTCCGACTCTACCCTGCTTGGCTTCAGCCATACTCACCTGAGCGGTACCGGCATAGGCGACCTGGGAGATGTGCTGCTGCTGCCCTCGACACAGCCCGGCGATACAGCAAGCCGCTTCAGCCATGCCAGTGAAAGCTGTCGCCCCGGTTACTATAAAGTAAAACTTGACGACTCCGGCGTGCTGGCCGAACTAACCGCCACCCCCCGCACAGGTATGCACCGCTACAGCTATCCCGCCGGCAGCGACTCGGCATACCTGCGGCTCGACCTGGACTACGGTATCGGCTGGGACCGTCCGACCGAAGTACGCATCACTGAGGAAAACGACAGCACCATCACCGGCTTCCGATACTCGACCGGATGGGCCCGTGACCAGAAAATTTACTTTGCCATGCGGTTCTCGCAGCCAATGGCCCGATGCAGTGTCGACAGCGCTACGGCCACTATCGCATTTGCATCCACCGGCGCTCCGCTGCTGGTAAAGTGCGGACTATCGCCCAATAGCGAAAAGAATGCCCTGGCCAACCTCGAGGCCGAGAATCCGGGCTGGGATTTCGATGCCGTGGCAGCCGAAGCCGACAGCAGCTGGAATAGCCGGCTTGCCAAGGTAAAGCTAAGCGGAGGTTCGGAGGCCGACAGACGCAAGTTTTACACTGCCCTGTACCATACCATGTTCGCTCCGGCATTATTCAGCGACTGCGGCCAGCCCGACGAATACACCATATTCTCACTTTGGGACACCTACCGCGCCGCTCATCCGCTGTCGACAATCATACATCCGCAGCTGCAGCCGGCCTATGCCCGAACTTTCATAAACATATTCAATAAGCAGGGCAAACTGCCCGTGTGGCATCTGCACGGCAACGAAACAGACTGCATGATAGGTAACCCCGGCGTGATTGTGCTGGCCGACCTGCTGCTGAAAGGTTATGTGGCCGACACTCTGGCGGCATACGAGGCCATGAAGGCTTCGTGCATGCTCGACGAGCGTTCGCTCGGAGCCCTTAAACAATACGGCTACATACCCTACGACAGCCCCGGCGGCAACGAATCGGTAGCCAAAGGCCTCGAATATGCCGTGGCCGACGATGCTGTGGCACGTGTGGCCTCCCGCCTTGGCAAGACCGACGACGCACGATACTTCGGCGAGCGCGGACAAGCCTATACACGATATTTCGACCCGGCAACCGGCTTTATGCGCGGCCGCGACATGAAGGGTGACTTCCGCCCCGAACCGTTCGACCCCTTCTCGGCAAGCCATCGCGCCAACGACTACTGCGAGGGCAACGGCTGGCAGTATATATGGATGGTGCCTCAGGACCCCAAAGGTCTGATTGGACTCTTTGGCTCAACCGACAGGTTCGTGTCCAAACTCGACTCGCTCTTTGTAGTCGAGGGCAGTCTGGGCGAGTCGGCATCGCCCGACATCAGCGGCCTGATAGGGCAGTATGCCCACGGCAACGAGCCCGGACATCACACCGTATACCTCTACAACTATGCCGGCCAACCCCAAAAAGCTGCTCCGCTGCTGCGCCGCATCATGGACGAGATGTACACCACCGAACCCGACGGCCTCTGCGGCAACGAAGACGTAGGCCAGATGTCGGCATGGTTTGTGCTTTCGGCTATGGGCATATATCAGGTTGAGCCTGCCGGAGGAACCTTTGTATTCGGTTCGCCATTGTTCGACAGCGCAATCATAGAGGTAGGCGACGGACGCACATTTGAAATCCGTGCCAACGGCAACTCGTCCGAGAACATCTATATACAGAGCGCCCGCCTCAACGGCGAACCCTACGACAAAGCATATATCGATTTCGAAACAATACGTCGTGGCGGAGTCCTCGAGTTTGAAATGGGCCCGCTACCTGTCGGCAAGGCATCGGAATAAGTATTATTTCAGACAATAGAACCTCAGAACTGTGCCTGTACCTCCCCGTCGTCCCGACGGGGCTGGCGCAGGAGATGAGCTACTTCGTGCGAGGTTTTATAGTCAGTTCTATATAACAAAAAATGGAGAGTGCCCCAAGCGGTTACTCTCCATTTTTTGTTATCGTTGGTTGGTGAACTTACTTCACTTCCTCAAAGTCGACGTCGGTAACCTGATCGTCAGGACCGTTGCCGGATGCACCTGCACCGGGGTTGGCCTGGCCCGCACCCGGGTTCTGGGCCTGCTGCTGCTGGGCATTGAGAATGTCCTGCTGGGCAGCGCCGAAGGTTGTTTCGATATCCTTGATGGCTGCGTCAATGCCTGCGATGTCCTGAGCCTTGTGGGCCTCTTTAAGGCGTGCTACGGCAGTTTCGATAGCGCTCTTCTTGTCGGCGGGAATCTTGTCGCCGAGTTCGCTCAGCTGCTTTTCGGTCTGGAATATGATGGCATCAGCCTGGTTGAGTTTGTCGATGCGCTCTTTTTCCTTGGCGTCGGCTGCCGCGTTGGCTGCTGCTTCGTCTTTCATACGCTTGATTTCGGCGTCGGTCAGACCGCTCGATGCTTCGATGCGGATGCTCTGTTCCTTGCCTGTGGCTTTATCCTTGGCAGATACGTTGAGGATGCCGTTGGCGTCGATTTCGAAGGTAACTTCAATCTGAGGAATACCGCGGGGTGCGGGAGCGATGCCGTCGAGGTGGAATTTGCCCAGAAGTTTGTCGTCTTTTGCCATGGGGCGTTCGCCTTGCAGAACGTTGATTTCAACCGAAGGCTGGTTGTCGGCTGCGGTCGAGAATGTTTCGCTTTTGCGGGTAGGAATGGTGGTGTTGGCCTCGATAAGCTTGGTCATCACGCCGCCGAGGGTTTCGATACCTACCGACAGAGGCACAACGTCGAGCAGAAGAACGTCCTTGACGTCGCCCGACAGTACGCCGCCCTGGATGGCTGCGCCTACGGCTACCACTTCGTCGGGGTTCACGCCCTTCGACGGAGCTTTGCCGAAGAATTTTTCAACTACCTGCTGGATGGCGGGAATACGGGTCGAACCACCCACGAGGATAACTTCGTCGATGTCCGATGCCTTCAGGCCGGCGTCGCGCAGTGCGTCTTCACAGGGTTTGAGGGTCGCGTTGATAAGGCGGTCGGCGAGCTGCTCGAATTTGGCGCGGGTGAGGGTTTTCACAAGGTGCTTTGGAATACCGTTCACGGGCATGATGTAGGGCAGGTTGATTTCGGTGGAAGTGGTGCTGGAAAGCTCGATTTTTGCTTTCTCGGCAGCTTCTTTCAGACGCTGGAGTGCCATGGGGTCCTGGCGCAGGTCAACACCTTCTTCGCGCAGGAATTCTTCTGCCAGCCAGTCGATGATTACGTGGTCGAAGTCGTCACCGCCCAGGTGGGTATCGCCGTTGGTCGATTTTACTTCGAATACGCCGTCACCCAGTTCGAGAATCGAGATATCGAAAGTACCGCCACCGAGGTCGAATACGGCGATTTTCTGGTCCTTGTTGGTTTTGTCGAGGCCGTATGCAAGAGCGGCTGCGGTGGGTTCGTTGACGATACGTTTTACGGTAAGGCCTGCGATTTCACCGGCTTCCTTGGTGGCCTGGCGCTGCGAGTCGTTGAAGTATGCGGGCACGGTGATTACGGCTTCGGTAACGCTCTGACCCAGATAATCTTCGGCTGTCTTCTTCATTTTCTGAAGAATCATGGCCGAGATTTCTTGCGGAGTGTATTCGCGACCGTCGATGTCGATACGCGGAGTATTGTTGTCGCCGCGGACTACCTTGTAAGGTACGCGGTCGATTTCATTCTTTATCTGATCGTAGGTTTCACCCATGAAACGCTTGATGGAGTATATGGTACGTTTGGGGTTGGTGATGGCCTGACGTTTGGCGGGGTCGCCCACTTTGCGTTCGCCACCGTCGACGAATGCTACTACCGACGGAGTGGTGTTGCGGCCTTCGCTGTTAGGAATTACAACGGGGTCGTTGCCTTCGAGAACTGCGACACACGAGTTGGTTGTGCCTAAGTCGATACCGATTATTTTTCCCATGATTGTATAAGTTTTTATTTTGTTTATATTTTTGTTTTCTTATATGGCTTTGTTTGTACGATAATAAAACAAATCCTGTGCCAAAAAGGTTGTAAAATGTTTATCTTTGCGAATTTCAGCGGATTATAACTGACATGTCACTCTGTCATAGTGGCAGAAATTAGGCGCCATTCCGCGCGTTATACAGCAAGCCCATAGCTTCTATGGGGATATAGAAAGCTATGGGCTTGTGGTTTCTTGGGGCAATGCGGATGTTAGTAGCCGAAAATCTGTTCGGGGGTGAGCATTACCACGCGACCGAGGCGGCTGAGGGCGTCAAGGTCGAGGTCGTCGGTGTCGCCAAGGATGCAGTAGTAGTACTGGCGTCCGGCTACGTTCTGCTGCTGGAATTTCACCACATCGTCGAGGGTTAGCGAGGGCAGGGCCTCGAAGGTGTCGCGGCGGGTGTCGTGGTCGTCGCCCATGTCAAGGTTGTTGATGTAGCTCCAGGCAATGTCGTCCTTGATGATACGTTCGGTGCGGATGCGGGCATCGAGGCCCTGTTTGGCCAGTTCGAAGGCCGACTGGCTCTGTGGCATGCTGTTGATGATTTCGTTGAATGCTGCCACGGCGTCGTTCATTTTGTCGTTCTGAGTGGCGATGAAGGCGCTGTAAGTGTAAGGGCGGTAGCTGTAGCTTGGGCTGGAATATCCGGCCCATGCGTTGTAGGCCAGCGAACGGCTCTCGCGCATCTCCTGGAATACTATAGCGTTCATGGAGCCGCCGAAGTAGTCGTTGTACAGCTGCAGCAGCGGTTCGTTGAGCTGGCCATACATTTCATTTTTATTGGAGAACATGCGCATGTATAGTTGCTTGGCAGGGTAGGGTGCCACGTATATGACGGTTTCTTTAGGCTCGGCGAGTTTGTAGCGGTCCACGCGCTCTACTTTCTGCAGTTTGGCCGGTGTGCGGTGCAAGGTGTTGATGTTGTCGACCACTTCTTTACCGCTGAGTTTGCCGTAGTAGATGGCTCGGTGTTGCTTGTGGTTTAGCGCCGCTATGGCCTTGGTGAGTTCGGCGGGATTGACTTTTGCCAGACGGCCCGAAGTGTAGGAGTCGGTCTTGGGGTTGTGTTCGCCGAAGAACATGTACGAAGTCAGAGCCGAGAAGTTGGAGTTCTGGTTGGCTTTTGCGTTTGTTTCGCTCTGGGCCATTCGCTCGACGAGGGCGTTGTAGGCTTCGGTGTCGGCCTGTGCGTCGGCGATTACTTCTTCGAGCAGCGCCATTGCTGCGGGCATGTTTTCGCTAAGGCCCGTCAGAGTCACGTAGCTGCGGTCGGCGCCTATGTTTATGCTGTATGAGCAGGCGAGGTTATAGAATTCGTCCTTTATCTGCTGTGCGCTTTTGGTTGATGTGCCCAGAAATGTGATATAGCTCGAAGCGGGTACGAGCAGGGGTTCGTTGTTGCTGCCGAAGTCGTACACGTAGGTGAGCGTGAACATGTCGTTAGTGGTGTTTGGCGTGTACAGCAGCTCGATGTCGTTTTTGGCCCGGAGGCGGGTAAGGTCTTTGTCGTAGTCCACAAATACCGGTTCGATTGGCTCGACCTTTGAGCTTTGGATTTCCTGTAAGAATTTGCTTGAAGCGTCGCGGTTCATAGCAATGGGAGTGAGCTGCGGCTTGGAGAGTTTGAGCTCGTTGGGGTCGTCGCCCTGACGTTTGTAGATGGCAGCGTAGTTGTTGTTGCCAAAGTATTTGTTGGCCACGCGTACTACATCGTCCTTGGTGATTTTTTCGAGGCGGTCCAACCGGGCTACCACGTCGGCCCAGTCCTGACCGTTCACAAAGGCATCTACATAGTAGTTGGCGCGCGACCGGTTGCTTTCGAATGACTGCTGCATGTCGAGTCTGCCGTTGTTGATGATGGCCGGAATGAGTTTGTCGGAGAAGTCGCCTTTGCGCAGTTTTGTCATTTCTTCGAGCAATATGGCCCGGACGTCGTCGAGTGTCTGTCCTCCTTTGGGCAGACCTATCATCACGAAGGCGCCTTGGTCGGCCATGCTGTACAGGCCGGAGCCGACACCGAGGGTGCGCTGGGGCAGTTCTACGTCAACGTCGAGCAGGCCGGTCTGGCCGTTGTACATTACTTGGTCGAGTATCTCCAGTATTTCGGTGTCTTCGTGGGCAGCGGCGGGTATTCGCCATGCCAGATAGAGGCGTTCGGACTCCTTGCCCAGCACTTCAACGTCGATGGGGCTTGTTATGGGCTGCTCCTCGGTAAACTGCAGTACGGGCAGAGATGGGTTTGGCTTGAGGTGGCCGAAGTACTTCTCGATAATGTCCACCATGTAGTCGGGATCGAAGTCGCCGCTGACGCATATGGCCATGTTGTTGGGCGCATACCATTGTTTATGGTAGTTCTTTACGTTGGTAATCGAGGGGTTCTTGAGGTTTTCCTGTGTGCCGAGTACGGTCTGTGTGCCGTAGGGGTGATGTGGAAAGAGGGTGGCGAGCATGCGTTCCGACATCTTGCGGCTGTCCTGAGTCAGCGACATGTTCTTTTCCTCGTATATGGTTTCGAGCTCGGTGTGGAAGCCGCGGATTACCGGGTTTTCGAAACGGTCGGCCTGTATGCGTGCCCAGTTCTCGATTTGGTTGGAGGGTATGTTTTCGACGTAGCAGGTCACGTCGGTGCTTGTGTAGGCGTTGGTGCCGTTGGCTCCGATGGCCGACATCAGTTTGTCGTATTCGTTGGGTATGGCTATTAGCGAGGCCTGATAGCTGATGGAGTCGATTTCGTGGTATATCGCCGCACGCGCGGTGGAGTCGGTGGTGTGGCGGTAGGTTTCGAACAGCTGTTCTATGCGGTCGAGCAGGGGCTTTTCGGCAGCGTAGTCTGTGGTGCCGAACTGTTTGGTACCCTTGAACATCAGATGTTCGAAATAGTGGGCCAGACCGGTGGTTTCGGCGGGGTCGTTTTTGCCTCCGACACGCACGGCGATGTAGGTCTGGATGCGTGGTTCGTCTTTGTTTACCGACATGAATAGTTTCAGACCGTTGGGCAGGGTGTACATTTTTGTGTCCAGCGGGTCGCCTTCGACGGTGCGGAATTCATGTTGTGCCGCAAATGCTCCGTTGCTTGCAAGCAGTATAGAGGCGAGGGCGGCAAGGCGCAGTCTTGATGCTTTCATAATTTTAACTGGTTTATTATTTGGAAATGAAACGGCTGGCAGAGGCTCGACCTCTGCCAGCCGGATAAGGTTATTTCAGGAGGAATCAGTATTCGTCCCAGCTGCGGATTTCGATTTCGTCAAGGGTCATCGAAGTAAACGCGCGGATGAAGGCCGAGGCCAGACGGGCGTTGGTCAGCAGAGGAATGTTCAGGTCGATTGCCGCACGGCGAATCTTGTAGCCGTTGGTGAGCTCGGCTGTAGTAAGATTTTTGGGAATGTTCACAACCATATCGATGCTGTGGTTGTGCAGCAGCTCGAGGGCCTGAGGCTGCATGTCGGGCTGCGAGGGCCAGTACACGCGTATGGCTGGTATGCCGTTGTCGTTGAGGAACTGGAATGTTCCGCCTGTGGCGTATATGGTGTAGCCGTTGTTGTGCAGGCGGTGTGCGGCGTCGAGCATGTCGGCTTTCTGTTTGGGTGTGCCGGTACTCAGCAGCACGCTCTTGGCCGGGATGCGCTGGCCTACGGCGAGCATCGACTTGAGTATGGCCTCGGAGGTGTCGTTGCCTATGCAGCCTACCTCGCCGGTTGATGCCATGTCGACACCGAGTACCGGGTCGGCGCCCTGCAGACGCGAGAAGCTGAACTGCGAGGCCTTGATGCCTACGTAGTCGAGGTCGAAGGCGCTTTTGCCGGGTTTTTCTACCGGCAGGCCCATCATTACACGTGTGGCAAGGTCGATAAAGTTGATTTTAAGCACTTTCGACACAAAGGGGAATGAGCGCGATGCACGAAGGTTACATTCTATTACCTTGATGTCGTTGTCCTTGGCCAGATACTGGATGTTGAACGGACCGCTGATGTTCAGAGCCTTGGCTATGCGTGCGCTTACTTTTTTGATGCGGCGCATGGTTTCTACATAGAGTTTCTGCGGCGGGAACTGTATGGTGGCGTCGCCGGAGTGTACACCGGCGAATTCTATGTGTTCCGATATGGCGTAGGCCATGATTTCGCCGTTCTGTGCCACGGCGTCCATTTCGATTTCCTTGGCGTTCTGGATAAATTCGGTCACCACTACGGGGTGCTGCTTCGATACGTTGGCAGCCAGACGCAGGAAGCGTACAAGCTCGTCGTTGTTGGAGCATACGTTCATGGCGGCGCCGGAGAGTACGTAGCTGGGGCGTACCAGTACCGGGAAGCCTACTTCGGCCACGAATTCGTTGATGTCGTCGAGGCTTGTGAGCTCGCGCCAGCGTGGCTGGTCGATGCCCAGTTCGTCGAGCATGGCCGAGAATTTGTGGCGGTCTTCGGCGTTGTCGATGCTCTTGGCGGTGGTGCCGAGTATGTTCACGCCCTGCTGGTCGAGGCGGGTGGCCAGGTTGTTGGGAATCTGGCCGCCTACCGACAGTATGGTGCCGTGGGGCTGCTCCAGATCGAGGATGTCCATCACGCGCTCGAAGGTGAGTTCGTCGAAGTAGAGGCGGTCGCACATGTCGTAGTCGGTCGACACAGTTTCGGGGTTGTAGTTGATCATTACCGAGCGCCAGCCCTGCTGCTTCACTGTCATAAGGGCATTGACCGAACACCAGTCGAATTCCACGCTGGAGCCGATGCGGTATGCGCCTGAACCGAGTACTACAATCGAGCGGTGGTCGTGCAGGTAGGTTACGTCGTTCTCGCTACCGTTATATGTAAGGTACAGATAGTTGGTCTTGGCGGGATACTCGGCTGCGAGAGTATCGATTTGCTTTACCACAGGCACAATGCCGAGTTTTTTGCGCAGGGCGCGCACCTGCAGGTTGGCTTCCTCGGCGTTGGTCATGCGCTCTTTGAGCACCGAGCGGGCCACCTGAAAGTCGCTGAAGCCTTGCTGCTTGGCCTGGCGCAGCAGGGGGGCGGGAATGCTTTCGAAACTGTCGTAGCCGGCGAGTTCGTCGGCGGTGTCGAGTATGTTGCGGAGCTTGTAGAGGAACCAGCGGTCGATTTTGGTCAGTTCGTGTATGCGGTCCACGCTGTAGCCCTGGGTCATAGCCTTGGCTATTACGAATATGCGCTTGTCGGTGGGCGCTACAAGGGCTTTGTCTACATCGGGTATGTTTATGTCTTTGTTTTCAACGAAGCCGTGCATGCCCTGGCCTATCATGCGCAGGCCTTTCTGTATGGCTTCCTCGAAGGTGCGGCCAATGGCCATGACCTCGCCGACCGATTTCATCGACGAGCCTATGGTGCGGTCGACACCGTGGAATTTGCCGAGGTCCCAGCGCGGAATCTTCACCACCACATAGTCGAGGGCCGGCTCGAAGAAGGCCGAGGTTTCTTTGGTTACGGAGTTCTTGAGGTCGAACAGGCCATAGCCCAGACCCAGTTTGGCGGCCACGAATGCCAGCGGATAGCCGGTGGCTTTCGATGCCAGGGCCGACGAACGGCTCAGTCGGGCGTTCACCTCGATTACGCGGTAGTCCATCGATTGCGGGTCGTAGGCATACTGCACGTTGCATTCGCCCACAATGCCTATATGGCGTATGATTTTGATTGCCAGCGAGCGCAGGTAGTGGTAGTCGGCGTTCGACAGGGTCTGCGACGGAGCCACCACGATACTTTCGCCGGTGTGGATACCCAGGGGGTCGAAGTTCTCCATGTTGCAGACGGTGATGCAGTTGTCGAAACGGTCGCGTACAACTTCATATTCGACCTCTTTCCATCCTTTGAGCGACTTCTCCACCAGCACCTGCGGCGAGAACGCCAGAGCCTTTTCGCAGAGCGATGTCAGCTGGGCATCGTCGTCGCAGAAACCGCTGCCAAGTCCGCCGAGAGCATATGCGGCGCGCACTATCACCGGGTAGCCCAGCGAATTGGCCACGCGCAGGGCGTCGTCGATGTTGTCCACGGCTTCGCTCTTGATGGTCTTGACTTCGATTTCGTCAAGTTTCTTCACGAACAGCTCGCGGTCTTCGGTGTACATGATAGCCTGTACCGGAGTGCCCAGCACCTGCAGGTCGTATTTTGCCAATACGCCCGATTTGTACAGCTCCACGCCGCAGTTCAGGGCGGTCTGGCCGCCGAATGCCAGCAGGATGCCGTCGGGTCGTTCTTTTTCTATTACTTTCTCTACAAAGTAGGGGGTTACGGGCAGGAAGTAGATTTTGTCGGCAAAGCCTTCGGAGGTCTGCACTGTTGCGATGTTGGGGTTTATAAGCACCGTAGAGATGCCTTCCTCTTTCATGGCTTTCAGCGCCTGCGAACCTGAGTAGTCGAATTCGCCGGCCTCGCCGATTTTGAGTGCGCCGCTGCCTAACAGCAGTACTTTCTTGATTTTATCGTTATGGTTCATGCCCTTATAGGAGTTTTATGAATTCGTCGAATAGGAATGTGGTGTCTTCGGGTCCGCTCGAAGCCTCTGGGTGGAACTGGGCCGAGAAAAATGGTTTCCATTTGTGGCGTATGCCTTCGTTGGTGCCGTCGTTCATGTTTATGAACAGAGGCTCCCACTCGGCGGGCAGAGTGTCGTTGTCGACAGCGAAGCCGTGGTTCTGCGATGTCACAAAGCAGCGCTCGGAGCCTGCCTGACGCACGGGCTGGTTGTGGCTGCGGTGGCCGTATTTGAGCTTGTAGGTGTTGGCGCCGGCGGCTTTAGCCAGCAGCTGGTTGCCCATACAGATGCCACATACCGGTTTTTCGCCCTTGAGTGCCTTGCGCAGGTTTTCAACGGTGTCGGTGGCGAAGTCGGGGTTGCCGGGGCCGTTCGACACAAATATGCCGTCGCATTCAAGCTGGTTGAAGTCAAAGTTCCAGGGTACACGCACCACACGTACGCCGCGCTTAACCAGGCAGCGAATTATATTGTGTTTTACGCCGCAGTCTACCAGTACCACGGTCTTGAATTTAGGGTCGAACTTGTATCCGCAAGCTTCGTCCGTGCTCAGGTGTACCCCCTCGGCAGGCAGTCCATCGGCATCAGGTACATACGATTTGATATCGGTACACGATGTTTTCGCTACCAGATTCTCTACATTGGGGTCATATACCTCGGGTTCGTCAAGACCTTCGAATACAATTTTGCCCAGCATCGAGCCGCTGTCGCGCAGATGCTTGGTGAGGGCACGGGTGTCGATGTCGTATATGCCGGGGATTTTTTCGTCTTCAAGCCATTGGGCAAGCGAACGCTCGGCCAGCCAGTGGCTGTGACTCCATGAATAGTCCTGGAGAATAAGTGCCCGCGGGTGGATGCGGCTGCCTTCCATGTAGTCCGAGTCTGACAGTTCCGGACCGGCCGGCGGCACGCCGTAATTGCCTCCCAATGGATAGGTGGCTACAAGTATCTGACCCTCGTATGATGGGTCGGTCAAGCTTTCTGGATATCCGGTCATGGCAGTGTTGAACACCACCTCGCCGGAGGTTGAGGCTTCGAAGCCGAATGATTTGCCTTCGAATCGGGTGCCGTCTTCGAGAATCAGGACGGCGCGTTTTGTTTCGCGCATAGCAGTGATGATTGTTGATCGTTAGGTAGGTCTGCACAATCAGTCGTGAAAACCATGCAAAGTTACAAAAAAAATCTGGCATACGCCTACTTTATTTCTATATATGTGTTGAATCTAATGCTTTTTACACTTATACATTAATATATAGGTAAAGGGGTGGAGCGATGGATTGAGGGGATGAACGCTAATCTGAAAGCTCGTTTTGCCGTACTATTTGATGTGTTGTCATCACACCGGATTGCGGCGCTTAGAAAGATGAAAAAAAAGTTTACGTTTAAAATGTTGGAATACACTGCATTGGGTAAATTGCTAAAAAAAATACCAAAAAAAAGAGCAAAAATATTTTGGTGATTCAAAAACTCTTCGTAACTTTGCAACCGCAAACGGGAAACAACGCGGCTCGCCGCTGAAAGCCCGGAAGAGAAAATTGAAAACGCCTCTTTAGCTCAGTTGGCCAGAGCACGTGATTTGTAATCTCGGGGTCGTTGGT
>CAJUHX010000053.1 GCA_910586455.1 uncultured Muribaculaceae bacterium | reverse complement strand
GCAGGAGGCCTGCGGATTGATTCCGCTCCAACTGCAAGGCGTCGGCTTTTACGTTTTATGTCGGTGGCCTAATGCCGGTCGGGCATGTAGTTTATCAGTGCCCAGCCGCCTATAATCTGCAACAGCATGCCGGGAATGCCGATGCGGAAATCCTGACATGCAGCAGTAAAGTCGGCCTTCATAATCCATTCGCCCAGACAACCGGTAACCTGATACCCCAGCACCACAGCCATAAGCGCAGGCAGTGATGCTCCGGCTTTGCGTGAGGCAACTGCTCCGGCTATTACAGCCAGCAACACCGATTTGAGCAGTATTGCAGGCAATGCGGCGGCATGCGGCATGCCGAACAGCGCTGAATTGAGCAGCGGCGATGCCACTGCAGTGAGCAGGCCTACCCGCCAACCGAATTTATAAGCGGCTACCAAAGTAAAGAAGTAAATGGGCAGCCAGGTGACACCACCCTGCGGAATAAGGTGGAACAGCTGCGGCAAAATCAGATTGGCGACTATAAACAGTGCCGCCACCGGATAAGTGCGGCTTTCTGAAAAGCCAAAAGAATGAAGTCGGACTGTACGGTTCATATTCAGTAATAATATTTTTTGCAAAGATAATACAAAATTCCAATACTATCGCCAAACATTTGGGCGTTTAAAATATTTAGATTAACTTTGTGTGATAATTTAACCAATGACATGTCAACATCGCACCTGAAACAGGAAGTACTTGATAAACGCTATCTGCGCATGGCCTCGATATGGGCTGAGAACTCATATTGCCAGCGTCGCCGGGTCGGCGCCCTTATTGTTAAAAACCAGGCAATTATATCCGACGGATATAACGGCACCCCGGCCGGTTTCGAAAACATTTGCGAGGATACCGACGGGCACACCAAACCGTACGTGCTGCATGCCGAGGCAAATGCCATAACCAAACTTGCCCGCAGCAACAATTCGGGCCAGGACGCCACTCTGTATATTACCGCTTCGCCCTGTATCGAATGTGCCAAGTTGATAATACAGACCGGAATCCGACGGGTGGTATTCAATGAATTGTATCGTCTGTCCGACGGAATTGACCTTCTGCACCGCGCCGGAGTGGAATGTGTGCATATCGAAAATGTTCAGTAACCATCAATGAAAAACCATTTCAGGACCATATACTGGTTTCCGATAATCGGAGCCGCACTTTTATGCATCGGCATGTGGCTGGGGTATCTGCTATCGCCGCGTGTCGACCTCAACAGTTCGCAACGCAAGATGCTCGAAGTTCTGGCTCTTATAAACCGCGAGTATGTCGACGATGTTCCTCTTGACTCTCTTGTTGAAATCACCATTCCCGAACTGCTGCATAATCTCGACCCGCACTCGGCATACATCTCTGCCAAGGATCTGGAGCGAGTTAACTCCGAACTTGAGGGCAGTTTCGGAGGCATAGGCATACAGTTCCAGACTCCGGGCGATACGGTAACAGTAGTCGAAGTCATCACCGGTTCGCCCGCCCATAAGGCAGGACTGCTGCCCGGCGACAGAATCGTGACAGTCGACAGCACCGATATAGCCGGAAAGAAACTCAGCAACGAGGAAATTTTCTCCAAACTCCGCGGCCCCAAAGGCACAAAGGTGGAGCTTACTGTACGCCGTCCGGGCAAAAAGAAGCTACAGAATTTCACCCTCGTTCGCGGCGATATACCTCAGGCCAGCATCGAAGGTGCGTATATGACCCCCGATTCAATCGGATATGTGCGTGTAAGCCGTTTTGCCCGCGATACTTACCAGCAATTCTACAAGGCTCTTGTGAACCTGCGCTTTGAGGGTGCAAAAAGCTTTATCGTCGACCTGCGCGGCAACACCGGCGGCTACATGGAACCGGCTGTAATGATGGCCAACGAGTTTCTTGAACCCGGCAGCGTGATTGTGGAAACCCGCGGGCGTAACCTCGATGATAATTCCACCATTGAAGCCGACGGCACAGGTCTGTTTCTGGACACCCCTCTGGCAGTGCTTATCGATGAAGTGTCGGCAAGCGCCAGTGAAATCTTCTCCGGAGCCATGCAGGATAACGACCGTGCTGTGATAGTAGGACGGCGCAGCTTCGGCAAAGGTTTGGTGCAAAAGCCCATCCTGCTCGCCGACAGCTCTGAACTGCGACTCACCGTACAGCGTTATTATACTCCCTCCGGCCGTTGCATTCAGAAAGACTATGCCGGCGAAGGTATCGACGAATACGAAACCGAGATATACCGCCGCTACCTCAACGGCGAAATCTTCGGCAGCGAACAGGCCGACAGCGTAATCGACAAGTCGCTGATATTCCATACTCTCGGCGGAAGAAGCGTTTACGGCGGAGGCGGTATCAGTCCCGACTACTTTGTGCCTACCGATACTATCCGGCGCAACACTTACTATGTGAGCGTGGTAAACCGAGGACTCATAAATTCTTACGCCTATGAATACGTTGACCTCAACCGCGCCGAACTATCGAATTACAAGACCCTCGACGAGTTGCTGCGCAATCTCGACAGCGATTATGTGCTGCTGAACTCTTTCGTACGCTATGCCGTCGACAAGGGTGTGCGCCGCCGTCCGTACTACATTGAACAATCTGCTTCGCTGATTGTTAACCAACTGAAGTCCCTTATAGTGCGTTATATTCTGGGCATGGACGCCTTCTACAGCGTATATAACAAGGAAGACGAAGATGTGCGCAAGGCCATCAGCATTATCAACCAAGGCAAAGCCGACTTCCCGGTAAAGAATAATTGAACCCCGTAATCCTCTCTCCATATGGACAAACATCGCATACGCATTCAGATGAAAACCCGCAAGGCCCTTCTCGATGATGTCGAGAAGGCCGTGGCTGCCCGTAACGCTTTCGAACTGCTTGAAAGGACCGCAGCATTCATGCTGTCGGAACGCATATTGCTGTATCATTCGCTGCCCGACGAACTTTCGACCCACGAGTTTATCGAACGCTGGGCCGACCGCAAGCATTTTTATCTGCCACGAGTGAACGGAGTCAATCTCGATGTGCTTCCATACGAGCGAAGCCGCATGCACCTGGGCGCATTCAATATCGAAGAGCCCGATGGCGATGTCCTCAACGACCTCAGCGGTATCGACATGGTGATAGTACCCGCTGTAGCCTATGACCGCCGCGGCAACCGTGTGGGCCGTGGCAAGGGCTATTACGACAGACTGCTCTCCGGGCTGAAAGCCCTTACAGTAGGCATGGCTTACGATTTTCAGCTGGTTGATGAAATAGACGCCGAGCCGCACGATGTGCGCGTAAACTATATAATCACCGACCGCCATATAATAGCGTGTGGCAACCGCCGCTAACCCCCCGTCCCAATCACCTTCTTAATAATTTCAGATGTTAACAAGCGACTTCAAATGTTAAAATTGCAGTCGCTTGCAAAAAGTCATATTCAACCCGTATATTATGCTGTAAAACATACTTTATTAGCACATTTCCACCTGCTAAAGCTTGTTTAACAATATTTTGCACAAATTTATTTTAAAGACAGCTTCAAATATTTCGGCTGCAAACTTATTTATTTTGGTCTAAATTTTATATTTAAATCAAAAACACGCCAATTAACTTACGAAGTGTTATATAAGCACCGGCAAGGGTAAGTCGCCACCCCTTGACAGCTTAAAAATTATCACTAACTTTGCACCCGGAAATGATACGACAAGCAGTCTTAAACGCTTTTTTTAACAAATCTGGAATAGACATATAAATCTAACATTAAGTACTATGTGTAAGAAAAGGAAGATTCGTGAGAACCTTCCTTTTTCGTTTTTACCGGCGTATGCACTACCTGTCGGCTTGAGGCAATTTAACATTAATCCGTACATGCCTTATGGTATTTTTCACTAACTTTGTACTATGAAAAAAATCGATCGCGAAACAGTACAGAAAATTCTTGATGCAGCCGATATAGTAGATGTGGTGAGCGACTTCGTGAGTCTGAAACGCCGCGGAGCCAACTATATTGGCCTATGCCCGTTTCACAACGAGCGGACCCCATCTTTCTCTGTTTCAAAATCGAAAGGCATCTGTAAATGCTTCAGCTGCGGCAAAGGCGGCGCTCCGGTCAATTTTCTGATGGAACTCGAGCAGATGTCGTATCAGGAGGCACTACGCTGGCTCGCCAACAAATATCACATTGAAATCAAAGAGCGTGAAGAAAGCGAGGAAGAACGCCGCCAGGCTTCGGAGCGCGAACAGATGTTTGCAGTAAACGAGTTTGCCCTCAACCATTTCAAGCAGAACCTCACCGATACCGATGATGGCCGCGCAATTGGTCTGACTTACTTCAGGCAGCGCGGAATCTCAGACGCCATGATTGAGCGCTTCCGCCTCGGATACGCCATTGACCGCAGCGACGACTTGCGCAACGCGGCCAACCATGCCGGATACAAAGACGAGTACCTCGAAAAGACAGGCCTGACTATCCGAAACGAACAAGGCCGTATATACGACCGATTCCGCGGACGCGTAATCTACCCCGTACACACCCTCTCCGGCAAGGTAGTGGCCTTCGGCGGACGCACCCTGCGCACCGACAAAAGCACAGCTAAATACGTAAATTCGCCTGAAAGCCAGATATACCGCAAGAGTTTTGAACTCTACGGCATGTACCAGGCACGTCAGGCTATAGCCAGGACCGACAAATGTATATTGGTCGAAGGCTACATGGATGTGATTTCGATGCACCAGGCCGGCATCGAAAACGTAGTGGCCTCTTCAGGCACATCGCTCACCGACGGACAGATACGCATGATTCACCGTTTCACACAGAATGTAACGGTAATCTACGACTCCGATGCCGCCGGCATAAAGGCCTCGCTCCGAGGAATCGACCTGCTCCTTGCCGAAGGCCTGAACATCAAGGTGCTTCTGCTGCCCGACGGCGACGACCCGGACTCGTTCGCCCAACATAATCCGGCCGAAGTGGTGGAGCAATATATAAAGGATAACGAAACCGACTTCATTCGCTTCAAAACCCGTATTCTGCTCGAAGACGCCGGTTCCGACCCCATGAAGCGCTCGAAAGTAATCAGCGATATTCTGCGCTCCATAAGCGTGATACCCGATGCTGTGACTCGCGGCGTATACGCCGACGAGTGCGCCAGACTCATGGGCGTCAAGGCCGATATGCTGCATATACAGCTGAAGAAACTTGTAGCCGACATCGCCTACCGACAGGCGCTGAAACAGCAGGGCGACAAGGCGCGTTCGTCGGTCGACGACCTTACCCCGCAGCAGATTCAAGACGCCTCCGACGACGTGGCCGACATCAATGCCGCAGTGTCGCGTCGGCTGCGCCCCTACGAAGAGGCGTTGCTTAAACTTGTGCTCAAACACGGCAACTACGCCTTTACATCCTATACCAATCCGAATAATCAGCAGGAAATGTTGCCGCTGCGCGTAATCGACTATGTAGCCGCCGACCTTGAAAACGACGAAGTTACATTTACCGATGCTGCGCTGGCCCATGTATTTCAGTGCGCCGTCGATATGGCGGCAAACGAATGGCCGGATGCTCATAACCGCTTTGTTGACAATCAACGGCAGATTATGGCCGACCGACTCGAACAGGGGCGCCGTGCTCTTGCTGCCGAAAGTATGTCGGTAGCCGACATCACCCGTGGCGAAATAGAACTCAACGAGCGAGTACAGCGCGAATTCGACGAAGCCGTGGCTGATTTCGACGCCGGTTTCGTGGCACGGCGGGCGGTATCGAGTCCCGACGATATGCTGCGGCGCATTTCTACCGACCTGATTGTAGAGCCACATCAGCTAAGCAAAATATACAGTAATGTACCCAGCGAGCGCGAGCGGCTGCTCGAATTGCTGCCGCGCACACTCCACGAGCTCAAGAGCATGCATCTGAGTGTAGAACTCGATACCATCCTGGGCGAGCTGAAACTTGCCCAGGAACGCAATGACACCAAAGAGGTTACGAGGCTCATCACCCGCATGATGGAGCGCAAGGCACTTCAAAACGATTTCGCAAGGTATCTGGGCGAACGCAACCTCAATCCCGACCGCCTGCCGGGCTGGGAATAATCGACGGTTCGACACAAATCGGCAACAATATTGTGCATGTAAAAAAATTGCATTATCTTTGCAACGCAATATCATTGCACACTTTAGATTATATCATAACTACACAATCAGATTCTTAATGAAAAAGACTAATCTTTTCATGGCTGTAATCATGGCTATGGCCACGTCAGCTGTGAGTGCATCGGCTCAGGTTGTGACTACCATGCCTGCACCCTTGCAGCAGAACAGCGACAATGTGGTGCTGACCTATCATGCCGCAGCCGCAGAAGGCAACAACGGACTTGCCAATCTGCCCGAAAGCACCTATCTTTATGCTCACATCGGACTTGTGACCGACAAGAGCGCAAGCACCGGCGACTGGAAATATGTAGTCACCGACTGGCCCTCGAACGACGGTTCGAACGCACAGACCGTAAACATCGACAAAAACCACCTGGTTTACACAGCTCCAAACACCTACACACTTACTATCGGAAATCTGCGCGAGTATTTCGGTGTTACCGACCCCGCTGAAAACATCCGGTACATAGCCATGGTGCCGCGTACTGCCGATGGCCGTAAGCAAGCCGGCATGGCCGACGGAAGCGATATTCTTATCGACGTGCTTTCCGAAGGATTCGACATCAGTTTCACATCGAACGCCGACAAACTCAGTCCGGTATTCAGAAAAGCCACAACACTGCGCTTTACGGTGCAGAGTACCACTGAAGCCGATCTCGATATTTCGGTAAACGGCACGTCAATAGCATCGAAAAGCGGTGTTACCGAGCTTACAGCCGAATACAAACTCGAAAACGCAGGCAACTACCAGGTGGTGGCTACCGCTACCGCTGGAGGTAAGACTCTCAGCGCAAGCAAGAGTTACGTCATGGTGGGTGCGGCCGAAGCCGGCATTTACCCCGGAGGTGTACCCAAGATGGGAACTGTTAAGAACGCCGACGGCAGCGTCACCTTCTGTCTTGCAGCACCACAGAAAGAGAGTGCCGTACTCATAGGTTCGTGGAACGACTACGGCATCTCCGACGAGAGCAACATGAAATACCAGGACTACGAGGGCAACCGCTACTTCTTCACCACTGTCAACGGCCTCGACAACAGTACCTATTACAACTATTACTTTGTAGTAATCGGCTCCGACAACCGCAGCTACAACGTGGGCGACCCCTACTGCCACCTTGTGCTCGACTACTACAACGACAAATGGCTCGACCCCGCCGTATGGCCCGACATGCCGCAGTACCCCTACAACAAGGTGCCCGACAACACCATGATCTCGGTATATAAAGGCGATATGGACGACTACAACTGGAGCAGTTTCCAAATTCCCGACCACAATAATCTGATAGTGTATGAGATGCTGTTGCGCGACTTCACCGGCACTGTGGGCGAGTCGAATGGCAACGGTACAGTACGTCAGGCCATCGAAAAGATTCCATACCTGAAGGAGCTCGGCGTGAATGCCGTCGAAATCATGCCTGTAATGGAGTTTAACGGCAACAACTCATGGGGCTACAACACCAACTTCTACATGGCTCCCGACAAAGCCTACGGCTCACCTGACGACTACAAGGAATTCATCGACATATGCCACCGCAACGGCATTGCAGTGATACTCGACATTGTATTCAACCAGAGCGACGGCCTGCATCCATGGTACAAAATGTACAACATTGCCTCAAACCCCTTCTACAACCAGACCGCTCCACATGCGTACAATGTACTCAACGACTGGAACCAGGACAACGACCTGGTACAGCAGCAGTGGACCGATGCCCTGAAGTACTGGCTCACCGCATATAACGTCGACGGTTTCCGCTTCGACCTCGTAAAGGGCCTCGGCGACAATAACTCCTACGGCAACGGCACCGACAACTACAACAACTCACGTGTCGAGCGCATGAAGCGCCTGCACGATGTAATCAAGTCGGTAAAACCCGACGGCATCCACATCAACGAAGACCTTGCACAGGCATTCGAAGAAATAAAACTTGGCGAAGACAAGCAGATACAGTGGAGCAATATCAACGGCAACTCATGCCAGTATGCAATGGGCTATAACGAAAGCTCCGGCAACGGCAAATATCTCAGCTGCTTCTATGCTCCGTCGAACGAGAAACGCCCCTGGGGCAGCACTGTGTCGTACGCCGAAAGCCACGACGAGGAACGCATGGGCTACAAATGTGTAACCTGGGGCGCTGCCGGTGTCAAAGACTCCACCCCAACCATTATGAAGCGACTGGGCAGCGTGGCGGCAATCATGCTGATGACCCCCGGCCCCAAAATGATATGGCAGTTCGGCGAACTCGGAGCCGACCAGACCACCAAGAGCCAGAACGGCGACAATGATACAAGCCCGAAAATGGTAGTTTGGAATTATCTCGACGACCCCGACCGCATGGCCCTGCACGACGTGTACAAACACCTCTGCCACCTGCGCACCGAGAACCCCGACCTCTTCGGACCGGATGCCGAATTTGAATATTCCGGCGGCACAAACATGACCACCCTGCGCACTCTGCGGGTAACCAACGGTAAAAAAGAGGCAATAGCATTTATCAACCCTGCCATAAGCGGAGAGCCCCGCGCGGTAAACGCCACAAGCACCATACTCAACGCCAACAACTGCAAACTGGTTGCCGCCACAACGGGCTTCGAACCCATTCTGACCGGCACAGGCACCAGTGTAGCGGTAACAGTACCACCCCACAGCATGGCGGTATTCGCCACCATGGACACAGCCGGCGAAGGCAACATGACTGCAGACCTTGGCAGCGCTCCCGTGGTATCAGGCGGTAATGGCCGTATTGAAATTATCGGCGACTATACATCGGCCGAAGCATACACCCTCGACGGCCGAGGCTGCGGACTTGAAAACCTTGCCGCCGGCATCTATGTGGTGCGCGTCGACGGTCGCAGCTACAAGGTAGTAGTGCGTTGAACTTCATTTTGAAACATTGCAGTGAGAATCCCGGGCCATAAGACCCGGGATTTTTTGCGCGGTCCTGAACGCATTCTCCGACGTTTTATGTTGATTTTAGTTAAAAATTTCGGAGTTATAAAATAAATATCTATATTTGTAACAGAAATGCAGCGAAAAATTCGCTGTCGAACGCAATCGAAATGCCCTATATAAGTACTAACCACAATTCACCACAAGTAGGACTGACGGAAGCGATATTACGTAGCATCGCTCCCGACAAAGGTCTATATATGCCGGAGCAGTTGCCACGCGTGCCCAAAGCATTTATTCGCAACTCGGTGGAAATGAGCCTCCGGGAGATTGCCTACGCCATCTGCAACACTCTGCTTGGCGACGAAATCGAGGCATGGATGCTCAAAGAGGTTGTCGACAACGCCTTCAACTTCGATATTCCGCTTATACAAATCGGCGACGGCAGCGCAGTGCTGGAGCTGTTTCACGGCCCCACGCTGGCAGTCAAGGATATTAGCTCGCGCTTCATGGCACAGCTATGTATGCAGCTCAGCCGCAAGTTCGGCAGAAACATGCAGATGAATGTTCTTATGGCCACAAACGGCAATTCGGGTGGCGCAATAGCCGATGCCATAGCCTCGCTGCCCGATGTGAACGTATATGTATTATTCCCGAAAAACGACCGGCGACACATAGGCGACAACTTGCGTGGAACCTCTCCGAACGTAAAAGCCGTGGAGGTACAAGGCAATATCGACAACTGCAAGGAGATAGTCCGTATGGCCATGAGCGACGAAAGCCTGCGCGACAGAATGCATCTGGTTACAGCCAATTCAGTAAACATAGCACGTCTGATTCCTATGGTAGCGGTTTATTTCCACGCAGTCAGCCGTCTGATGGCAGAGGGAATCAACCCTGCTGAATGTCCGGTAGCGATACCGGTGGGCAACATGACAGCGCTCACCGCTGCCGTAATGGCGCGCCGCATGGGGCTGCCTCTCGGTCCGCTGGTGGCCGCCTGCAATGCCAACAGCCATTTCTGCGACTTCCTGCAGTTCGGCACCGGCGCCTTGCCCAGGGTCACTGTCGAAACCTATGCCCGGGCCATGGACATGGGCACACCTTCGAATCTTTCGCGTCTGGTGCATCTCTACAACGGCGATATCGCGGCCATACGAGGCGATATAAATGCTGTAAGCATTTCCGACGAGCAAATCAGCCGAACCATAGCCGATGTGTACAGTCGCTGCGGATACCTGCTCGACCCGCACTCGGCCGTAGCATACGCGGCCCTGGAACAGACCTACCCCGACACCGCCCACCGCATGCTGCTTGCGACAGCCCACCCGGCTAAATCGCAACAAATAGTCGAAGCCGCCACCGGCTGCCCGCTGAAAGTGCCCGAACGACTTGCTTATTCGTCGCACCTCAAGCGTCACTCGGTGAAACTGCCGCCCACCTACCCCGCTTTCCGCAAATTTCTAACAAACCCTAATTAATACAAACACTTAACATTTAACATTGATATAAAAATGTCAAGCATCAAGAAATTCAAAAAACAGGTACGCTACGCCTGCGGTGATCTTGCAGCCGAAACTCTGGTAGCCTCGTACTACATCAACGGTTTCTCGCGTGAAGACGCACACCGTATTATCTGCGATGTGGCAGCCCTGCAGACCGATACTATATCCAAGTGCAAGTTCTATTTCGACAAGAGCCGCCGCGATTTTGCCAACGATGCCGAATACCGCAAGGCCCGCCGCACTTACTTCAAGGCAGCTTTCGCCAAACTGCGCCAGAACTTCAGCCTGCGCATGGAGGAGATTGTGAAGGAAATGAACAAAGCCCTTCCGACAGAAGCCAAGGAAGCCAACAAAGCGAAATAAACAGTGAATTTTGCTGCAAGACTGCTGCGGCTGGCCGGCTGGACACTGCATGTGAGCGTGCCCGACTATCCGCGGTGCCTTATCTGCGTGGCGCCCCACACCAGCAACTGGGACTTCGTAATAGGCAAGCTGGCCTATGCGGCGATTGGCCGCAAGGCCGGCTTCCTGATGAAGCGAGCCTGGTTTTTCTGGCCTATGGGCTGCTTTTTCCGTGCTATCGGCGGTGTGCCGGTGCCACCCAAAGGCAGTGGAGGCGACCTTGTCAATACCCTGATTGAACGGTTCCGCGAATCGAAACGCCTCACTCTGGCCATTACGCCCGAAGGCACACGCAGCCGAAATCCCAACTGGCGCACCGGATTTTTGCGCATAGCCTACGGAGCCTACATACCTATAGTGCTGGGAGCGATAGACTTCAGCACCAAATCGGTATATCTTACCAAAACCTTCACCCCCACCGGCGACCTCGAAGCCGACATGAAAGCCATAAAGGATTATTACAAACCGTTTACCGGCAAATTTCCCGAAAAGTTCGCCTTATGAAATTCAATAACAGCCTAAAGATTGGCGTATTGCCTCTGGATATATGTTTTCTGAATCCTGAAGAGAATTTCAGCAGAATCGAGAATGCTTTCGAACTGCTCGAACGCGACACCGACCTGCTCGTCCTTCCCGAACTGTTCAGTACCGCGTTTATAGCCGATGCCGGAGTGGCTTTGGAAAAAGCCGAGCCTTACGACAATGCCGCCGACTCAACTCTGGGCCGTATGCTTGCATGGGCCCGAAAATACAATGTAGCCATCTGTGGCAGCTATCTGAAGCTCGACAGCGAGCGGCGCCCGGCCAACCACTGCGTATTCGTGGAGCCGTCGGGCGAGTTCGCTGTTTACGACAAGCATCATCTGTTCGGCATAAGCCGTGAAAGTGAATTTTATGGAGCCGGCGAAAGCGAGCCTCCGGTGGTTCGTTACCGTGGCTGGAACATAAGCATGGCAGTATGCTACGACCTGCGTTTCCCGGCATGGTGCCGCAACCGCGGACTGCGTTACGACATGTTGCTCATACCGGCCAACTGGCCCGACTCACGCAGTTATGCGTGGAGCCATCTGCTTATTGCACGTGCAATCGAAAATCAGGCGGTGGTGGTAGGCGCCGACCGTTCGGGTACCGACGACTACGGCTGTTATGACGGCCTAAGCGAGGTATATGATTTCATGGGAAAGCCGGTTGGCGTGCTCAGCGACAGCGGCATTATCTATGCCACTCTGCTCAAAGACAAATTGGAACAGTATCGGCGTCGTTTCCCATTCTACAAAGATGCCGACAACTACCGATTTGAATAGCATACCCGGATTCGGAGTGTAGTCATCCCTGCCTCCACAGTGCCTACGTAATAACTACGCACTAAATACAGAATCAACGAACCAAAAGCTTGTATTCTGTAAGATAAAGATTTACAAACTTTATGATTCCATCGACAGCTATAGTTTGATGCACAGCATTTTGCCTGAGCACCGATGGTGTTATAAAAGTATAAAAAACAACGGGGCAACCTCTTTTCAAGGCTGCCCCGCAGTTGTATTTTGCAAGGAAATTGGTTTACTTGCTGGCAATCGAGTCCGAAACGGTCAGACGCGCACGACCTTTTGCACGACGACGTGCGAGGACTTTGCGACCATCGGGGGTAGACATTCTTTCACGGAAACCGTGTTTGTTAACTCGCTTGCGGTTAGAGGGTTGGAAAGTTCTTTTCATTGCCTTTATAGTTTGTTGATTATTTTTCTTGCTTTTCGGAGTGCAAATTTAGTTGTTTTTTTTGAATATTGCAAATATTCGGGCGCCTTATTTCTTTATTTGCGTAATTTTACGTAATTTTGTACTGCAATGAATATAAGCAACTGGATATCCCTGCGCCTGAAGTTGGGCGGCGGCGGCTCGCGAAGCGCCTCCGCCGGGGTGGTGATTGCCGTAGCCGGGGTGGCACTGGCACTTATGATTATGGAGTTCACAGTATGTATAGTACTCGGCTTCAAGCATCAGATACGCGATAAAATCAGCGGCTTCGAGTCTGAAATTTCCATTGGCCCCCGATATACCGATTCATCCGGAGCTACCGCAGCTACAATACAGCTTACTCCGCAGTTAAGCCGCGCTATAAACGAGGCGGCTCCCCGGGCAACAGCTTCCGTTGTACTGCGCCAGCCGGTGATGCTGAAGACTGCCGACGATTTCTGCGCTCTTATTCTGACAGCCCGCGACGATAACCATGGCTTTGCATTCGAACGGTCGATGATTATTGATGGCGTATGGCCCGACTATACTCAGGATAGTTGTGCCAACCATATTGTAATATCGGCCGCCACAGCAAAACAGCTGCAGATACAGACCGGCGAAAAAATCGAAGCCACATTCTTTATCGACGATAATATAAAATCGCGCCGATACACCGTGGCCGGCATCTACAGGTCGGATATCAGCGACTACGACGGCACAGTAGCGTTCGCCGGAATCAAAGGCCTGCGCCGGGTTGCCGGCATAGACCCCATAAGCGGCACCGGCATAGACATCAGCGGCCTGCCTGTCGACAGTGTGCCGGCTGTTTCAGAGCGCCTGTACGACATTCTGCTCGACGATTACTACAACGGACGCAGCGAGTATATCTACCCTGTCGACACGGTGCTGCACAAAGGTTCGATGTATTTCAACTGGCTGTCGCTCCTCGATACCAATGTGGTGGTAATATTCGCGCTGATGCTTTGTGTGGCCGGGTTTACGCTTGTGTCGAGCCTTTTCCTGATTGTACTTGAGCGAGTTTCGACTATAGGCATATTGCGCACCCTTGGAGCATCGAGGCGACTTATCCGCGGTATATTCCGCCGCATGGCCATGCGAATGGCACTGCGAGGCATGCTCGTCGGCAATATTTTCGGCCTGGGTCTGATGTGGCTGCAGCAGCATTTCGGACTGCTGCAACTCGATCCGCAGATGTATTATCTGCGCCGTGTGCCGGTAGAATTCGATTTCACCGCCATACTCCTTATCAATATCGGAGTGGCCGCCGCAGCATGGCTTGTACTCACAATTCCGGCCATAGCCGCATCGCGCGTGGACCCCGCCCAAAGCGTGCGATATGAATAGCGTTTCAAAAAAATTGTCAAAATTCATCATTTTTGGCCTTTGTTTTGTTATAATGGAAATATATAGTTAATTTTGCATCACCAAAATCATCACGCATGCCAAATAAAAACAATATCAATGACCTCTCAAAACTTATTATTGAAGGTATCCAAAATCGTAAAGGCCGCAATATAAGCATAGTAGACATGACCCACATAGAGGCGGCTCCGGTAAGCCGCTTCATAATTGCCGAAGGCAACAGCAACATGCAGGTCGGAGCGATAGCTGACAGCGTACGCGAGTTTGTACTTGAAAACGGCGATACAAAACCCTATAATTACGACGGCTACACAAACGCAGAGTGGATTGTGGTAGACTACGGCGACACCCTGGTACACATATTCCAGCCCGAAGCACGAATCCGCTACAACCTCGAAGAGCTCTGGAGCGATGCCGTTATAACCGACATTCCGGATCTCGATTAATCATTCCCGCAAGGAAAAACTACACATAATCCTATATGCCAATACCTCCCAACTCATTCAATAACAAAGGCAACGGAAAGAAGAATCCGTTTCGCTTCAACATGTACTGGATGTATGCCATAGTGCTTATATTCCTGCTTGGCATGTACTACCTCGACGACAATTCCATTACCAAAGAAGTGGATTATTCGCAGTTCACGGCCTATGCCGAACAGGGCGGAATCAAGAATCTTGTGGTATATGGCGATGCAAGAGAGGCGAAAGCCGAAATTTCCGACTCCCTTGCATCGGTGCTTTTCAAAAACACCGACTATAAACCCGGGTCGAGCATCAAGCCCGAAATAACCACGACCATACCC
>CAJUHX010000052.1 GCA_910586455.1 uncultured Muribaculaceae bacterium | reverse complement strand
TTGACTTTTCTTATAATCCGGGCGTAAAAAATCGTGTTTTTTATGTACCTTTGTAATATTATGATACTTGCAGGCTTTTTCCAGACCGTGGAGTTTTTTGTAATCGCAGCCCTTTCGGCGGCTGCGATAGTGGCTTATATGTGTATGCCCAAGTCGCGTGGCGAGGCTGTGGTTCATACCGTGGCAGGCGAGTTGTCGGCCGGTGATGGCGGCGACGGCGAGGAGCCTGAGCTTCTGGTGGAGGTGCGCGACGACGGCGCTGTGGTGCTTACACGCAGCGGCATCGAGGGTATCACGGCAAGCGGAGCGGTGAGTGTGGCCGCTACGGTGTGCGGTTTCGATATTCATGTCGAGGAGCGCCGTATGCGTGGATTTTCGAACGATGCCGGGATTGACAAGGCCCGCTTTGTGCTTGACTTCATGGCGCCCGAGTGGTACCATGTGCGCTATGCCTGCAGCGATACCGGCGAGTTCTGCTCTTTCAGACTGCATGTAAAGCCGGGCATAAAGATGCGCCGCAGGCTCAAGCGCTAAAGAGGCGTAGGAACCATGTGGCAATCTGCACGTATATAATCAGGCCCACGATGTCGTTGCTTATCTGTATGAATGGACCGGTGGCCAGTGCAGGATTGATTTTCAGTTTTTCAAGGGTCAGCGGCACCACTGTGCCGAGTATTGTGGCGAACATCACCACCACGAACAGCGAGCAGGCCACCGACAGTGTCACCGCCAGTTCTCCGGGCAGCATCAGCAGGTTGTATATCAGTATTACTCCCGATATTACCGATGCGTTCAGCAGTCCTACAAGTACTTCTTTGCCAAGCTGATGGGTAAATTCGCGTACATTCAGCGAACCGTTTGCCAGGCCCTGCACCACTATGGCCGATGCCTGTACGCCCACGTTGCCGCCGGTGCCGCCTATGATGGGTATGAACAGCGCCAGTGCGGTCACTGCCTGTATCTGGTCTTCGAAGGTGGCCAGAATTATCGAGGCGAGTATGCCCGAGGCAATTCCGATGAGCAGCCAGGGTATGCGCGCTTTGGTCTGAGCCAGAATTGAGTCGTCGGCATCGACGTCGCTCGACAGACCGCTTGCCAGCTGATAGTCGCGTTCCGAAGCTTCGCGTACCTGGTCCATGACGTCGTCGACGGTGATGCGTCCGAGCAGACGCCCTATGGAGTCGACCACGGGCATGGCCACAAGGTCGTATTTTTCGAAGTCGAGTGCGACTTCGTCAATAGGGGTATCAACCTTTACGCTTGCAGGGTCTTCTTCCATGACGTGTTTGATTTTCGACACCGAGGGGTGTGTAATCATCTTTTTCAGCGGGAAGACGCCTTTGAGCTTGTAGTCGTTATCGACTACATACACGTAGTAAATCTCGTCCATTTCCTCGGCCTGCTGGCGCATTTCCTTGATGCACTGCGGCATGGACCAGTTTTCGTTCACCACAATCATTTCGGTGCCCATAAGGCCGCCGGCGGTATCCTCGTCGTACTTAAGAAGGTCGATGATGTCGCCTGCCTGCTCCACGTCGTCGATGTGCGAGAGAATCTCGTCGCGGTCTTCTTCGTCGAACTGCTGTATGAGGTCAACGGCATCGTCGGTGTCGAGGTGGTCAATCTGCTTTGCGATTTCCTCGGCGGGCATGGCGCTGAGGAGCTTCAGGCGGTCGTCCTCGTCGAGTTCCATCAGCACATCGGCAGCGGTTTCTTCGTCGAGCAGGTTGAACAGGAATTCGGCTTCCCGGAGATCAAGGCCCTGATAAAGCTCGGCAATGTCGGCAGGGTGCATGTCGGCGAGTTCTGCGGCAGCGGCTTGTGAGTCGTTGCGCTCGATAATCTCTTTTATACGGTCGATGTATTCGGGCGTGATCTCTTTCATTGCGTGTAGTGATTGTTTGGTGAGCGGTGGCTTGTCAGAGAGCGGCCACCATATTTGTCAGCTCTATGAACTGCTGTACCGACAGCTGTTCGGGTCGCATGGCGGGCAGAGGCGAGTCGGGGGGCAGTTGTTTGCCCGGTGGCAGGAGTCCTTTGAGCGAGTTGCGTATTGTCTTGCGCCGCTGACCGAAGGAGGTCTTTACTACTGTCTTGAACAAGGCCGGGTCGCAGCCGAGGTCGGTAACTGAGTTGCGCCTCATGCGTATCACCCCCGATTTTACTTTCGGCGGCGGATTGAACACATGCTCGCTTACGGTGAACAGATACTCGACATCGTACCAAGCCTGGAGCAATACGCTGAGAATGCCGCGGGTTTTGGTTCCGGGCGGGGCGGCCAGCCGTTCGGCAACTTCGCGCTGAAGCATGCCCGAGCAGAGGGGTATGCTGTCTTTATAGTCGAGAATCCTGAAGAATATCTGGCTTGAGATATTGTAGGGGTAATTGCCTATAACGCAGAAGGGGGCGCCGTCAAAGAGCTGCGAGAGGTCGAGCTTGAGGAAGTCGCCTTCCACAATGTGCCCTTGGGCGAGTGCCGGAAAGTTTGCATTGAGGTATGCCACGCTTTCGTCGTCGATTTCCACTACGGTCACATTGTCGGGGTGAGCTTCAAGCAGGAACTGTGTCAGCACTCCCATGCCCGGGCCTATTTCGAGTACCGGCAAATGGGTGTCGGCCAGCGTATCGGCGATACGGCGTGCCACCGACAGGTCGGTCAGAAAGTGCTGGCCCAGGGCCTTTTTAGGTTTTACAGCAGGCATCAGTTTTTGTCGCGCATGAATATCTGTATAGGCGAGCCGCAGAAATCCCAGTTCTCGCGTATTTTGTTCTCGAGGTAACGGCGGTAGGGCTCCTTTACCCACTGCGGCAGGTTGCAGAAGAAAATAAAGGTTGGCACCGGCGCGCCTTTAAGCATGGTAACGTATTTGATTTTTACGAACTTGCCTTTGTTGCTTGGCGGCGGATAAGCCTCGATTACCTCGCGCATTACGTTGTTGAGCTGCGAAGTCGGCACCGTGCGGCGGCGGTTTTCATATACCTGCACGGCGGTTTCTATCACCTTGTAGATGCGCTGTTTGGTAAGCGCGCTGGCGAATATTATGGGGAAGTCGTCGAATGGCGCGAAACGCGAGCGTATGGCATTCTGCATGGTGTTGATAGCGGCCTGCGACTTGTCTTTGACCAGGTCCCATTTATTCACCACCACTACCAGGCCTTTTTTGTTGCGCTGTATGAGCGAGAATATGGCTACGTCCTGAGCCTCGATGCCGCGGGTGGCGTCGATCATAAGTATGCACACGTCGCTGGCTTCGATGGCGCGTATCGAGCGGATTACCGAGTAGTATTCGATATCCTCGTTTACTTTGTTTTTCTTGCGTATGCCGGCGGTATCGACTATGTAGAAGTCGAAACCGAATTTGTCGTAGCGGGTGTATATCGAGTCGCGTGTGGTGCCGGCGATGTCGGTGACAATGTGTCGGTCCTCGCCTATGAAAGCGTTGATGAGCGACGATTTGCCGGCGTTGGGACGGCCCACGATGGTGAACTTGGGTATGTCGTCGAGTTGCTCGGTTTCGTCGTCGGACTTCTCGGGCAGTTTCTTTACTACTTCGTCCAGCAGGTCGCCGGTGCCGTAGCCGTTGATTGCCGATACCGGATACGGGTCGCCCAGTCCCAGAGCATAGAACTCGGGCACGTTGTAGACCCACTCGTTGGAGTCGACCTTGTTGGCTACCAGAATAACCGGTTTGCGCGATTTGCGCAGAATTTCGGCCACATGGTCGTCGAGGTCGGTGGTGCCGTTCATCGAGTCGACCACGAACAGTATTTCGTCAGCCTGTTCTATGGCCAGCTCAACCTGTTTGTTGATTTCCGATTCGAAAATGTCATCGGAGTTTACTACCCAACCGCCGGTGTCGACTATTGAGAATTCTTTGCCGTTCCAGTCTACCTTTCCGTACTGGCGGTCGCGCGTGGTGCCGGCCGTGGGGTCGACGATGGCGGTCCGCGTCTGGGTGAGGCGGTTGAACAGGGTGGACTTGCCCACGTTTGGGCGTCCGACGATTGCTACGAGTTGCGACATAAGCTTTTTGTTGAACGTGTAATAATGCGCAAAGTTACGAAATTTTTTTCATTCCACGTAACCGAACTGGCGGAGTTTGTTCTCGCGGTTTCGCCAGTTGGGCTCTACCTTTACGAACAGTTCGAGGAATACACGTTTGCCGAAGAAGGTTTCGATATCTTTGCGGGCCTCGGTGCCTACGCGTTTGAGCATGCTGCCTCCTTTGCCTATGAGGATGCCTTTCTGCGAGTCGCGCTCCACGTAAATTACGGCCATGATGTGTATGGCGCCGTCTTTTTCGTCGAATTTTTCTACTATCACCTCGGTGGAGTATGGAACTTCCTTGTCGTAGTTGAGCAGGATTTTCTCGCGGATTATTTCGGTGACGAAGAATCGGGCGGGCTTGTCGGTGAGGGCGTCGGTGCCGAAGTACGGATGTCCCTGCGGCAACAGCTCCACAATACGGTTCATGAGGTTGGTGACGTTGAAATGCTCTTTCGCCGAAGTCGGGAACACCTCGGCCTTTGGCAGCATTTCTTTCCAGCGTGCCACTATGGTTTCGAGCTCGCTGTTGTCTTTGAGGAGGTCGATTTTATTGATTACCAGCAGTACGGGCACTTTTTCTTTGGCGACCTTGCTGAGGAATTCCTCGTTTTTCGAGGGGTCTTCCACTACATCGGTGACGTATATCAGCACGTCGGCGTCTGTGAGTGCGCCCTCGCTGAAGTTGAGCATAGCCTCCTGCATCTTGTAATTGGGCTTTAGCACTCCGGGGGTGTCGGAGAAAACTATCTGATAGTCCGGCGCGTTTACGATGCCCATGATGCGGTGGCGAGTGGTCTGGGCCTTGCTGGTTATGATGCTTATGCGCTCGCCCACAAGGTCGTTCATCAGGGTTGACTTGCCTACGTTGGGGTTGCCTACTATGTTTACGAATCCTGACTTGTAGCCTTCGGGCAGTTTGTCTGTTTCCATATATGCGGTGTTTTATGTTTCGTACTGTATATAACAAAAATAGCATCCGTAGAGATGCTATTTTTGTGATTTTTTACGCTTAGACCGTGCATTGAGCCGGCGCGGCTATGCGATTGGGGCTTTTAAATGTCCCAGACTACATACATGGCACCCCAGGTAAAGCCTGCGCCAAAGGCGGTGAGGATGAGTTTGTCGCCTTTTTTGAGTTTGCCTTTGTATTCGTCGAGGCACAATGGTATTGATGCAGCCGAGGTGTTGCCGTAGTGTTCGATATTCACCAGCACTTTGTCCATGGGGAATTTTGCGCGCTGAGCCACGGCCTCGATAATGCGGAGGTTGGCCTGATGGGGAATGAGGTAGGCGACATCGTCGGCGGTGAGGTTGTTGCGGCTCATCACGTCGAGCGAGCTCGAGAGCATGTCGGTTACGGCATTCTTGTAAACGTTGCGGCCGTCCTGAAATAGGTAGTGGTGTCCGGCATCTACGGATTCGTGAGTTGCAGGTTCGGCCGAACCGCCGCCAGGCATCACCAGATGCTCAAGGCCGTTGCCGTCGGTATGGAATACACCGTCGATGATGCCAACGCCCTGTTCTTCGGTAGGTTCTACCAGCATACAGCCCGATGCGTCGCCGAACAGAGGGCATGTGGCGCGGTCTTTGTAGTTGACCATCGACGACATTTTTTCGGCAGCCACAACTACAATTTTCTTATACATGCCGGAGCGGATGTATGCGGCGGCATCCTGCAGAGCAACGAGGAAGCCTGCACATGCGGCTTGTATGTCGTAGGCGTAGCTGTGTGTGAGCTTGCACTGGTGGGCTATAATCGAGCCTGTCGAGGGGAAACGGTAGTCGGGGTTTGATGTGGCGCAGATGAGCAGGTCGATGTCCTCGGGTTTGGTTCCGGTTGATTCCAGAAGCCGGTTGACGGCCCGGATTCCGAGGTAAGACGAACCGACCGGCTTGTGAAGTATGCGTCGTTCTTTGATACCTACGCGAGTAGTGATCCACTCATCGTTGGTGTCCACCATCTTCGAGAGCATTTCGTTGTCGAGAATGTCGTCGGGGGCATAGGAGGCGATGCCTGAGATACGAGCGTTAAGCATATTGAAAGTCGGTGTGATATTGTTATAGATACGAAAAAGCTCTCCTAAACACCATTGAACGGTGGCGCATAGGAGATTTTTTCGTTGTTAATCATTGACGCCGTCAGGCGCTAATGTTATTAGATGGCGGCTTCTTTTACGATAGCCTGTTTGCCGCGGTAGTATCCGCATTCGCCACATACAGTGTGATAGATGTGCCATGCGCCGCAGTTGGGGCAGAGAGCCAGGGTGGGGGCTACTGCTTTGTCGTGGGTACGGCGTTTTGCGGTACGAGTCTTTGATTGTTTGCGTTTAGGATGTGCCATTGTTCTAAAATGTTATTTTATTTTGTTTTATTTGATATCGGAGCGTCAGGCGTCTGTTTGGGCCCGACGGTGTTGTAATTTCAGTCTTCCGCAGTTTCAGCGGTGCCGAGGTTGCGGAGTGCGTCCCAGCGGGGGTCGGTGGCGGTGGAGCCGCTTTCTTCGATGTCGTCAATCTCGTCGATGAGTTCGTTTTCGAGGTCGGCGTCTTCGCCTGTGGCGCGGGCACGGTGTTTTTTCAACAGTGCGCTCATCTGGCGGTTGCATTTTCCCATGGGGTGTACGTGCTTTATCGGAATAGCCAGTGCCACGGTATCGTAGAGCATGTATGCCACGTTGATGTATGCGTCGGACTGCGGAATTTCGAGCAACTCGTCGGAGTCGTCGTTGTAGTCGTCGCCGTATTTCACCATTATGTGGTAAACGGCGTCGATGGGAAAGTCCATGGTGTCGAGGCAGCGGTCGCACAGCAGCACTACGTTGCCTGTAATCTTGAATGTCAGGTCATAAACGTCGCCGCGATAAACTGCAGTGAGTTTTACTTTGAGATCGGCATCGTGTATGTCGGCACTTTCCATATTGGCAAAGAATTGCTTGTCGAGCACGTACTCAAATTCGTGAGTGCCCGGAGCCAATGACTTAAGTTGTAATTTGTATGCCGAAAACTTTCCCATTTGATTGTGGTTGAAAAAACTTTGCAAAGTTATATAACTTTCGGCAAACTACCAAGTTTTAAGGCCGGAAAATGCGTAAAAATGGCCGTACATACTGTGTAAGGCCATTTTGCGTGCTTATTTGGTCTGTGTGCGGACGCCGGCGGGTGATGCTTTTTTTGCGGGCGCTCTGCCGGATGGATAGGCGATTAATAAAATTTAACTGCTTTTTGCCGCTGTCGGTGTGATTATCTTTGCGCAAAAAATAATAAATGGTGAAAAATTATGAGAAATGTGGCAACGATGGTGGCAGGTGCGGCAGGAGCCTTTCTGCTGCCGGTGTATCCGTATGCGGCGCTTTGTACAGTGCTGGTGATAGCTGATTGTGTGAGTGCTGTTTCGCTACGGTGCAGGCTGCGCAGGCGAGGTATGGCTGTTGCGGGGTTGGTCAGCAGCCGCGGACTGTGGCATGCCATAGTGTCGCTGGTAAAGATTTATGTGGCGCTTATGGTGGCGCACGGGGCCGATGTGGTTTTCGGTATGGACTGGTGCCTGCGGTTTACCGGCGCGGCTGTGTGCTGCCAGCAGGCGTTGTCGGTACTTGAAAACGAAGCCGCCGCAGGAGGTTCGTCCTGGGCGGCTTGGCTGAGAAAATATCTTGTCGACAAGGCTGGGCGGCATCTGTCGTGACTGCACACTTGCTATTGCTGTGCACGCCGTCCGAGGGGCGTTGTAATGGCAGAGTGCGCGGCTTCCTGGGCCTTGCGGGCTTGCCGGGCTGTCATTCCTTCGGGTATATAGTTGTTGCCCAATACACTTTCGCCTAAAATGGCCTCGAACCAGGCGCATGAGGCGATGTAGCGTCCCAGCAGCAGCGAGAGGTGGTATCCGTCGCGTGTGAGGTCGGAGTCGCCGGTTGTGAAGCGCGCTATCTGCACGGCTGTACCCGAAGGTACTATGCGGCTGAGCTGCGGGTTGTCGGCCATGGCTTTGGCGCAGGCATTGACGATGGCTTCGTACATAGTTTGCTGGTTGCAATTGTATTTGGGAAATTCGCCGTGGTCGGAGTCGGGTGAGTATGCCCAAGTCAGGTGCCAGACGAATTCGGTATCGTGCGGAGTGCGGTCGGCAACATAGGCGATAAGCTGAGGCAGATTTGTATAGGAATCGTATTCGCCCGACACGCCGCTGGCCTGCTGGAAGCTGACAAAATCCCAGTTGTCGCTGCCCAAAGCATCGCCCAACCGCACGTTGTGGGCTTCGATGGTGGCGCCGTCCAGGCCGATACGGCGATAACGGTAGGCGGCGGAATCGGTCTGAGCGTTCAGCCAGTGGCGGTCGATGGGGCAGCCGCCAATATAAAGGTTGCCCACCACAACTTTCTTTCCGGCAGCCTCGCAGAGCTTGTGGAAGTGATAGTCGAGGGCATCCTCGGAGAAGCTGTTGCCGATGGCGAGTATGCGGATTACGTTGTCGTTGTCGTTGTTGTTGTTGCTGTCGTTGTTGTTTGTCAGGGCGCTTGCGGGCACTACGGCCAGCAGGCACAGAAGCAGGATTAATTTTTTCATAGCAGAAATCAGAATGCGTTAGATTCGCCTTTGAAGGCATTGATTATTGTACGAACCATTATTTTGAGGTCGAGGAAGAAGCTCCAGTTTTCGATATACCAGGTGTCGAATTCCACCCGGCGCTCCATTTTCCACAGTTCGTCGGTAATGCCGCGGTATCCGTTTACCTGTGCCCAGCCGGTGATGCCCGGTTTTACCATGTGGCGTACCATGTAGCGGTGTATGAGTTCGGTGTATTCTTTGGTGTGCCGGAGCATGTGCGGACGCGGGCCTACAATGCTCATGTCGCCTTTCCACACGTTGATGAACTGCGGCAGTTCGTCGAGGCTTGTCCGGCGCAGGAAGTCGCCTACGCGGGTTTTGCGCGGGTCGTTTCTGGTGGCCTGGCATTTGTCCGCATTGGCGTTGATTTTCATTGTGCGGAATTTGTAGCACAGAAAAGAGTTGCCGCGGTATCCGGTTCGCTCCTGCTTGAAGTACACCGGCCCCGTCGACGACATCTTTATGGCAATCGCTATGGGTATGTATATAAGCGGATAGAACAGCAGGAAGAGGCCCGAAACCGTGAGGTCGAAGCTGCGTTTAATCAACCGGTTGACCATTTTCGACAATGGGTTCGGCTGGGTACACAGCACCGGCACCGAGCCGATGGTGTTGAGCGAGAACGGACGGTTGACGACGCGTGTGATGCGTGGCACGTAGTAGAAGTCGCATACGTTGTCGTCGGCAATCTTCACGGCCCGCGACAGGTCGTCGTTGTTGTTGGCCGTATAGGTGTAGAAAATCTGATGTATGGTGTGTCGGCGCACGAAGTCCTCGAGGTTGTCGATAGAGCCCAGGTGCTTGCCCCGGAAGTCGTCGGGGCAGATGTCGTCGAAGAAGCCTTTGACCTTGTATCCGAAGCCCGGATCGGCCTCGATTTCGTTGAGCAGACGTTCGCTGGTGGGGTTTATGCCCACAATCACAATCGAGGTGGTGTTGAATCCGCGGCGGCGCAATTGTTTGATTATGAAGCGTGTGATAATCCACGTCAGTGGCAGCATCAGCAGCATGCAGCTGTAGAACATCACTGCCGCACGGGTGCGCAGGTCAAGCCTCAGAAAACTTATAAGGGCCAGAAAGAACAACGCATGTATGCACACCGTGATTACGCTCTGGCGTATCACATGGTCCATGAGTATGGTGCGGCGATAGTGTGTGCCGCGCGAAATCCACACACAGCACGGCAGGTATGCCAGATTGAGCAACAGCCACATCTCGCGGGTATTGCATGGGGCGGCGCCCGGCACTACCCACAGGGTGAGAGCGAATAAAAAGTTTATTACCAGCAGGTCGATCAGATTCAGTACCGCCTGAGTGTATTTGCCGTATCGGCCTTTCTGTGAAACTTCCCGTATTGCCATTAAAAAACTCTTGGATGTGACTTGACGGTTGTGAGAGCTATCAAGGCAATCGCCATAGGTGGCGCTGCCGATTTCTACAGGCCGCGGGCGGCGCAGTAGCGGCCATCCGGAGGCCACGGCCTCCGGATGGAGCCGAAAAGTTACATCTTGCTGTCGATAAGCTTGATTTTTTCGGTGAGCGCGTCGAGTTCTTCTTTGATATGGTCGATACGACGCTGGAATTCGCGCAGCATTGAGTCGCCGCTTTTGCTTTTGCTCGACAGGAAGCCGATATTGTTTTCGAAAGTACGGATTTCCTGACGCTTGGCCTCGGCGGCCCGGGTGAGGCGTTCGCGTTCGCGATACAGTTTCTGCCGGTCGCCCTCGATATTGGCCATGTTGCTTTCGAAGCGGTCCATGCTGCGTCGGGTCTGCTGACGGTCGAGCATCGAGCGCAGGCGGTCAAGCGCCTGATGGTAGCGGTCGTATACCTTGTCTTTATCCTTGAAGGGCACGTGGCCTATTTCCTGCCATTTCTGTTGGCTGCTCTTGAGGGTGTCGAGTATGTTTTCGCGGGTGGCATCGTCGGCAACAGCCTCGATGGCCTCGATAATTTCGCGTTTGGCCTTGAGGTTTGTCTGTTGCTGCTGACGCTGGTCGCTGCCCTGTTTTTTCTTCTGCTCGAAGAAGAAGTCACAGGCGCCGATGAAGCGTTTCCACAGCTCTTCGCCTTGCCGGCGGGCGGTGTTGCCTATTGTTTTCCACTCTTTCTGCATGGCCACGAACTGTTCGGTAGCCGCGCGCCAGTCGGTGCTGTCCTTGAGAGCCTCGGCTTTTTCCACGATAGCGGTTTTGGCGGCAAGGTTTGCGGCCTGAGAGTCGCGCGAGTCGCGGAAATATTTGGCCTTCTGCTCAAAGAATCTGTCGCAGTAAGCGCGGTAGCGGGCAAAGAGTGTGTTATTGACCTTTCGTGCAGCAAAGCCTATGGTGCGCCACTTTTCCTGCACGGCTTTTACGGCCTCGGTGGCTTTTTCCCAGGCCTGGGCCGAATTGAGGCTGTCGATGTCGATGGCCTCGAGAGTTTCGCACAGAGAGGTTTTCTCCTGCTCGTTCTTGAGCTCCTCGGCCTTGCGGGCTTCGAAGTGCTCCTGATAGCGTCGGCGGATTTCGGTCGATGCGGTTTTGAATTCGTCCCAGAGCTGGTCGCGCAGTTCCTTGGCTACGGGGCCTATCCGGCGCCAGTCGTCGTGCAGGTCGCCCAGACGGCGGTAAGCCTCAATGATGTCGTCGCCGGCGGTGAGTTTGCGGGTTTCGTCGATTATTTCCTGTTTGGCTTCGAGGTTCTTTTTGAAGTCGTAATCGCGCAGCTCCTTGTTAATCTTGAGATTGTCGGAGAACTTCTCGCGTGCATCGGAGAATCGTTTCCACAGCGAGGTTTCCTCGGTAGGGGGTACATCGCCAGTGGCGTTGAACTCCTCTACAAGCTCGCGGTACCGAGGGAAGGTGCGGTTTACGTTGTCGGTATCTTCGGCCAGCACGGCTATTTCTGCTATGATGGCATTTTTCTTTTCGAGGTTGCTGATTTTGAGTTTTTCCTGTTCCTCGGTCCAGGCAGCTTTGCGGTTGCGTATGGAGTCGAGAATCGACTGGAATTCGTCGACAAAAGGCTCTGGGCTGAATTCGCCTTCAGGCGTGTCGGCATCATTAGCCGGCATAGCTTTATGGAGCGTGTTGAACTGCTGTCGCAGCCTGCGGACTTCGTCGCCCGACACTTCGGCGGGGTCTTTTTGAGCCATGGCTTTGGCATTTTCGATAAGGATTTCCATGGTAAGGATAGGCTGATCCGCTGTATCGGCGGTGTTTGTATCCACAGATTCAGAGTCTTGCGCCGGCATCTCTTCGGCTGCCGGGGCGTCGAGGGGGGGAGTGGGCATAGAGGTAAGTTCGTCCTGTGCCCGGTCACGCATTTCCATAATTAATTAAATTCGTAATAGTATATGCTTGCTGGCGCTTGCCAAACAGCGCCCAAATTTACAAAAAAATTGTGATTGTGCAAAATAATTCGGTTTAGGCGATAAAAAAAGCAGTCACATCTTAGGTTCCTTGTTTTGTTCGGAGTTAAAAAGCATAATGTACTCGCTCTCGAAATTCGGGGTGAAAACTCCTTTGCCGATGGAGTCGATGATTTCAGTGCGGCTCCAGAAGCGGCCGCCGTCGAGTTCGTCGCTTGGTGTGGGTGTGCTGCTTACTGTGGTGCGGTAAGCATTTATAAGTTCGCGTTCGCGCTCGTTTTCAAATACATAGCGCCGCAAGAACCGCGCCTCGAAATCCACCAGCCCCAGTTCCTCGCGGGCCTCGCGCCGCAGAGCGCTGAGGGTGTCCTCGCCATAGTCGATGTGGCCGCCTACTGCGGTGTCCCATTTGCCGGGCTGGATATCCTTCCACAAAGGGCGTCGCTGCAGGTACAACCGGCCTTCGGAGTCGAACACGTGGAGGTGGACTACCGGATGCAGCAGTCCGGAGCCGCTGTGGCACTCGCTGCGGGTGGCTGAGCCGATGACGTTGCCTTGCTCATCTACCAGCGGAAAAATCTCGTTGCCGTTGTCTTTTTTCATAATGCGTGTAATGATTTCTGTGCAAAGTTAGTAAAAATTGTTGCAGATAATCCGAACAAACGGGTGCGTGCGGATGTTTTTAATAAAAAGAATCATATTATGCTGATTAGATATACTGCGCTATGTACTTTGTTGGCTGTGGCCTTGCAGGCCACGGCCTCTGATGTGCCTACTCCCGGCGAGATTGCCGCACGGCTCGGCGGCTGTAAGAGTTTTTCGGCCGATGCCAGGTTTGAAGTATGGCTGCCCAATGCCGGCGATCCTGTGGAGTATTCCATATTGTTGCTAAGTTCCGATAACGGCGGTGCCGACACTCTGTCGGACTTCGATTATCTAATCGACTGGACTCTGGCGCGTGCGTCGGGCGAGTTGAAAGGCTTTTCAGCTTATTTCGGAGGTAACCATTACCGCTATCGCGACGGCCGCCTGCAGGAGTACCACTATACGGAAAATCCGGCTCCGTTCGCTCCTGACGGGGACTTGCGCAAGGGTGTGCAGCGTCAGGCCCAGTTCGTTGACCTGCTGCCGGGCGCACTGTCTGACGAACTGCGGATAATGGAGGCCGACAGCAGTTATACCTACAAGGTGAGCGAGCGTAACGGCAATGTGACCATAGCAGGCAACCAGAGCATAAACGGCAACGAGGTGCGCACCTTCACCTATAGTTTCAGCGCCTCTGACGGTATGCCGCAGCGACTCGACATCGACACCAATCCCGGCCAGATAAGCGAGCAGTCCATGACGGTGGAATACAGCTACGGCAATGTGTGCCGTGAATTGCCACGCAGCGAAGATGCTCTGATGGCGCTTTACCCCGATGAGTTCGCCAAATATCGCCAGAACGATTTCCGGCTGGAGAAACTGCTCGGCCAACGCCTGCCTGAATTTTCGGTGCAGGATATAAACGGCGGCCGTATGACCCATCACAAGTCCGATGTATTCGATGCTCCTGTGGTACTGCTGCTGCTCGACAGCGGCGCGGGCAACCCCGGGGCGGTACTTGAGGCGGTGCGTAATTCGGTCGAGCTTTATCCTGGCACTGTGCAGCCGGTGACAGCCTTTGTCGACAATCGGCTTGAGGATGTCGAGGGCATGTGTGGCCGTCCGCTTCAGGGCGAGCGTGTGTTGTATGGTGCCAGGGCATTGGCTCGTGACTGCGGCGTTACAGTTACTCCTACCCTTATATTCGTCAACGCCGACGGCGTGGTCAAGAATTATATCCAGGGCATGAACAAAAACCTTGGCGACGAGGTTTTAGAAGTGATAAGTAATCTGAAATAATCAAAATACTATAATAAATATGGAAACCATTTATTTCAAGGGCGCGCCCTGCCATACTTACGGCACAGTGCCTGCCGTGGGCGAGAAAGCTCCGTGTTTCAATCTTGTAAACATGGCTCTTAAGGAAATCAGTTGTCTTGATTTTCGGGGCAAGAATGTAGTCCTCAATGTATTTCCCAGCCTCGATACACCGGTGTGCGCCGCGTCGGTACGCCGCTTTAACCAGGAGGCTGCCGGTCTGGAAAACACGGTTGTAATCTGTGTGTCGATGGACTTGCCTTTTGCAGCATCGCGTTTCTGCACCGCAGAGGGAATCGAGAATCTTGAGGTGGCAAGTGCCTTCCGCTCACCGTTGTTCTCCCAGAAATACGGTCTGCAGATTGTCGACGGGCCTTTGGCCGGACTTCTGGCCCGCGCGGTGATTATCCTCAATGGCGAGGGTAAGGTGGAATATGTCGACCTGGTAAGTGAGATTACCGACGAGCCCGATTATAAATCGGCCATAGATTTCATGAAGAAGAAATAAGATAGTACGCCTATAAGCACTTGTGGCAGGCTGTTGTTCTATGGTTTCGTTTGAGCCTGAGAGTTTTTGGAATAATCAAAGGCGTTTGAGAATCACCGGAATATCGCATTCGTTTACTTCTATAAATTAGAATGGTAAATCATAGCCGTAATTTTCAAAAGGCTCTTTTGCTGTAATTTCCTGCGAAGTATATTTGAAGTCCGGAATTTTATTTTTGTATATCTCTAATAAATTTCTGTCGTCTAATTCTCTTCTGCGCCGGTACGATAGATTTGAAAATTTAAAATCTTGTTCAATTCCTAAAAACCTCCGGCCACATAGTGTGGCGGCTATTCCTGTAGTTGATGAACCAGCGAATGGGTCGAGAATCCAATCGTGTTCGTCTGTGCTGGCGAGAATGATGCGGGTGAGAAGAGCCAATGGCTTCTGAGTGGGATGTTTGCCGCATGACTTTTCCCAGCGCCCGATTGCAGGAAGCCGCCAT
>CAJUHX010000051.1 GCA_910586455.1 uncultured Muribaculaceae bacterium | reverse complement strand
CATCGGCCATCTTGGGTGTGCCGTCCTCATTGAGTCCGGTCACTGCGCCTACCTGTCCGGTCTCATTGTTTCGGGCGATAAGCACTTCTTCGTAATTCTGGTTTTGTTCCATAATTAAAAGTGGGTTTAGTGGGTTTTAATACTTGCGCCGTTGCCGACGCGATAATTATATGGGTGGTGTGTATAGTGTTCTCAGGCATTTTCCGTGGCGAACATCTCGATCACGTCGGCCTTGCGGTAGCGAATTGCGCAATTCTTTCCGCTGCCGGACCGGTTGTATGGGATTATACCTGCTGAGCGGCGGTTGTACATGGTTCTGCGGGATACATTGTATCTTTTACAGACCTGCTGCTCAGTCCATGTGTCCTCTTCAGGGTCAAGAATGCCGAAACCTTGGAAGGCATCCTTCACGGATTTTGCCACTGTGTCGATCTTGTTGTCGATACCGTTGCGAAGGCTCTTGACTTCCTCGCGCAGCTCCGCCACCATTTGCAGGAGTCTGTTGAACTCGGCGGCGCTTACCATGGCATGACAGTGTTGGATGATTCAACCATGCGGCGCGGGCCGGACTTTATCTCTTCGGCGAGGTGGGAAACCCTCATTCCGATTTTCGGGAGTTTGATACTTTTCATCTTCAAAGTAGATTTAGTGTTTCGATTTACGCCACGAATTTCGGAATTTGCGTCCGGACCAATCAGGAACGTTCCCGGAACGTTCCTACTTTTTTTATGGTTCTTTTACGTTTGGAGTGCTGTTTTGACATTTCTTTACAGATTGTGGGAAATCCAATCTGTGGTCACTGTCAAAGCCAACCGGCATCCGCAGCGTCGGGAATTTGACATACTAACACAGGGCATATAGCCTTTGGTTTTAGGCAAAAATGAATGTTGGGAAATGTTGGGAAACTATTTGGAAAGGTTGAGAAACAGCTGAAAATCAGAAATCTTTTCGCCTCATTCCGATGTTGCAAGGATGAAGACTCCGATATTTCCCCACCGTTCGGCATCTTCACACAACCCAATTCCCAAACCACTTAATCCCCGTTAAAAATGGCAAAAACTACCATTCCATCAAATGATCGGGATATTCTAAAACGGATATTCTCGATGTTGGAGGATCTTAGAAAGCCCACCAACCATCCCCCTCCCATGAAAGTTTATGACAACAAGGCTCTCATGGAGCTACTTAATGTCAAAGGTAGATACTTAAAAAAACTCCGAGATAATGGCTATATTGGCTATACAGCTGAAGGAGAAAAGTATTGGTATACTCAGGCAGATGTAGAGAAATTCTTGAAGCGATTCCATTATAAAGATTTTTCGACAGCTTCAAGTCTCCCCAACGATTGTATATGAACACAGCCCGATAAGTCCTTATATAGCGGACTTATCGGGCTGCATTGTGTTCTGGCAAATGACTATAAAGAAACTTCTTCCATATCGTCATTAAGCCGTGACAATTCTGTTGACAACGTTTCTGGCAAGAAACGAGCATAGACCTTTTCTGTAATATCTGTGCTTCCATGACCAAGCAATCGACTCACAACTGTCATTGACAGACCTTTGTTGAGAGCGAATACTGCAAATGTATGGCGAGCTACGTGCATAGACAGCGTGAAGGGTATCTCCAATTTCTCGCCTATGACATTTAGGGACTGATTTATACTGCGAGTCGCGGTATTCCGTGCCTTATATAAAGCCTCATTGTCATCAAGATTGATTGACTCCTTCAACAGGTCAAAAACGAACCTATTGCCTAATGTCTTCTTTTTCCATTTCTTCAGGATATTGATTGCCGCATCGTTGAGAGGTATGATATGTCTTTTGTTTGTCTTGACCATTATCTTACTCAATTCTCGTTTCTCCAAGTTGACATGAGTCCATTGCAAAGTCATGACATCGACGACACGCATCCCACACGCATAAAATGCGAACAAGAACATTTCCACGAACTCTTTTCTGCGAGGCTCCTTATCTTTTTTATAGAAGTCTATAAGTTGCTTCAGTTGTTCAGAATTAAGACTCTTTCCATCATATTCACACTCGTCCTGAGAAAGTGAAATTTTTGGGATAATACGCATCTCTTGAATACGCGCACTAAGTATTGGGTCTATAATCTTCAACTCAGCAGCGAATGCACATGCCTTTAATATAGGAGTCAGAGCATGGTTGATGGTCTCATCACTGTTTAGTTTAATATCCCTTCGCCAAGTTATATAAGCCTCAAGCAACTCTACAGACATTTCTCCAAGGTATATGCCATCGGGTTTATATGTCCCACGATTTGTAGCCCGGAGGAATGTCTGGAAGATATTCATCGCGCTTTTCCCATTCTCGTATCGGCTTCGGCCAATACGGTTTCGGGAATATTCAGATTCCAGTCTTTCGTTGACAAACTCAACCAAGTCTTTACCTTTATCCTTCCTTACAATAGGTTTGTCAGCAAGGATGCCTGTAATAACTTCCTCCGTAACTTGATTCGGATGATTCTGGTGATATTCGGCAAGTAGTGAATCCACTTTGTCTACCTTAGAAAGGAGCATCGCATTGGTACGCCTGTATTCGGGGCCGTATGACACGCGGACACCACCACGACCTTGATGGAGGTTCTGGTTCCAGTCGGCTTCTCTCACGAGAATGCCGATTGTCTTGCGGATAATCTTACGATTCCACGTATATTCAAGTTGCACCGGATAAGCCACATTGGAATCCGGATTTTTGGGCAGTCTTAGTCGATATGTGCCCAATGGGTAATCTCTTTTCGGTCTTGCCATATATTTGGAGTTTTTTAGTCAATATTTGAGTATTCACGAGGAGACACAAAGATAATGAATTTTAGACAAACAAACCCCAAAATTTACGTTAAAAATCGTATTTTAGACAAACAAAATAGGTCATTTTAGGCTATAAAAAGCAGTCTGACAAACAAACTAAATTTTGCCTATCAGACTGATTATCAGTTGTTTAAGTCGCTAAATTTGGCTTAATATTCCTCTTCGTTGAAGAGAAAGTCTTCTTTGCTGGGGTAGTCGGGCCAGATGTCTTCGATGGTTTCGTAGGTTTCGCCTTCGTCTTCGATTTCCTGAAGATTCTCGATTACTTCGAGTGGTGCGCCGGAACGCATGGCGTAGTCGATAAGCTCGTCCTTGGTGGCGGGCCATGGTGCGTCTTCGAGTTTTGATGCAAGTTCAAGTGTCCAATACATAGTTATTTCGTTTGTTTAGTTTTTATATACTAACAAGATTTTTCCCAAAATATTTCATCGCGACCGTTGAAATAATTTGCGGCGCGTCCGACTACGAACAGGTAGTCGCTCAGCCGGTTGATGTAGGCGTATATCTCGGGAGCGATTTCGATACTGTCGCCAAGGCTTATGAGCAGTCGCTCTGCGCGCCGCGCTACTGTGCGTGCCACCTGCGCGCGTGCCGCTGCCGGGCATCCGCCGGGTAGTATGAAGCGGTTGTGTGGCGGCACAGTGGAGTCGAGCTCGTCGATGGCTTGTTCGAGCATGGTCACGCTGTCGGCTGGCAGCGGTTCGGGCTGCCATTTGCTTTCGGGCTCTGTGGCCAGTATGGTGCCGATATCGAACAGGCGGTTCTGCACTCCGAGCAGGGTGTCGACTGCAAGTTGGGGCAGGCGGTCGGGTTCGGATATTACCAGGCCGAGCCACGAGTTGAGTTCGTCGAGTGTGCCGTAGGCTTCAAGGCGCGGATGGTTTTTGGGCACCCGGCTTCCGCCGACAAGCGATGTGCGGCCTTTGTCGCCGCCTCGGGTATATACTTTCATGGTGTTACGGTGCCGGTTATGCGCAGTGTCAGCCGTTTGGCGTCGGTGGCGTTGGTGCGTATTTTTACTTCTTTGTTTATTTCGCCTTTTTGTCCGGCGGGTATGAAGGTGACTTTTACCTCGCCTTTGGCTCCTGGTGCGATTGGCTCGGGGGTGTATGTGGGCCTTGTGCAGCCGCAGGATGCGCTGGCCGAGATTATCACCAGAGGTGCGTCGCCGCTGTTGGTGATTGTGAATGTGTGGGTTACTGCTTTGTCGGTCTGTTTTACGGTGCCGAAGTCAAAGCTTTTTTCGGCCAGTGTTACTTTGGCGCCTTTGGCCAGGGCGCTTGCCGGCAAGAGTATGGCGACAAGGGCTATGACGAGTAAGGAGAGTATTCGGTTCATTGTCGGAGTGATTTGAAGTAGAAGTCGAGTACGTCGCGGGCGGCTATGAATGAGCTGCGCCGGTTGGCGAGCACCATGTCTTCGTTGCGGGCGAGGAGCCGGTTGACTTCGGGGTTGTTGTAGAAGTGGTTGCGCAGTTGTTCGTCGATGGTTTCGAACATCCAGTAGCGGGCTTGCTGGTGGCGTCGGCGTTCGAAGTATCCGTTGGCGTCGACGTATGCGAAGTATCGGTCGATCATATCCCATACTTCGGCTATGCCCAGTTCGAAGTAGCCTGAGTAGGTGAGTACTTCGGGCTGCCAGCCTGATTCTGTCGGCGGGAACAGATGGAGTGCGCTACGGAATTGTGCCTGAGCCAGCTGTGCCGGGCCTATGTTGTCGCCGTCGGCTTTGTTTATGACTATGCCGTCAGCCATTTCCATGATGCCGCGCTTGATGCCCTGGAGTTCGTCGCCGGTGCCGGCGAGCTGTATGAGCAGGAAGAAGTCGACCATGGAGTGGACGGCTGTTTCGCTCTGTCCTACGCCTACGGTTTCGACGAATATGTTGTTGTATCCGGCGGCTTCGCACAGTACTATGGTTTCGCGTGTTTTGCGAGCCACGCCCCCCAGTGAGCCTGCCGATGGAGAGGGGCGTATGAATGCGCCGTGGTGTTGCGACAGTTTTTCCATGCGGGTTTTGTCGCCGAGTATGGAGCCTTTGGTGCGCTCGCTCGAGGGGTCAATGGCGAGTACGGCGAGTTTGCCTCCTTGCTTTAGTACGTGTAGGCCGAATACGTCGATTGATGTCGACTTGCCTGCACCGGGTACGCCGGTGATGCCGATTCGGCGCGATTTGCCGCTGTATGGCAGGCATTTTTCAATTACCTCCTGTGCTATTGCCTGGTGTGCGGGCTGTATGCTCTCTACCAGCGTAACGGCGCGGCTGAGCATGGTCACGTCGCCTTTAAGTATGCCTTCGATGAGTTCGGAGGCTGCGGGCAGGGGCTTGCGTTTGGGCCTTTTGTTCAGGTATGGGTTTACCTGGGGTGGCTGAGCCACGCCGGAGTTTACGTTCAGGCCTTTGTATTGGCTGTCGTTTTCGGGATGGTCTTGCATGGTGAAAGAGCTGTTTTAGGTTGGGCTTAGAAGGAGCGGAAGCCCATTACGCTGCGTACTTCGGCCAGTGTGGCTGCCGCTCGTTCGCGTGCTTTTTCGGCGCCAAGGCGAACTACACGGTTGAGGTATGCGTCGTCGGCGAGGATGTCGTTTACGCGCTCGCGTATGGGGTTGGTCACGGCCAGGATGTCTTCGGCAAGTTGTTTTTTAAGGTCGCCGTAGCGCAAGGTGCCGTCATCGTAGGCCTGGCGGAAGTGGCTTACTACGTCGGGTGTTGAGGTGAGTTCGAGCAGTGTGAACAGGTTTGCCACGGGTTCGCTCATGGGCTGGCCGGGGTGGGGGCCGTCGTCGGTCATGGCGCGCATTACTTTTTTGCGGAGTACCTTGGGGTCATCGACCAGATAAATGCAGTTGCCTTCGCTCTTGCCCATTTTGCCACTGCCGTCGAGGCCGGGCACTTTCACGGGTGCGCCACCGAAATTGAGGTCGGTGGGTTCGGGGAAGATGTCGGCGCCGTAGAATGAGTTGAAGCGGCGTGCGAAGCGGCGTGTGAGTTCCAGGTGCTGCAACTGGTCCTTGCCTACGGGCACTTTTGTGGCTTTCTGTATGAGAATGTCCACTGCCATGAGGGTGGGGTATGTGAGCAGGCCTGCGTTGACGCGCTTGTTGGTTTCGGCACCTATAATCTGGTGTTCGAAGTTTTCGTCGTCTTCGGCATCACCGGCGGCAGTGCCTATGCCGAGTGCCTTGCGGGCTTTGTCTTTGAACGAGGCTGTACGCATAAGTTCGCCTATGCCTACGTGCATGTTCAGCAGCAGGTACATTTCGCTGATTTCAGGAATGTCGCTCTGCACGAATATTGTCGCTTTGTCGGGGTCGAGTCCGGCTGCGAGATATTCAGCCAGTATATTTTTTACGTTGGCGTGCAGCTGCTGTGGTTCGGGGTTGGTGGTAAGTGCATGCAGGTCGGCGATGAAGAAGTTGCAGTCGTAGTTGTCCTGTATGCTTATGAATTTGCTGAGCGCACCGTAGTAGTTGCCCAGGTGCAGGTTGCCTGTGGAGCGGATGCCGCTTACCACTATTTCTTTTTTGGAATTTATGTTGTCCATATATTTATATACGTGCGGTTTGTCGATTTAGTTTGCAAAGATAGTGATTTCTAAGTAAATTTTGTTAATTTAACTGCGGAAATTGCTTTGAAATCGCGGTGGCCCGCATCAGTTGCGTATCACTGTAATCAGTGCCGGGGCCGAGGCTCCGCTGCCTTTGCTGTCGGCCACCATCACTGTTGCGGTGTAGGCTCCGTCGGCTACGTGGTTCCCATTGTTGTCATTCAGGTTCCAGCGGTAGGGGAAGCTTATATCCGAGGCTGAGAACACGGTGTGCCCGGTGTAGTCGCGTATGAGCAGGCGGTTGGTGGTGCAGGCTGCTTCGCTTTCTATTTCTATGGTGGCGCATTCTGTGGCTGTGGTTTCAGTCACGCTGATGCCTACTTTGTATGCGGCAGGTGTGATCAGGAAGCTGATGGAGCGCGATGCCGGCTCGCCAAGAGTGTTGGCGAGCGAGAACTTCAGATGGTGGTGTCCGGCTGTTAGTTCGCTGGTCAGGGGCATGGCGAATACGTAGCGGCCCAAAGAGTCGATAGTGAAGTTCGACCCTATTCCCGGGTAATCGCGCCGTCCGTCGAGAGTGAGCCTCGGTGTGCCTCCGATTATGGCGCTCGAGTTGCTGATGCCTGTGCCCGGAGCCTCGACAATGGCGTAGAACGTGTGGGTGCTGTCGGCGGCCAGCTGGCAGTTGCTGCCCGAGGCGGGCGAGTCGATATACATCCGGCTGATTACGGGCTTGGTTGTCTGCACGTCGGTGCCGCAGTCACCTTCTGGGTCGATTGCGAGGCAGTCGGTGAATCCGAGTGCGCTATAGCGGGTGGTGCCGTCGGAGATGGCCGAGAGTATGATTCGGTTGCGTATTCCTGCGATGCGTGGTTCGGGCAGACACAAGTCGATTGTGAACTCGCCTGCTTTCACACGGCCTGCACATTCGGCCAGAATTTCTTCTTCAAGCGATATGGTGCGCACGGTATCGGTGCCTGCGGCGCTGTATTGGCGGCGCTCCGACGGACCGTCGTAAATAATGGCGCGGATGCTACCGTTGAAGTTTTTTACGCTTTTACCGTCTTTGTCGCAAATGTTTCCGCTGATGGTAATCCGGCTGCCCGGTGCTGCTGCGAGCTTTGTGCCGGGTGCGAGGGCCTGTTTGTTGCCGATGGTGGTGATGGTGGCGTTGTAGTCTGGCACGGGCAGTTTTGTCAGCGGGTCGCCGCAGAGGTTGTAGCACATGTTGTTGGCCATGGCTTCCTTGTTGCTGCGGCAGTCGGCCACTGCCTTGCGCCGCGCCCGGGTGTACATGTCGCCTATGGTGGCTCCGGGTGCCGATTGGGCATAACTCTGCAACACAGCGTTGTTGAATATGCCGTTGTAGGCCAGATAAACCTTGCGGCATGCGCCTATAGTGGCGATGGCGCCTGCTCCGGCCTTGAAGGTCAGTGATGTGGCTATGTCGTTGTTGCCGTGGTCGAAGTTATAGGCCGAGCAGGTCGACAGCATTGCCACGGGGTAGTGCGGGTTGTTCATCATTGTCGAGGAGGCTTTCTGCCATACTATGGCGTTGCCACGGCCCAGATTGTTTTCATCGCCGTGGCCGGTGTAGTCGAATAAGCCCTGACCATCGTACAGCGCCGACATGGCCTTGCGGGTGGTGAATTCGGCTTTGCCGTTCGCCACAGGATATAAGCTGACGTGGGCTCTGGTGGCGGTAAATGCCGGATTCACTGCCAGAGTATTGTCTGCAGCGTCCTGTCCCTGGTAGAAGTGGGCGTTGGCGTCGCCGTCGCAACTGATTACCAGCAGGCGGGCGAATACGGCGGGGTCGGGCGGGTTGGACATGTAGTGGTGTATCTTCATGTTTACGTCGTGAGCCGCTCCGCTGTTGGCAACGTTCAGACGTCCTACGGCCACCGGCTGGTCGGCCATCTCTATCGTAAGATTGCTGTAGCTGTCGTCGACCATGCCGAAGTATGCGTCGCTGCTGAAGTTGGCCGAGCATTCCTTGTAGTGGCTTTCGCGGTCGGCCAGAAAGGTGAGCAGATATTCGTTGTCGGGCATCACCAGGCTACGGAAGTCCCAGGTGGCCGGGCCGTAGAGCAGCAGATTGCGGAAGCGCCGAGGTGCGCGGTCGTAGAACATCTTTACCATCATTTTATATGCCATGGGCGATGCTCCGCCACTGCCGAATTCGTTCAGTACCTGATTGTGGGTGTACACGTTTACTGTGCTGCCGAAACTGCGGTGTATGTCGGCCAGTTCGCATGCGGCGTCGTAGAGTTCGTCGGTACTTATTATTACCATGTCGGGTGACTCGTCGCCGTGTATGTTCTGAGGGGGCACTTCGCAGCAGTATTCCGGTGTGTAGAGTTCGCCCTCAGGGTCGAAGACCATCAGTTGTGGCACGGCATGGCCGGGGCCGTACATGCGTTCGAGGCTGCCTGAGTATGTGCCGTTGTCGGCGTTGTACTTTGTTCGGCAGGCATATATGTCCAGCGGGTCACTGATGTCCCAGGCCTCTGCTTTCCTCGGGCTTGTGAACATAAAATTGCGGCCGGCGGCAGTGGCGGCAAGCGACATCTGCAACTGGCTTTCGCCGTTCAGCTCGTTGCGGCGGGGGTAGATTGCCCACACATTTTTTATGGCTGCAAACCGTGGCTTCCGGGCCTTTTTATGCAGCCTGAAGCCGAAGGTAATGCGTTGGTTTTCGAGGCCGTCGGCCGCAAGGGGACGGAAGCGGACCGAGCCGCTGGCGCTGTTGAAATATGTGTTTGCACTGCCGGTGCGCAACGTATGTCGCTTGATGATATCGCTGATTGCTATGCCGGACGGCGGCATTACGTTTACGGTGGTGGTGTCGCTGTCGTCGCCGGCCACAAAGGTGTAGCACATAGTGCCGTAGCTGTCGGTTTCGTCGGAGGCTTGAAACCTTTTTATGTCGAAACTGTACTCCAGGCTGCTGTCCTGCGACAATGCGGGGCCGAGCCAGAAGGCTCCGCCGCTCATGGGGTTGTGGTCGTCGGGCTGGTGTATATTGGCACACAAATGGGTGGTCTGCACACTGCCTGCATCGTCGGGGCTGTAGTCGATGTAGCGTATCGGGGTACTTTCTCCGCTGTCGCTCAGAAAGTAGTATCCGTAATTGTCGTAGACGTTGTGTATGTATTCGAGGGTGTTGTGCGACGTGGCCCGTAGCCGTGTGGTAGCTTCGCCGTAAAATATTATGCGGTCGGCGGTAGTGAGTGTTGCTGTGGGCGTGAGGTCATCGGGTATGTCGTCGGCAAAAGAGGTCCGTCCGGCCAGTTCGGCGTTGCCGAAACCGTACACGGCCACTTTCGATGGGGTGTCGAAGCCCCATTCCCGCAATTGTTCGAAGCTGATTGCCTGCATGCCGCTGTGGCTTACTTTTACCTTTATCCATTTGCCGTCGCTCAGCAGTGAGCGTCGGCTGAAGTGGTCAGGCGGCAGTGCATCTGCAGTGACCGAGGCTGCCAGTGCCGCCACAGCTACACACATATAATAAGATAGCGTTTTCAGTCGCATCGGTGCCTTTTGTTAGAGCTTGTTTAACAACTAATGTGAACGCCGTACGGTGGCACTTCTTAATGTGCTTTGAATTTCAGCACAGTCAGCCTGTCGAGAGTCGCCTCTACTACACCGCGCGGGTACAGTGGTATGGCTATGGCGTGGCCGCAGTCGATAAGCCTGTCGCCGTTTTTGATTGTCATGTAGTTGGTAAGTCGGGCCACGGCATCGCCTATAAAATCGCTTGACTGAAATTCGAGCCGCTTGCCGGCGGCCTCAATCGTATGCATGGCCTCTTCGGCTATTTCGGTGTCGTCGCCCGGTATCAGGGCATTGGTCGACGCAAAGAATATCTCCGGTGCGTCCATCGGTGTGTCGGCGTATTCCGAGGGCAGGATTACGGCGGCCGTAGTTATGGCGTCGATGTATCTGGCGGCAAATTTGCGGTCGATGTTCTTTCCGAGTCTGCCCACACGGTAGCAGGGGCAAATGAGTGCGGTGTAGCTTAGTCCGCTGTCGGAGTCGAGCCAGTAAGGCTCGCGTTGACGTCCTATGGCCGAGTCGGCTATAAGGCGTATCGCCGGCAGAGGCATTGCAAGGGAGCGCTTATCGCAGAGTATGGCTTTCATTGTTGGTGAAGGCGGTTGTACATCACCGCCAGATGTGAATAAATGGAGGTGTTTGTGATTACCACGTCTTTGGGCGCACGCAGCCGGCGCGGCGTAAAGTTCCACAGCGCTTTTATGCCGGCTTCGACCAGGCGGTCGGCCATGTCCTGGGCAGAGTTGGCCGGCACGGCTATGATGCCTATGGTTACGGTGTTCTCTGTAATTACGCGCTCCATATCGTCGGGGTGGTATATGTGTATTCCTGCTATTTCGCTGTCTACCAGCGATGGGTCTACGTCGATACCGGCCACAATGTCCAGACCATAGCGCTGAAGACCGGAGTCGTGGATAAGCGCGGCGCCCAGCGAGCCGCTGCCAACCATTATGGCGCGATGCGACTCCATAAAGCCCAGAAACTCACGCAGTTCTTTCTCGAGCGAGGCCACTTCGTAGCCTATGCGGGTTTTGCCCTTGATGCTCAGAAACGACAGGTCCTTGGCTATCTGCGAGGCGTCTACGTTGCTTTCCTCGGCTATGCGCGTCGACGATACAAACTCGATGCCGGCCTTGCGCATGGTGCTGACAATGGCCAGATACCATGGCAGCCGGCGCAGAGTTGGCTCCGGCAGCAATGGGGATTTAGCTGGCTTGATGTCGTTCATAATATGCAAAGTTACGAATTTTTTCTTAATTTCGTCAATTTTGCCCCGTCGAGTCATGGCCCCGGGCGTCAGTATGCGGCCACTGCCAGCTTGCGCGATGCGGTCGAGTAGTTGTCGTTGCCGCTCGATATGGTGGCGCGGTACACGTATATGCCGCGCTCCACACGTCGGCCGGCATTGTCGGTCAGGTTCCAGGTCAGAGGCTGGGTCAGGAACATGTCGCTTCGGCCGGTTTCGGTCTGCGACCATACCGGGCTGCCGCTAAGGGTGTACACGCTCACTGTCACAGTCATGGTGGCGTCGGGCTGGTTGTGGCTCAGATAGAAGTTGGCCTCGGTGTGCGCCGGGTTGGCGTCGGTATATACGTCGAACAGTTCCGGCGCAGCGTTGGCGCTGACAAAGAATTCGGCTTTGGCATCGGCATAGTTACCGTCAGTATCCCACACCCGCAGACTTATCACGTGATTGCCGTCGGCAAGTTCGCTCATAGGATAGGCTATCTCGCCGGCTACAGCACCGTCGGCGTCAGGTGTATAGTACTGCGATACGTCGGTAAACGACGTCTTGCCGTCGAGCGTTATGCTCATCTGGCGTCCTACGCCGGCACTCGACAGGTTTATGCCGCGGTCGTCGCTTACGCGGGCCAGTATCATGGGGGTGGAGTTTACTGTGGAGCCCTGGGTGAAGTTTGGATGGTTTATGGCAAGCCATTCGATTTTCGGTGCCTGCTTGTCGGGTTCTACGTCATTGTCTACATCGAAAATGTAGAAGTCGTGACTCACACCTACGGCATCTGCCAGCGGAGCCTCTGCTTTGTCGGCGTTGTCGCTTATAGCGTGCATGTTTAAGGTTGCCGGACGCCATACCTGCGATACTTCTTCGGGCATAGCTATAATAAATGTAAAGTATCCGTTTTCCACCTTGGCTGCGCCTGAGGCCAGACGGCTGCCCATGTTTTCGAAGGTGATTTTAGGCTGGTCGAAACCGCCTTTCTCGCCGTGGCCGAGGGTGGTGCGGGAGTATTCGGCGTCGTACAGGTCGTAGTGCAGGGTGCCGTTGAAGTTACTTAGTATTTCGCCGCTCAGCGGGTCGGTTACGGTGCCGCTGATGCGGGTCAGCGAGCGGGCTTTGATTTGGTTGTCGCCCTTGTTGTCCTCCACAGCTATGCCGTTTATTGAGTCGAGGCGCACTATATTGCTTGGTCTGGGCAGGCGCATGGCCGGGTCGCCCATCAGCACAAAGCGCAGTTTGTTCTGGTTCGACCCGCTCAGTGGCTGGTCGCTGTTGCCGTAGAGATTATTCTTGGCCCAGCGGTATATTTCGCCTATAGGGTATGGGCGCCCCTGTTCGTCGCGGCGTGCCAGACTGTAGCCCATGCCGTTCGACAGGTAGCCGTTGTCGGATATGTTCACCGGACGGGTGGCGCATATCATGGCCGAACAGCCGCCGTTGCGCTCGAAAAACAGCAGTTCGCCGCCGGAGGTGACGTTCGAGTCCCAGCGCAGAAAGTCACAGGTGGCTGCGTAGATTACCGGCACCTGGCGCCAGTAGGCTTTGTTGATGTCGTTGAAGGTCAGTATGTCGTTGCCGGTCCATTTGCTGGGGTTGCCGTGGCCTATGAAGTTCCACCACATCACTCCTTCGTCAAGAGCCTGAAACATCTCATCGCGGGCCCGCAGTGGTACTTGGCCGCTGTATTCGTATGCGTCGATATATATTTTGGTGAATATGTGTTGCTGGCGAGGGTCTTTGCACAGGTTTGCCACCAGACGTTCGCTCTGTTTCAGGTGGTCGCCATTGTTGCAGTCGTCGGCTATCAGCATAACCCGGTTTCGCCAGGTGCCGCGCTTCGATTCGTTGGCATATTGCAGCAGTTTGTCTACTATGCTTTTGGCCTGTGTGACATTGCGCACAGGTATGCGGCCCACGGCTACCGATATGTATGCCGAACTCAGGTTGCCGCCTTCGTTGTCTTCGAGCATTCCCACGAAATCGTCGGTGGCAAATCCTTGGTTATCGCTAAGAGCCAGCGACATCTGTTTTGTCTGCCAGCCGGGTATGGTGTATGGGCGCGAGCTGCGGGTGCCCTCCAACAGGTGACGCTCGTCGAAGGTGGCGGCACCCATAAGCAACACGTAGCGCAGCGGGCGCTTGCCCTCGTTGCCACGGTCGTAAAGCATCTTGCACAGCTTTCGTATGGCGCTGACATCGGCTGTACCGCTGCCGAACTCGTTGTACACCTGATTTATGTCTACCACATGTACCTGTAGGGAGTCCGGACCGTTGCGGTGATGCTCGGCCAGACGCTCTGCCTGATTCTGCCATTGGCTGAATGTCACTATAACCATATCGGCGTCGCTCAGGGAGTGAAGGTTCTGGTTGGCCACGTTGCCTGCTGCATCCGGCTGGGCCAGGCTGGCATTGCTCTTGAAGGCTACGTAATGGCGCAGTCCTGTGGCCCCGGATGTCCAGCTGAGTTTGTCGCCGGCGGCCAGTGCGTCTACTTTCAGTATGTTCAGCGGGTCTGTCACGTCCCAGATGGTTACGTTGCCTGTTGCGTTGCTCAGCTGCAACTGGCGCTTGGAACTGCTGAATGCAAGGTAGCCCGAGGCCGGTAGTGCGAGCCGACGTTCGTAGTTGAGGGTCACATAGTCGAGCCACGCCGCATGGCAGGTGGCACCGGGTACGTAGTTTATCTGCAGTTGCAGGCGGTCGCCGCTGTGGCTGAAACTATGATGTGTGGTGGCGGCGCGGCCATAGTAGTGCTCATCGGAGGGGGCGCCGGCGATATTGTCCTCGCTCACTGCCGGCAGCTCGGTGCCGTTGGCACTGAATTTTAGCTGTGATACCGCTCCGAAAACTTCGCTGGCAAATGAACATTCAAACCATGCGTCGCCTCCGGATACCGCGTCGGGAGTATTGAAACTCAGGGTCCGGGTGGGGGTGTAGCGGAAGTCCTCGCCCAAAAACTGAGCTCCGGCTTCGGCCGGTGATACCAGTTCCTTCTCGTGGTGAGCCACCTCCATGAAACTCGTCGACGGCTCTGTCGTTACAGGACTGCCTATACTCTCGATAGGGCGGTTTTCTGCGCCGCTGTCACTTAGAAAATAGTACGAGTAGTCGGAATATACGCTCGGTGTATGGATTATGTAGCCCGAACTCGAGTTGTACAGGCTGCGGGTGTACGCCCCCTGGGCGTAGAATACAACACCGTCGGAATCATTTACACTTTGCAGCAGCGGCAGATCGTCGATGTAGTTCGCGGCAGTAAGTTGGTCGGGCTGTCGGTAACCGCCATAGCCATATACACGCACAAGCGAAGGATCGGAAAAACCCATCTTGCGCAATTCTGAGGCCTTGATGCGGTACAGTCCGGATTGGTCAACCCGCACTTTCACCCATGAGCCTGACGCCAGAACCGACTCGTCGGCATAATGCGACAAAGGCAGTGCTGCGGCGCCAAGATTCATCAGCGCGGCGAATGCGACCATGAAAAGTATCTTTTGAATCATGATTGGCTTAATTATTCGTTGCTATTATTTAACGGGTATATTATATATATATTGTATCCTGCTTGTGTTAACGCCGCAGTGGGGCTGAATTTCATCTTCGGATTTAACAATATAAGTCGCACTGATTCTTTTTTTGAATTGAGCCATTTGGTTATCTGTTTCACCGAACCATGCTAAAAAAGCATGCTTTACAACATAAAATGTAAGTCAAAGTAGGCCAA
>CAJUHX010000050.1 GCA_910586455.1 uncultured Muribaculaceae bacterium | reverse complement strand
ACCTTACGGTTGATTTCGATTCCGCTCTTGTGAATCAGGCCCATGAGCTTGCTGTAAGAGAGGTCTTCGAGGCGTGCGGCTGCGTTGATACGCTGAATCCAGAGAGCGCGGAAGTTGCGCTTCTTGTCCTTGCGGTCGCGGTAGGCGTAGGTAAGACCCTTTTCCCAAGTGTTCTTTGCTACGGTCCACACGTTCTTGCGGCAGCCGAAGTAACCGCGGGTGAGTTTAAGGATTTTCTTTCTGCGTGCACGTGAAGCCACGTGATTTACTGATCTTGGCATTTCTTTAAAGATTTTGATTGTCAGCGGCCGCAGCTATGGCGGCTCTTAGGGCTGGACAGTCGGTTAATAAAAGAATTTAAAAAGACACGAATTAAAAACGTACGTGTATTGAAGACTATATCCTTTCGGATGTTGGATGCTGCTTACTTGAGGGCGAGCAGTGCTTTTACGTTACCCTCGTCAACTTTGGCAACGAGTCCGAAGTGGGTGAGGTTGCGTTTCTGCTTTTTGGTCTTCTTGGTCAAGATGTGGCTCTTGAACGCATGTTTTCTTTTGATCTTTCCTGATCCGGTAAGGGCGAACCTCTTTTTGGCACCGGAGTTAGTTTTAATCTTGGGCATTGTTTTGTACTTTGATTTATTAATTCGTATATTGAACCATGCCACACGTGGCACAGGTCGTTTGCTGATTATGCCGTCGTCACACGTAACAGCGGCGTTATGTCATTTCTTTTTAGGCGAGAGCATTATAATCATGCGCTTTCCTTCCAGCACGGGCATCTGCTCGACCTTACCGTAATCTTCGAGGTCGTTTGCAAAACGCAGCAGCAGAACTTCGCCCTGCTCTTTGAACAGAATAGATCTGCCCTTGAAAAACACATAGGCTTTCACCTTGGCGCCTTCCTGCAGGAATCCGACGGCGTGCTTGAGCTTGAAGTTGTAGTCGTGGTCGTCGGTCTGAGGGCCGAAACGAATTTCTTTCACTACTACTTTAGTTGCCTTGGCTTTGATTTCCTTGGCTTTTTTCTTCTGCTGGTACAGGTACTTCTGATAGTCGAGTACCTTGCACACCGGTGGGTCGGCGGTGGGAGAAATCTCCACCAAATCGAGTTCGAGTTCCTCGGCAATACGGCGAGCCTCCTGAATGGTGTATATACCCGGGGTTACGTTGTCGCCTACCATACGTACTTCGCGAGCGCGTATATGTTCGTTTATGGCGTTTGGCGCATTGTTGTTGCGGTCGTTGCGTCGCTGAGGCTGACGGGGGCCATTGTTGCCCTGTGGCCGTGGTGGCCGATAGGCGGGATTAAAGGGTTTTTTCTCCATTCAGTGTTTATTGGTTGATTTGTTGGTTGACTTCGCTGGTGAGATTTTCTGCAAAGTTAGCAATTTTCATCGAACCTTGGTCGCCTTCGCCCTGTTTTCTTACGGAAACTTCGCCATTTTGTGCCTCTTTTTCGCCAACAACGAGCAGATAGGGTATGCGTTTGAGCTCATTGTCGCGTATTTTGCGGCCGATTTTCTCGTTACGATCGTCAACGGTCACGCGAATATCCTGCTTAGCGAGTTCTTTGGCTACCTCGTAGGCGTAGTCGTTGAACTTTTCGCTGATGGGCAGAATCACGGCCTGGTCCGGCGCGAGCCACAGCGGGAAGCGTCCGGCGGTGTGTTCAAGCAGCACGGCCACGAAGCGTTCCATCGAGCCGAACGGGGCACGGTGTATCATCACCGGGCGGTGTTTCTGGTTATCGGCGCCGGTGTATTCAAGCTGGAAGCGTTCAGGCAGGTTGTAGTCTACTTGAATTGTACCCAGCTGCCAGCGGCGGCCAATAGCATCTTTGACCATAAAGTCGAGCTTGGGGCCATAGAATGCGGCCTCGCCCAATTCGGTGCGGGCGTTAAGGCCCTTTTCGGCGCAAGCCTCGATGATTGCCTGTTCGGCCAGATGCCAGTTTTCGTCGCTACCAATATATTTTTCCTTGTTATTGGGGTCGCGCAGCGAAATCTGTGCTTCAAAGTTTTCGAATTTCAAGGCTTTGAATATATAGAATATAATATCCATTACCTTAAGGAATTCATCCTTAATCTGGTCGGGCGAGCAATATATGTGAGCATCGTCCTGTGTAAAACCGCGCACGCGGGTCAGTCCGTGAAGCTCGCCACTCTGTTCGTAGCGATACACGGTACCGAACTCGGCCAGACGCAGGGGCAGTTCGCGGTAGCTGCGCGGGAAGGCACGGAATATCTCGCAGTGATGCGGACAGTTCATGGGTTTGAGCAGATACTCTTCGCCTTCTTCCGGAGTATGGATGGGCTGGAATGAGTCCTTGCCGTATTTTGCGTAGTGACCCGAGGTCACATACAGATTCTTATTGCCGATGTGCGGAGTAATCACCTGCTGGTAGCCATACTGCTTCTGAATTTTGCGCAGGAACTGCTCCAGACGGTCGCGCAGGGCGGCACCCTTCGGCAACCACAGAGGCAGACCGGCGCCTACATTCTGCGAGAAAGCAAAGAGTTCCATTTCTTTGCCCAGCTTGCGGTGGTCGCGCTTCTTGGCTTCTTCAAGCAGCACCAGATACTCGTCGAGCATCGATTTCTTTGGGAAGCTGATACCATACACACGAGTGAGTTGCGGACGTTTTTCGTCGCCGCGCCAGTATGCGCCGGCAAGCGATGTCACCTTCACGGCCTTGATGGGGGCTGTGTTGGGGATGTGAGGGCCGCGACAGAGGTCGGTAAAGGCACCCTGAGTATATGTAGTGATATTACCGTCTTCGAGGTCGGCTATGAGTTCACATTTATAGGTTTCGCCACGTTCGCCAAAGAGTTTCAGAGCATCGGCTTTGCTGATGTCGGCACGTACAATATCCTCCTTTTTGCGGGCGAGCTCAAGCATTTTCTGCTCGATTTTGGCAAAATCTGCATCAGTAAGCTTGTGGTCACCGGGGTCGATGTCGTAATAGAAACCATTTTCGATTGCCGGACCGATACCGAACTTCACACCCGGGTAAAGTTCCTGCAGAGCCTCGGCAAGCAGGTGGGCGCTACTGTGCCAGAATGCGTGCTTGCCTTCGCGGTCTTCCCACTTGAAAAGTTTAAGGCACGCATCTTCGACAATAGGGCGACTGAGGTCCCACTCGCAGTCGTTGACCGATGCGGCAAGTACATCCTGCGCCAGGCGCGGACTGATACTTCTGGCTATGTCGAGCGGAGTCACGCCGGACTCGAATTGCTTTACGCTATTGTCGGGAAAAGTGATATTAATCATTTCTAAAACATTAAATATGAGCCAACAGAGCGTACAAATGTCCTGTCGGCACAAACTTTCGCGCAAAGTTACGAATTTTTATTGAATCGACGAAGCTTTTCCGCAAATATTTTTCACATCTTTTATCAGTGGCCCCGCTTTATTACATATTCGTTGTAGTAAGCAATCATCAGCGCAGTCAGCGGCAAGGCTATAATCATGCCTACCAGCCCCATCAGCGAGCCCCATACCGACAGCGACAGCAGAATGATGGCCGGATTCAACCCCAGGCTTTTGCCCATTATCTTGGGGGTAAGCACGTAGTCGCAAATACATTGACTGATTACGTATACCAGAGCACATTTGCCAAGTTCGGTCCAGAAACCTGCCTCGCCGGTAAGCGAGCTGATGTAGCAGAGCAAGGCCACAGGTATGAGAGTTACATACTGAAAGTAAGGTATCATGTACAGCACGCCCACTACTATGCCCATGATTATGGCCATCGGCAAGCCTACAATCGAAAATCCTATGCAATAGAACACCGCGGCGCAGGCAGCTATAACGGCCTGCGAACGAAAGTAGATATTCATGTTGCGGGCTATGTCGTCGCCCACCTTATAGACGGTACGGCGGTAAGCCGGTGGAACCATAGCCTTGAAACCTCGCATAATGCGTTTGTAGTCGAGCATTATGAATATCACATAGATAAAGGTCAGAAGCCACTCGAGGGTGTGCATCAGAAAATCAACCGTGGCTGTCAATACGGTGGTACCTTTGTTGAGAATGGTTTCCAGACGGCTTCCGGCAAGAATCTGGGTAAGGTTCTCGGAGCGGAGGGTGTTGCGCAGATATTCCTGCAGCTCGGGAGGCAGCAGCGACGACTGGTGCCCCTTATCGGCCGAAGCCTTGATCAGCACATCGACCTGATCGATTTCGTTCAGCGCCGACGGTATGAAAAAGTAAGCCAGCACCCCGAGCGCCAGAGTTGCTTCTATCAGCGTCAGCAGCACGGGCAAGCCCCGGCGTTTAAGTTTAAGCACTCGTTGCTGCCATTCCACCAGAGGTTCGAGCAGATATGAAATCAGACACGCCAGACCAAACGGCAGCAATACGTCCTTCAGCTCGTTCACAAGCCATACAAGCACGGCTATTACCGCCAATGCGCCAAGCACACGAATTACGCGGTCGAAAGTTATTGGTCGGGAGTATGACATAAACTTGCGGATGAAAAAGGTTTCTTGTAGTTATAATCCGCAAAAAGCCAAAATGTTCAATACATAGCGTCGAGCCAGTCAAGAATCATGCGCAGCACGTCGTCCGATATATCCTCTGTTATGCTCCGGTACTCTTGCACCATGCCCGTATTGCAGTGCTGCATCAGATGGTTGTGCCCCGCAATTACCCGTGCGTCGGCAGCCGGATTGAGTTCTTTTATGGTAGAGATATTACCGGGCAGGACCTGCATGTCCTTCTCGCCGTTCAGAGCCAGCCACGGCACATCCACGCGACGTATATCATCGGCGGGATCGTACTTCACTATGCTGCGGTACGACGGTGCCGACATCACCGCCACCGCCTCTGAAAGCTGCTGCTGCACCTGTGGCATTGCGGCGTTCTCGCCCAGGTCGGCCGCCAGCTCCATGTAGAGTGCCGATGCCACCAGAGCGTCGGATATATCCGACTTTACAATATCCATCAGACGCCGCTGGCGTGCCTCGCCGTCCCAGCGTCCGATCATTGCAGTCGCCATGGCTCGGGCCTGCGACATTATTATAGAGTCGCCTGCCCACGCCGGGCAACCCATGGTAACTATGAAACGGCATTCCGGATTGCGGTTTGCCATTTTCACGGCCACAGAGCCACCCTCGGAGTGGCCGAGTACGCCCTTGGGCAGTTCATGTCCCAACAGCGAGTCAAGGGTCGAAATGGCTGCGCCAAGGTCGGCGGCATAGTCGTCGGAGGTCGACTTCGCCGGGTCGCCGGTGCTTTCCCCCACCCCGCGGTCGTCGAGGCGCAGCACCGCATATCCGTTGTCCGACAGATATTCGGCAATTACCTTGAAAGGCCGATGCCCCATCACCTCCTCGTCGCGGTTCTGCGAGCCGCTGCCGGTGGCAAGCACCAGTGCGGCTTTGGGCGATTTTCCGGAAGGCATGGTCAACGTGCCGCCGAGCAAAACTCGGTCTGCGCTGTTATATACTTTAAGGTCGCGAGCCTCGAATCCGTACGCCATGCTCTGCATGCCTGCGGCCAGCAATGCCCAAGCAATATATCTATTAAATTTCATAATGGCAAATTTATATAATTTATGGCAATTTCACAAATATAATCCGTAACTTTGTAATGCTAAACCACAATTATGTCAAACGAAATCTCCACACTGAAAAGCCGCGGGATAAAGGAAACCCCCAACCGCATACTTGTACTGCGGCAACTGCGCCAGGCACACGGCCCGCTATCGCTGGGCGAACTTGAATGTGAACTCGGCACACTCGACAAATCGAGTATCTTCCGCGTACTCAACTTATTTGTGTCACACCAAGTAGTGCATGCCATCAACGGCATGGACGGTGTGACCCGCTACGAGGCCTGCAGCGGCCATGACCACTGCAGCATCGACGACATGCATCCGCATTTCTACTGCTCCAATTGCCAGCAACATTTCTGCCTCGAAGACACCCCCATGCCCCAACTCGATTTACCCGAAGGGTTCAATGCCCGGTCGGTAAGCATCATAGCCACAGGCCTTTGCCCCGAATGTCAAAGCCTCAGGAACCATGATTGAGCATATCCTTAATGTTATAGGCAACAGCCTGAGCGACTGGTTGCTGCTGCCACTGCTGGTTTCGGCGGCAATATGGTTTACAGTGCGTTTCCGCGGCGTGCAGTTCACCCTTTTCGGCGACATGTGCCGCCAGCTTATAGCGCGCGGCAACCACAGCGGCATAAGTTCGTTTCAGGCATTCGCAGTATCCATAGCCAGCCGCGTTGGCACCGGCAATCTGGCCGGCGTGGCCACCGCCATAATTATCGGAGGCCCCGGAGCTGTGTTCTGGATGTGGGTGATGGCCCTGCTCGGCGCTGCATCAGCATTTGTGGAATCAACTCTGGCGCAGCTTTACAAAGTACCGGACGGCCACGGGGGCTTCCGCGGCGGCCCGGCCTACTACATACTCCACGGGCTGAAATCGCGCCGCTGGGCGGTACTTTTCGCCGTGCTGATATCTGTAACATTCGGCTTTGCCTATAACTCGGTGCAAAGCAACACCATAGCCGAGGCATTCAACTCGTCGTGCAACATTCCGGTGTGGCTTACTGCCACCACCATAAGCCTGCTTTCCGGCTGGGTGATATGGGGCGGACTGAAATCAATAGCGCGTTTCAGCCAGTGGGCGGTGCCAATAATGGCCGTAGCGTATATACTTGTGGCACTGCTGGTTGTGAGCATGAACATAGAGCGGGTGCCGCAAGTACTGAAACTTATTGTAGAAAATGCCTTCGGGGTAGACGAAGCCATCGGAGGCACCTTGGGCGGCGCCATGGCCATGGGCATACGCCGCGGCCTGTTCAGCAACGAGGCCGGCGAGGGTTCGGCACCCAACGTGGCTGCCACGGCCCATGTGTCGCACCCTGTAAAGCAAGGCCTTGTACAGGCTCTCGGAGTATTTACCGACACCCTGCTCATCTGCACCGCCACAGCCCTGCTGATATTGCTCAGCGGCGTACACGTCGATGCCTCGGTCGGAGGCATAAGCCTTACCCAGCAGGCATTGGACGCCGAATTCCGCTTTATTCCGGGCGCCGGCATGTGGTTTGTGAGTGTGGCCATACTGTTCTTTGCATTTACATCGATAGTAGCCAACTACTATTACGGCGAAACCAACATACGCTTTATCAGCGGCAATCCGCGCTGGGTAACGCTCTACCGAGTGATTGTAACACTGTTTGTATTTGCCGGAGGAATGTCGTCGCTGGGCGTGGTATGGTCACTTGCCGACATCACCATGAGCCTTATGGCCATCTGCAACCTCTGCGCCATATTACCGCTGGGAAAGTACGCCCTGCACTGCCTCGACGACTACCGTATGCAGCGCCGCCGTGGCCTCGACCCGCAGTACCACAAGTCTACGAATCCTGAAATCTCCTCCTCGACACCCTGCTGGCCGGAGTAAATACACCCCCAAATAAAAACCCTCCCGGATATGGCTTGTCTACAGCCTTCCGGGAGGGTTTATTTTTTATGTAGCGAGAACAAGTTTTACTTAAGTTTTACTTAAGTCTTACTTTATCAGCCTTACCATTAGCCGTTACAATATAGATTCTACCTTTTTCGGGGGTATCAGTTGCTATACCATTGACGCCATAATAAACAGCCGGAACAAGCGTATTGTCTATTTCTGTAACCGAGGTATCGGTAGCCCGGTCAACATTAAACCCGTTCAGACTCATGGCATGGTTTTCCACCATTTGCGATTTACAGCTTTCCGGCTCAAATAACGAGTAAATTTCAAGACTGCTTTTCTGCAGTTCGCCGTTGGCCAGACTTTCGACATCAGATGCCGAAAGTGCCGAGCGATAAAGTAATGCCTCATACAGATTCAAGTCTGCCGGACCGACAACAAATTCAACAGGCACAATCTCCAGATTATCGAGTCTGCTTTCGCCAAGCGACTGATTGCCATTATATACACTCAAGTCAAGGATGCCTGATGCATAGGTGTAGCTTACTGCTATCATAACTCGGCCTTTAGCAATGGCACACGGCACTTTTGCCGATGTATCGCCTATCGCAGCTACTATATTTCCATCGAAACTGCTTATTTTGATACCAGCATCGTTGCCTTCCAGTTTGACATTTGCAATATTGCCCTCTACAGGAACTCCATCAAGAACAATCACAAAAGAGAAAGAGTGCATGATGTCCTCCGGTATTGCTTTGACTGTAATATTACCCATCTCAAGTCCGGATGCCGTAAGACGGTCCATACACAGTTCCTTTCCTGATTCCAAGGCATCGAACATGCTCGGCACCACGGCGTATGCAAACTCCTGATGTCCCTGCTGGTTGGGATGATAAATGTCAGTGCCATTCTGATAACCATCGGCCCACTTGCCATTCTTGGAATCAATAGCGCCAAGCAGGTTTATCGACGGTACATCCCAAAGACCTATCTCGCGATCCATATCAAGAATATAGCGGTAGTCCTCGGCGGTAAAATCTCCGCGGGTATAGTTGTTGCAGACTACAGGTATCTTGCCGTCTGCACGAACCATACTAATCAAAGATTGCATATTGTTGCGGAACTGGTCATAGACAGCCTGCTTATCGGCAGAGTCATGGATGCCTTCATTACCTAATGAAACGCCAAACATTACATATTTGCCGAATTCACGCCGCATATCGTCATAGCGATTCAGCAAGTTTATGGTAGAGTTGCCGTTAATGGAAATATTGGAAATATAGAACGGATTAGGACTTTTATCGCCGGCATTACGCTGTGCGAGTTGCTCACCATAAAGATAAATGTAGCCATGGTTGACATTCTCGACCTGCTCTGCTCCCTGTCCGTTTGCCACCGACGAACCGAACACTGTAATACGGTTGGCATCGAGCTGTTCGTTGCCGTTAGCCACTTTCAGTACACCGGTCGCAAGGTCAAAACTCATATCATAACAACCCGGATTAATCGGTATATCAGAGCCTTCGCCTAATTTAAGTACTGCATTATAATCACTATCGATATGGTGCCGCTTGAAAGCGGTCCAGCTTCCATTTATATATAAGCCGATTCGGCCGCTATCTGAGGATGTATCGTAGCCCTGCAGTTCGCCATGCCATGTGTACACCAGGTCGCCGGCGTATGTCATCTGCTTGTAGTGGGTCAGACTCCACGCCCCCACGGCACTGCCTATTATGCGTATGTTCTCTATAGGCGTCAGTTCGTAAGTCATGCCTGCCAAATCAAAGCTTAACAGAGCCGGAACTCCGCTCACAGCTATGGCAGCACCGCCTTCGATAAGTTTGTCTTCGGTTTCTCCCTTGCCTAAAGTGTGTACATTGCCATTTTCATCGGTAGCCATTATCACAAAACTGCCTTCGACAAAGTCAGCCACACCATGGAATACACCGGAGTGGATACCATCGATGATTTCCTGATCGATTTGCTGTCTGCGGCCATCAATTGCCGTTCCGACAAGGCTGACTGATGAGAATTTGTTAATGAGCGGTTTTTTAATATCTCTGTATTCTTCAATCTTCATGCAGTTCAACGGAATATAAGTACCGCTCTGTCGCAATATAGTAAGACGTATATTTCCGTCGGCATCAGGAAAAACATAGTCGCTGACCAGAATATTCGAGTTATTCTGATTCACACCATTGCCTCCGATATTAGCCCCTGCAGCCTGCAGAGTACCCGCCCAGATATTGTAGCCGCTCAGACGATAGTTACCCGTACGGTTATCCGAAGCCGAACGTGAGGCAAATATATGGAAGCGATAAGCTTTCGACTCATCAAGACCGCCAAAAGTCAATGAGCAATCGCTTTGGTCAGCCTCATAAAAATAATAATCGCAGGTAGCCGAGGATACTGCAAAGTCGGCGAGTTTTTCGGCGTCCGGTGTCAGAAGTCCTCCGCCTCCGCTCATGCCATTGGTCGAAAAACGGTCGTTAAGTGTAACGGTAATACCAGACTGCAGCCCTTTACTGTCAATCAGATTAGCGAATACACTGCCTGCATCAGCATACTTGCTGCCGTCGGAGGTATTTGTGATATTGTTCCAATGATTGCCATTTTTATCAGGCGACTCTGTAAGTTCACACTTGTTCGCGCCTTTAGGGGTAGCTCCAAAGTCGAAATAGTATCGACGGTCGGATTGAGCAGTATCGGGGCGCTTTACATCAGTTTCTTCAAGGATACTCATACAGTTGAGCGGAATATAAGCGCCGGTTACTCGCGATACTGTAATTTTTATTGTGCCGTTGGCTGCAGGGAATACTGGTTTCGAAACCAGTACCACCGATGTGTTCTGATTTTCGCCATTGGCACCGATTCCGCTCCCGGCTGCCTGGTTCTCACCCGTAAATGTATTGTAGCCCTCGATTGTAAAACGACCGATGCGGGTGTCCGAAGCTTTGCGCGATGTAAATATACTGAATGTATAGGCATGTTCGGGGTCAAGACCTTTAAGTATAAAGGCTCTGTTATCCACATTATTTCCGTCAAGAAACATATAGTCTTCGGTAGCAGTGGCTATAGCCAGGTCGCCCAAAAGTTCTAATGACGGAGCCGTAAGGCCTCCTCCGCCAGTAAGACCGTTTGTATTGAACTGACCGTCGACAAGCACCGAAACCCCATCTACGAGGGTACCTTTAGAGTTCTGTATATTGTTGAATTCCGATTTTGCCAATATGTTGTTGCCGCTGGTGGAGTGGATATTGTTCCAGTAATTGCCATTGGCATCAGCTACATTGGCCGGTGTGATATTTCCACGATTGGCCACATTGTTTGGACCGAAATCGAATAAGAAAGTCTGTACAGGATCCGCCCACACAGCCGTGTTGCACAGCAGCGAACCCAGCAAAAGCAATACATTAAAGGTTTGTTTCATGGATTATTTGAACTTGTTGAATAGTTTAAATGTGATGTGCAAAGTTATACATTTATTTACATCCTTCAAGTGGCAAGTAAATTCCGCAGGTAAAACACAACCTATTGTATCAAACTAATATTCAGCAATTTGGACACAAAGTAATTATTAAAAAAAGTAAAGCCTAAAAAGCATGTAGATTAATTATCGGAATTTGGCCAAACCATAAAAAAGAGGCCATATCCCGGGGGAATATGGCCTCTTAAACTATAAATCTTGTGAATTTATCCTTTCACTTCGTTTTTCACCTTTACATCGGGGGCGTCATTGATTCCGTCGCGGATAAGGAGAGCGTCGATGGTGGGATCCTGGCCACGGAAGTTGCGGTAGAGTACGGCAGGATTCTCAGTGCCACCGCGCTGCAGCACGTTGGTACGGAACTCGTCGGCTGTCTTGCGGTCGAAAATACCGTTTTCCTTGAACTTGGCAAAGGCATCCGCATCGAGTACCTCAGCCCATTTGTAGCTGTAGTAGCCGGCTGCATAACCACCCGAGAATATATGGCTGAACTGGGTTGACATTATAGAGCCGTCGACCGGAGGGAACAAAGCCGTTGAAGCTGTAGCGGAATTCTCGAATACAACAGGATCTTCGACAGAAGACGTTATTGTATGCCAGGCCATATCGAGATAGCCTAAGGTAAGCTGGCGCATGCAAGCGTATGCGGCTCCATACTGCGACGAACGTACAAGCGCGTCGACAAGATTCTGCGGAATGGCCTCGCCTGTCTTGTAGTGACGGGCAAAACCGTCGAGGAATTCTCGCTCGGAAAGATAGTTTTCGTTGAATTGCGAAGGCAGCTCCACAAAGTCGCGGTAAACAGCTGTTCCGGACAGCGACGCATAGTTCGACTGTGCCAGAAGGCCGTGGAGTGCGTGGCCGAATTCGTGCAGGAAGGTTTCCACCTCGCCCGGAGTAAGCAGCGACGGCGTGTCGCCGGTGGGCTTGGTGAAGTTCATCACAATAGTCACATGCGGACGCTGGTCAACGCCATCGGCATCCACATACTGATCCTTGAAGCCTGTCATCCACGCTCCGGGACGCTTGGTGGCACGCGGGAAAAAGTCGGTATAAATCACGCCTACGAACTTGCCGTCGGCATCAGTAACATCGTATGCCTTTACATCGGCATGATACACCTCAATATCGGGGTTCTGCTTGAACTGGAGCCCATAAAGCTTGGTCGCCAGACCGAATACTCCGTTGACGGTGCTGTTCAGTTCAAAATACGGACGCAGTGCTTCGTCGTCGAAAGCATATTTTTCGGTCTTGAGTTTATTGGAGTAGTAGGAGTAATCCCACGGATTGATTACCACCGGCTTGCCTTCGAGTTTAGATGCGAATTCGGTCAGTTCCTTCATCTCGGCCTTGGCCGCAGGAGTATATGCTTGGCGCAGACGGTCAAGCAAGTCGTACACCGCCTCCGGAGTCTGGGCCATGGTGCGCTTCAGCGAGTGCTGTGCGTATGTTTCGCTGCCAAGCAGATTGGCGATTTTACGGCGTATTTCGCTTATGCGCTTTACGTTCTCAAGGTTTGAGTACTCGCCCTTGATGTTGCGCGAGGTATTCATGCGGTACATCATCTCACGCAGGTCGGGGCGAGCCGAATACTTTATGAAAGCGCTGTAAACCGGATAGTCGAGAGTAAACAGATACTCTCCCGGGCGGCCTTCTGCGGCTGCGGCTTCTGCAGCTGCATCAATACTGCTCTGGGGCAGTCCGGCAAGGTCGTCAGCTGTAAGCCATATTTTATATGTACTCATTTCGCGGAGCACGTTTTGGCCGAATTTGGTAGTAAGTTCGGAAAGTTCGGCGTTGAGCTTGCGGAATGTTTCGCGGTCTTCCCCTTCAAGGTTAGCACCGGAGAGGGCGAACGAATCGTAGGTCTTCTGCAGCAGGGTTGCTTCCTCCGTCGAGAGGTTGAATTTCTCACGGTTGTCATAAACCTGCTTGATACGGTTCCACAGACCTTCGTTAAGTATCAGCGAAGTACTGTAGTCGCTCAGTTTGGGCGAAACGCGCATCGAAATCTCCATCATCTGGTCGTCAGAGTCAGCCGACAGCAGCGGGAAGAACACGTTAAGCACACGATTCAGGTCGGCGCCGACACGCTCGAGTGCCACTATAGTATTTTCGAAATCAGGCACAGAACGCTGCTTTACAATAGCGTCGATTTCCTGTTTGGCCAGCTCTATGCCACGGTCGATGGCTGCTTCCCACTGGCTGTTGTTGATTTTCGAGAACGGAGCTGTGCCATGGATGCCGGTGAACTCACTGTAGAAGGGATTCGGGGCATCGCTGCAACAGCCATTCTCACATGTCCGGGCATTTGTCATAAGCGAAGTTGCCGCCATTACTGCGGCAGATAACAAAATTTTGGTTTTTAAAATGGTCATATACTGAGTTTATAAAATTTAAAAACAAAAATACATACTTTTCTCCACATGACCAAACTTTTCCGCCATATCCGACAATTTTTTATCGATACTCATATCGCTCGATAGTTGACCGCCCTGACGTTTTTGTTGATTGGCGAACCGACTCTAAATCAACACAAACCAATCGGGACATTAATTTTTTTCAAAAAAAATGACAAAAAAATTTGCACAATCCCCAAAAAGTTCCTAACTTTGCAACCGCAAACGGGAAACAACACAATACTTCCCAAAAGTTTGCCACCACAGATTGCCTTATGGTGTAATGGTAGCACGTCGGATTCTGGTTCCGCCTGTGGGGGTTCGAATCCCTCTAAGGCAACAAAAAATCGAGGTTTTTCAGCCTCGATTTTTTTGTATATAAAGCCGATAGTTGCGACGGCGTCCTCGCCGTCGCTCATCATGGATCAGCGGATTTTGGGGTGCATCGCTAATTTGGAAATGTCAGATACTGAAGCGGAATCCGCCCATGGCATGTCCTTTTAATATCGGGTTTTCATACCAAAATATCCGAACAACCAAAGCTTAATATGCCGCCTTCAAGGTCAAGGAGAGCACGTTTCACCTCCAACCCGCCGGCATAACCGGTAAGCGAGCCGTCGGCGCCTATAACCCTGTGGCATGCTGCAAAAAGCGACAACGGATTAGCTCCGGCGGCATTGGCTACGGCACGCACCGAACGCGGACAGCCTAAGCGACGCGTCATTTCGCCATAAGTCACCTTATGGCCATAGGGTATTCCGGTGAGTCCGTTCCAGACCGATTGCCGGAAATCAGTGCCTATAAACAACAGCGGCACATCGAAGCCGGTGCGCCGGCCCGCGAAATACTCGTCGAGTTCAGCAACCGCATGCTCAAGGACTGCAGAATGCGACTCCACAAATTCGGCGCCGCACATCCGCCGCACACGCTCGGCCACCCGGAGGCTCCGCTCCGAAGCCTGCCAGCAGCAAAGACACAAGCGGCTGCCTACAGCACCGAGCAACAGCTCTCCGCATGGTGTTTCATAATGTCTGATTGTGATTGTTCTGATTTTCTCCATTACTGTAATGTATTGATACCGCACAATGCTTCGACAGATACACCATATCTTTCAGCTCCACGCCCTCCTCTATTATGGGCTCGGGATAATTGTCGGTGAAAAAATCCGGCACACGGTGCGAATACCGGTATCCGCAGGATTTGTAAAAACGCAGAGTCGACGGAGTTTCGCCTGTGCCGAGTGTCACAATCCGTCCGGCGTTGAGGCTCTCTACATGGGCAAGCATGCGACGTCCTATGCCACGGCGCTGAAAATCGGGGCGCACGGCAAGATTCTTCACCTCTGTCACGCCATGCCCCTCATCGGTAGCCACGCACACCGCCACCGGTACCTCGTCGGCGAAGCCTACCCACAAGTCGCCCCGGTCAAGATAGCGTACGACCATAGGCTCCGACTCGTCGCCAAGCAGCATCAGAGGCATGTAACGGCGTTTGTCGGAGCGGATTAATCTTATATCAATGTCCGGTGTCAATTATATAGAGGTTTGCGATTAGAATGCAAAGGTACATAAAAAACACGATTTTTTATGCCCGGATTATAAGAAAAGTCAA
>CAJUHX010000049.1 GCA_910586455.1 uncultured Muribaculaceae bacterium | reverse complement strand
TGAATATGGAGTATATAAGTTTCTTCATCGGATTGTGCAAATATAGCTAATTAAGCGCAAAATTAAAGAAAAAACGTCAAGCTTCCAAACCGACAGCGTGAAAATACTATAAATTTCAGGTGCCTTCCAAGCCTTCCGGCATATATAAAAGGCTGACAACGCCTGAGGGGCGCTGTCAGCCGTCAGAGTAACTGAAGTTTATCAGAACGCCTGCAATGCCATGTCGGTTAGCCATATCCATAACGGACAGAAGCCAATGAACAGTATTACCGACAATGTCAGCGACGAAGTGCCGGTGGCTACATAGGTGTTGTATTCGTCGGCGATGATGATGCCCGAGAATGCCGGAGGCAGGGCTGCCGCCACTACAAGCATTTTAAGGTTCAGCGGATCCATGTGCGCGAGAAGACCCAGTACAAGTATCACGGCCGGCATAAGAACCATTTTCATTATTGAGCCGAGTACAGCCTGCCGGTTGACTGTAAACTTGATGGCCGAAAGCGTGATGCCTGCCGAGAATACAGCCATCGAGGCGTTTGCCTTGGCGATAAGGTTGAACGACGGACTCAGGTAGTCGGGCCATGGAATGCCGGCTACAACCCATATAACGGCCAGAACAGGCGCCCATGCCACAGGCTGCTCAAGTGCATGAAGCACCGGCTTCCAGGCACTTTCGTGCTTCTTGCCGGGCATCTGCTTTTCGAGCGAGGCGTTCATAAGCGACAGACCAACCGGGATGCCGATGGCGTTTACCACAATGCCGACTATGGCTACTACCAGCGCCACACTCGGGCTGGTGCCGAATATAGGCTCGAGTACGGCAAAACCCAAAAATCCGATTGTGGGCGAGCCACTGATCAGAGCGCTCACTGCCGCATCGGCGCCTGTATTTTTCTTGAACATGCGGAATACAAAGTAAACCGCCATAAAGCAGGCCATGATACCTGCGGTCGAAACCAGAGTGAGGCGGATGTCCTTAACCAGGTCTTCGCGTGTGGCCTGGACAATCGACACAAACAATGCGGCGGGCAATGCGTAATCGAGCACAACCTTGTTGAACTTTTTTGCGTCCTCGCCCGTGAACACACCTTTCTTGCCCGATATGAATCCGGCAAGCATCACTACTATGATAGGTACTATGGCATAGAGAATTACATGAGAGATGTTCATGGCTTAAAGTGTTAGGGCCGGTTAAACTGTGAAATTAATCAGCGGCTTAGGGTTCAGATATCCTATGTGACCGCTTTCCTTGCCGGAATCAGCGGCGAGTTGCACGTTGATTATGGCAGGGGCACACGAGTCTATTGCCTGACGCAGTGTCCTCGCAAGTTCGTCGGGCGTGGTTACATAGTAGCCCGGAACACCGAACACTTCGCCCATCTTGTCGTATCGGGCATGCAGGTCGAGCGTGGTCGGTGCCGGGTCGTGTTCTATGGCCGGGTCGGTCGCCGGGTTCACGCCAATGTTGTTGTATATGCCTCCGTTGTTGAATATCACCACGGTTACAGGCAGCCGGAAGCGGCAGATGGTAGCGAAATCCATGCCTGAGAAGCCAAAAGCCGAATCGCCTTCGATTGCCACCACTTTCTTGCCTGTGGCAATGGCGGCGCCCACGCACGAACCCATGCCCATGCCCATTATTGCCCATGTGGCACAGTCGATACGGTGCCGAGGCAGCTTCATGTCAATGGTGACGCGTGTGTCGTCGAGCGTGTTGGCGCCTTCGTTCACCAGAATCACATCCGGATTAGCTTCAAGCACAGGCTTTATGGCCGAAAGAGCGCTCCAGTGATTCATAGGTATGAGTCCTGCTGCTTCGTTCAACCGGGCTGTGAACTTGGCTTTCTTGTCTTTTGCTTCGTTCTGCAGCATCGTAATCCATTGAGGGTCGGTGTTCAGGCTGCGGGTTTTCAGTTCGGCCAGCAGGGCGTCGAGGCTCAGAGCCATATCGCCTACTACCGGGGCGGCTATCGGCACATTGACGTCGATTTCCTGCGGCTCTACATCGAGCTGTACGAACTTGATGTCCGGATTCCACTTGCCTCGGCCGAACGATAGCATCCAGTTCAGACGGGCGCCGGTCACTATTACCACATCGGCCTCTTTCATAACGGTAGAGCGGCACGACAACGCGCTCAGCGGGCCGGCGTCAGGCATCAGGCCTTTAGCCATCGACATGGGCAGATAAGGTATGTTATAGCTTTCGACGAGCTTTTTAACACGGTCTTCAAGCCTTGCGTATGCGGCTCCTTTTCCCAATAATATTACAGGGCGTCGGGCTGCTGCTATGATGTCGGCGGCACGCTTTACGGCGTCGATGTTAGGTGCTGTCGGCGAATAAATGTCCACAGGGTCGTAGAATAGTTTTTCAGCCTCGGTAGCGTTCATAACCTCGGCTAATGCCGGTGTGGTCATGTCGATGTACACGCCGCCCGGCCTTCCGCTGACGGCTGCACGGTAGGCGCGGGCCACCGCCGACGGAATATCTTTGGCATGGGTGCATCGCAGAGCCAGCTTTACCAGCGGGCGAGCCGTGTTGAGCTGGTCGAGTTCCTCATAAGTTCCCATTTTCATGTCGACCATAGATGGGTCGGTAGCCCCGGAGATCTGTATCATGGGGTAGCAGTTCACGGTGGCGTTGGCTGTGGCTGTAAGCCCGTTCATAAATCCCAGCGATGACACTGTGAGCAGCACGCCCGGTTTGCGGGTGAGGTAGCCATGGGTCGCCGCGGCCATACCGGCCTGCTGTTCGAAGCGGAAACCCACATAGCGCACACCTATTTTCTGCATGGCGTAGGCGGCTTCGGTTACGGGTATGCCCACGAGGCCATATACAGTGTCGAGCCCCACCCGGCGCAGAGCCTCGGCAAGTATGTACATGCCGGTAACCTGCTCCGGAAATTTCGGGGCAGGTGCGGAGTTGTTATTATTCTGAGTTGTCATGATTATGCTTTTTTCAGAGGTGCGGTGGTGCCGTTTGCGGCAAATTGCTGAATCTGTTTGTCGGTATATCCCAGCGATTTAAGAATCTCGCCTGTGTTGCCGCCGAGTTCGGGACACGGGCCGTACACAGGCTGGTAGTTTGATATGGTAAAGGGGCAGCCTACGGTTACAAATTCGCCGATTTTACCGCCTTGCTGAATTTTTACAAGGGTATTGCCGTCGTATAGAGTCTGGTCGGTCATTACCTCCTTGGTTGAGAGAACCGGACCCACAGGCACGCCGGCTTCGCCGAGTATTTTTACCACCTCAAACTTGGTTTTGTCGGCTGTCCAGGCCCCGATTCGCTCGTATATGGCATGTTTGTGTCGGTCGCGGGCATCGGCTGTGTTGAAGTCGGAGTTGGTGAGCCAGTCTTCAAAGCCCATAGCCTTGCATGCAGCCTCGAAATCCTTGGCTCCGCGCTGCAGGATGATATATACATAGTTGTTGCCGTCTTCAGCGGTATCATATCCACCGGCAGGCTTGCACTTATATGTCCAGCCAAGAACGCCGCTACCCTCCATATTGCCGGCACGGGGCACACAGTCGCCGAATTTCTGGTCGGGGTACTGCGGGAACTGTGTCAGATAGCCTATACGGTCGAGAGTCATCTGGTCGCGTGTCTTGATACGGCATAGATTCAGGCAGGCATTGTGCATCGACTGATATACATACGAGCCTTCGCCGGTTTTCTCACGCCGGCACAGAGCGGCCAGCAGGCCTATGAGCAGGTGCATGCCGGTATTGGAGTCGCCAAGGGCCGCGCCCGATTGAGTGGGTATATTATATTCGCCCGAGAACCATCCGGTAGTCGAAGCACCTAAGGCAGTCACTTGGGCCACAGGCTCGTAAGCTTTTAGGTTTTTGTACTGCGATGACAGTGGAAAACCTTTGATAGTACCGTATATACAGCGTGGATTCAGAGCATGTACGGCCTCCCACGAGAAGCCTAACTTGTCCATTGCGCCGGGGTGCAGGTTTTCTACAAAGATGTCACATTCCTTGATTAGTCGGGTAAGTATTTCCTTGCCGTCGGGAGTCTTGGCATCGAGCGCCAACGATTTTTTGTCGGAGTTCAGCTGAAGGAAATAATACGATGGTTCGTCGGGGTCGAACTGCAGTTCCTTTCGGGTGGCGTCGCCAACGCCGGGACGCTCTATTTTGATAACTTCTGCACCCAGCCATGCAAGCATCTGAGTACATGATGGTCCGGATTGGACTTCGGTGAAGTCTACAACTTTGACACCTTGGAGAGGGGCGGTATTCATAATTGTCTGTTTTTAAATAATAATCTTTTAATGAATAAAAATGTGTAAGAAAATATTTTCAGCAATAAAACAACCGCTCCCGGCTAATAGTTCATCAAACCTTAGAGCGGTAAAACTCGTTTTATTTATAAAAAACATACAAAAATGCCACACACTATAAAACAGACAATACTTACCGGCAGCCTGTTGCTGGCGCTGATAGTGGCCTCGGCCGGAATAGGCACGCAGCCATCGGATACCGCCGTAGGCAAGAAGGCGCCGGTAGTGCAACTCGACCGGGTTCAGAGCGCTATAAACGCCGATGAGCTCAAGGGTAAATATGTACTTATCACTTTCTGGAGCAGCAGCGACGCAGCCTCACGCGAGGCCTGTAACCGCTATAATGCCTGGTTTAATGTCAATCATCCGGCTGATGCCCGCTTTGTGGGAATAAACTTCGACGATTCGCCCGAAATGTTTCGCGAGATAGTTCGCCGCGACAGCCTCAATCCGGCCGACCAGTACTGTGTCAGCCGGCCCGAGGCCGAAGCCATATACCGCACATACCACCTTGAGAAAGGCTATGGCAGTCTGCTGGTTTCGCCTCAGGGACGCATAGTGAGCCACAATCCCGACCCGGCGCGACTCAGCGAGATAATATCGTAGCGGCAGGAGGTGCGAAGGAGCGCTGAAAATTTTGTCGTTTGGCAAAAAATCACTATCTTTGCACTTGAAAAAGCGACGACACTTGCCGTGTCGTTGAGCTACGATGAAAAAAATAGAACGTTCAAGATATGTCAGAAGAAAAAGAAGCCTACAGCGCCAGTAATATCCAGGTGCTTGAAGGCCTGGAAGCCGTGCGCAAGCGCCCGGCAATGTACATCGGCGACATCAGCGCCAAAGGTCTGCATCACCTGGTTTACGAGGTTGTCGACAATTCAATCGACGAAGCCCTCGCCGGATTTGCCAAAGAAATCAACGTAACAGTAAACCCCGACAACTCCATAACCGTAGTCGACGACGGCCGCGGTATACCTGTCGACCTCCACGAAAAAGAGGGCAAGAGCGCTCTTGAGGTGGTTCTGACAGTGCTGCATGCCGGCGGTAAGTTCGATAAAGGCTCCTACAAGGTGTCCGGTGGTCTGCACGGTGTGGGCGTGAGCTGTGTAAACGCCCTCTCGACTTATCTGCGCGCCGAAGTACACCGCGACGGCAAGTCATACGTACAGGAGTACAGCTGTGGTAAGCCCACAACCGAACTGCGTGTGGTAGGCACCAGCAGCCATACCGGCACATCAATAACCTTCAAGCCCGATGCTTCGATATTCGTCGTTACCGAATACGACTACAAGACTCTGGCAAACCGTCTGCGCGACCTCGCATTTCTCAACGCCGGCATAACACTTCACCTTACCGACCTGCGCGACCTCGACGAAAACGGCAAACCTCGCAGTGAAACTTTCCACTCTGATACCGGTTTGAGCGAGTTTGTACGCTACATCGACTCCAACAAGGAATCGCTGATTGGCGACGTGATACACCTGAACACCGAACGCCAAGGTATTCCGGTGGAGGTAGCCCTGACTTACAACAATACTTACAACGAGAACGTGTACTCGTTTGTAAACAATATCAACACTATCGAGGGCGGCACGCATCTGAGCGGTTTTCGCCGCGGTCTGACCTCGACCCTCAAAAAGTACGCCGAAGACAACAACCTGCTTAAAAACGCCAAGGTAGAAATCTCCGGCGACGACTTCCGCGAAGGTCTTACCGCAGTAATCTCGGTAAAGGTGATGGAGCCACAGTTCGAAGGACAGACTAAAACCAAGCTTGGCAACTCGGAAGTGGCCGGCGCAGTATCGGCAGCCGTGAGCGAGGCCCTCAGATACTATCTGGAGGAGAATCCGGCTCAGGCCAAGACCATCGTAGCCAAGGTAGTACTGGCTGCCCAGGCCCGTCATGCCGCCATCAACGCCCGCAAGAACGTGCTGCGCAAGTCGCCCCTCAGCGGCGGCGGTCTGCCCGGCAAACTGGCCGACTGCTCGGCCCGTACGGCCGAAGACTGCGAGCTGTTCATAGTCGAAGGTGATTCGGCGGGTGGTACCGCAAAGCAGGGCCGCGACCGCCGCTTCCAGGCCATATTGCCGCTGCGAGGCAAAATTCTGAACGTGGAGAAAGCTATGGAACACAAGATTTTCGACAACGAGGAAATCACCAACCTGTTCAAGGCCATGCGTGTGACCATAGGCACCGAGGAAGACCCCAAGGAAGCCAACCTGAGCAAACTCGCATACCACAAGATTATAATAATGACCGATGCCGATGTCGACGGTGCCCACATCGCAACACTGCTGATGACATTCTTCTTCCGTCGCATGCGTCCGATAATCGAGAACGGCTACCTCTACCTGGCCACTCCGCCGCTTTACAAATGCAAGCTCGGCAAAAACGAGGAATACTGCTGGACCGACCAGCAGGTGCAGAAATTCATAAGCGAGCATGGCGAACGTACCACGGTACAGCGCTACAAAGGTCTTGGCGAGATGAGCGCACAGGAACTGCGCGACACCACCATGTCGCCCGAACACCGCATGCTCAAGCAGGTGAATATCAGCGATGCAGCAGAGGCCGACCGTATATTCTCCATGCTCATGGGCGAAGATGTAGGCCCACGCCGCGACTTTATCGAGTCGAACGCCAACTACGCGAATATCGACGCGTAAACCTTTTGTTAATGCTGAATGTTGAATGTTAAAAGGTGTCTGAACCATAACATTCAACATTCACCGTTTTAACACATAAAACACAAAACAAAATATAAAATGAGTGCCAAATCGAAGAGCCTGAAACCCCGCCGGCTGCAGGAAGCAGTAATGGATTATGTGGGCCGACAGAAAAACAATACATATAATTATAAACAGGTATCGCACGCCATAGGTGTCGACACTCCCGCAGCGCAGCGTGCCGTAGCCCTTTTTCTGGCCGAACTGGCTTTCGACGGCATTATCATAGAAGTAGCCCCGGGCAAGTTCAAGTCGCCGGCGCGCACAGTGGTGGCGACAGGTGTGTTCTCGCGTCGAAGCAACGGTACCAACAGCGTAATCACCGACGAAGACGGCGAGCAGATTTTTGTGGCCGAGCGCAACAGCATGCACGCCCTTAACGGCGACCGTGTGGCTATCGAAGTTGCTGCCCGTGTGCCAGGCAAAGACCCCGAGGCGATTGTAACCAAGATTCTGGAAAAGAACGAGCAGACCTTCATAGGTACACTCAAAGTCGACAAACACTTCGCCTACCTGCTTACCGACAGCAAGTTTCTGGCAACAGACATATTCATACCAAAGGCTAAACTGCGCGGCGGACAGACCGGCGACAAGGCTGTGGTGAAAATCACCGAATGGCCCGATGATGCCAAGAATCCGCGTGGAGAGGTTATAGATGTGCTTGGTGCCGCAGGCGAGAACGACACCGAAATCAACGCCATTATGGCTGAATTCGGTCTGCCCTACAAATATCCGCAGTCGGTGGAGAAGGCCGCCGACAAAATCGATGCAGGCATCACACCCGAGGTTGTGGCCGCCCGCGAAGACATGCGTCCGGTAACTACATTTACCATCGACCCCAAGGATGCCAAGGACTTCGACGATGCGCTGTCGATTCGTCGGCTGCTGAACGGTAATTACGAGGTGGGAGTACATATCGCCGACGTGACACACTACGTAAAGCCCGGCTCGATTATCGACCGCGAGGCAAGCGACCGCGCCACTTCGGTGTATCTGGTCGACCGTGTAGTGCCCATGCTGCCCGAGCATCTGTGCAACGGAATATGTTCGCTGCGGCCCGACGAAGACAAACTTGCTTTTTCGGTGATTTTTGAAATGACCGAGCAGGGCGATGTAGAGAACTCGCGTATAGCACGCACCGTAATCCGCAGCAACCGTCGCTTTACCTATGAAGAGGCGCAGGAACGCATTGAAACCTGCGAGGGCGACTATGCCAAGGAAATAAACATCCTCGACAAGATGGCCAAAGCCCTGCGCGCGAAGCGCTACGAAAACGGCTCGGTGGAATTCGACCGCGCCGAAGTACGTTTCGATATCGATGAGCACGGCCACCCGGTGAGTGTGTACTTCAAGGTATCGAAGGACGCCAACAAGCTGATTGAGGAGTTTATGCTGCTGGCAAACCGTCAGGTGGCTACTGTCATAGGCCAGCCTGTAGGCAAGAAGAAGGCCAAAGCCTTTGTGTACCGCGTACATGATATGCCCGACCCCGGCAAACTCGCCGACCTGTCGTCGCTGGCACGCAACTTCGGATACAAGGTAAAATCGACCGGTACGCCGCGCGATGTAAACCGCTCCATCAACCGTATGCTCTCCGACCTCAAAGGCAAGGGCGAGGAAAATTTTCTGTCGACACTGGCCATACGCTCAATGGCAAAAGCCATATACACCACCACTAACATAGGCCACTACGGACTCGGATTCGAATACTACACTCACTTTACATCGCCGATACGCCGATATCCCGATATGATGGTACACCGTCTGCTCGAACGATATCTCAGCGGCGCACGCTCGGTAAATCAGGCCAAACTCGAAGAAGCCTGCAAGCACTCGTCGGATATGGAGCAGCTCGCCGCCAACGCCGAGCGCGCCAGCATCAAGTACAAGCAGGTAGAGTACATGCAGGATCATCTGGGCGAGGTATATTCAGGAATCATTTCAGGAGTGACAGAGTGGGGCATATATGTGGAACTCGACGACAACAAGTGTGAGGGTCTGGTGCCTGTGCGCGACCTTGCCGACGACTACTACGACTTCGACGAGAAAAACTATTGTCTGGTAGGACGCCGCCATAATAACCGATACCGCCTCGGCGACCCTATCAAGGTGCAGGTGGCACGTTGTAATCTCGAGCGCAAGCAGCTCGATTTCGCAATCGTAGACCCCAGGACCGGTGTTGCGGCAGGATCGCTTGAATCGCGCGAAGGTGCCAAGGCTGCCGCCGACACGCTCAGAGGCAAGCGCAAAAATCAGCGCAGTCGCCGCCGCCGTTAATATCTTATATTATCGAACCGACTCTAAACATCATAGACAATGCCAAGTGCAATTATTGAAATAAATCGCCTGAAGGTATATGCTTACCATGGCGTCGGCGACCAGGAAACCAAAGTCGGCAACGATTTCGAAGTTTCGGTTCACCTGGAGTACCCTTGCGATTATGCCATGAAAACCGACCGTCTGGACTTTACCATGAGTTATGCCGATGTGCTTGATGTGGTAATAAAAGAGATGCGGAAACCGTCGAAACTTCTTGAGAATGTAGTTTTCCGCATTCATTCGGTAATCATGTACCGTTTCCCGCGTGTAATAGGCGGTTCGATAACAGTGCTGAAACTGCATCCGCCGCTAAGCGAACAGATGGAGTCATGTGGCTTTACCTATAAGTGGTAAGTCACGAAAGAACCGATACAACACAAATAACGGACACCCGAGCAGAGTGTCCGTTATTTGTGTTGTATCGGTGTTTGTTATGAGTAGGTAAAGTGGCGTCCGCCATGGCTGCGCAGACGGTAATAGCACTTTCGCAGCGGACGAGTTATCAGTAACCACGGTAGAGTGCATAGCAGGCGTCGTCCGTGCAGAGCCTTCATGGCGCTGTGCCAGCCTGCTACAAGCATCAGCAGCATGGCTATGCCGGTGACGGCCACAGTGCCGGCGGTGAGCCAGTTGCTGTAGTCGAATACCAGAGCTGCGGCTGCGGCGGCTGTCCACAGCCACATCAGCCACGGACCTGTGGCCATGCGGCGGCGTGCGCCGTGGCGTATATGTTTGCCGGTAAATGCGCGGCGTACAGCCTCCTCGGGGTAGGTGATGTTGAATATGTCGCCGTCGAACCGTACAAGCGAACCGTCGCTCAACTGTACGGCGGTATTGTCGGGGCGGGCAATCTCGTTGATAAAGATATCGTCATCGCCGTGCTGGATGTTCAGCGAGCGCGAGAAACCTTTGTTGTTGAAAAAGAGTTCGCGGCGATATGCCAGATTATGCTCCACACCACGGTAAGGGTGGTGTCGCAGGGCGGCTGTAAGCCAGGTTACGCAGTCGGCACAGAAATCGAACGAGCGGCGACGGCGTCCGCGGGCGTTGTCTTCACCCTCAGCCGGCACGGCCACACCGGTTACGACCTCAATGGCGGCATCGGTGTTGAACGGCCGCATCATCTCGGCCAGCCAGCGGTCTGATTCTATAATCGACAGAGCCGTGGTCAGTACTACCACCTCGCCTCGGGCCGCCTTCACGCCCAGTGTCAGAGCCAGTTTCTTGCGGCTGAGGCTGCGTGCGCCGTCGGGTGTGTGGGTAAGGTACAGGTTGCGGTGTGCCAACTGCAGTGAGTCGATATAGTCGCGTATCTGAGCCGATTCGCCTTCGTTTACCACAATGACTTCGTATTCACCCTCGTAATTCTGGTTCAGGAGCGCCGGAACCAGACGTTCCAGCCCGGTCAGTTCGTCGCGGCTGTACACAATAACCGAAGCTTTGGCGGCATTGACCTCCGGGTCGAGAGGCGAGGCCTCCTCGTTGCAATGCTTGCGCCAGCGGGCCACGCTGAAAAGCGGCACGGCGTAATATATACAGAACACAAGCGCTGCGAGCAGGCATGCTCCCAACAGCACATATACATGTGTAGGCAAATATAAACTGAAATGCATTTCTTTTGCGTGTTAGAAAAACATGCAAAGGTACGAAAAAAAATGCAAGGCGGTTTAGAGCCGTTTCGATAATAAATGTTAACGCCGGGGCTGTTGAGCCGACTCTTGATATTTGCAATTATTCAGGGTTAATACAATTCTGAATCCGCGAATAAAGGGCGTCGGCCACTTTTTCCGACTCGTATTCAAGGCTGTGTTCGAAAGCCGCCCGGCGCATGGCCTCACGTTCGCTGTCGGTCAGGCTTAGATAGCGGCGCGCATAAGCGGTGAGCGAGTCGATATTGCCCGGCTCGAAAAGATAGCCGTTCACGCCATCAGTTATGTATGTCTTGGGGCCGGCCATATCGGCAGCGATAACAGGAGTGCCCGATGCCATGGCCTCTATGCCCACAAGTCCTAAACTTTCGCTGAGTTGCGACGGGAAAATAAAGAGGTCCATCGATGCGTACATAGCCGGTAGTTCGTCGGGCGTTTTAGGTCCTACGTACTCTATATATTGCGCTGCAGGCGAGGCCGAAATATACCGGCGCAGCAATTCGGTCTGGTCGCCGCGCCCGGCCATTATTCCCTTGCAGTCCACGCCTTCGCTCCTTAGCCGGGCAATCAGGTCGACGAACAATTCCCAGCCTTTGCCGCTGTCGATACGCGAAATGAAGCCGAGGACAGCTTGTCGTCCGGCCAGAGGACGGTTCTTGACAGGCGAATAAAATTTGTCGGAAATGCCGCCTGATGGCGAGCAGACAATCTTAGCACTGTCGAGCTCAGGAAATTCCTGTTCGAGAACCTTACGGAAGTATTCCGACGGCACCACAACCATACGGGCTTTGCCCAGAAGCGGCCTGCACATATTGCGCAGCATAAGTTTCAGACGGTTCGAAGTAAGAACATCACCGCCGTGAACATTGAACACAAGTGGCAGCCTGCGGAAAAACGATGCCATACGTATAACCGGGGCCGGGAACGTGATGGTATGGACATAAACAAGGTCGTATCGCGAAAACAGGAGCTTGGCGGCAAGTCGCAGATAATATGCCGAGTAGGCTTTCAGCTTGGCCATTTTGCCCGATCGGCGTCCGCAGATGGTGCAAATATCGGTTCGACCGCCCTTGTTGCGCGCTCTTACACTATCTGTGAAATTCTTTACGAAAGTGCCGTAAACAGGGTCGTTTTCAGACGGATACATATTGGCTACTACCAGTATATTCATGACTAAGACAGCTGATGGGTAAACTTACTGACAAGAAAACGAGCCTTATTCCAAAAAATTGTATTAACTTTGCACAATAATTATTGCCGACTGCAAGGCAGTAAAAAGTAAGGCGATATAAAATATTTAACAACAAAATCCGTTATCAGAAAGTGTGACTGCGAGGTCCTGAATCACGTAATATCTTCCAAAATAACTAATGAAACTGAGAAACCAAATTCTGTCATCTGTATTGCTCGTTCTCGCGTGCTCGTGCAACAATAACAAGACGGTACTCCCATACTTTACCGACATTACCGAAATACAGGAAGGAAGCCTGCCCGTACAGGACTATCGCCCTGAAATCAAACCTGACGACGAACTGATGATAACTGTGACCTCGGAGAATCCGCAGGCCACGGCTCTGTTCAACCGCCCGGCATATATTCCGCCGGTGTCCGGAACCAACAGTATCAATACTCAGTATATGCTTGAAACCTATCGTGTTGACTCTAAAGGCGACATCAGCTTCCCGCAGCTCGGTACCATACATGTGGCCGGTATGACACTCGAAGGACTTACCGACTATCTTAAAAAACGGATAGGTGAGGAAGTGGAAAACCCCGAAGTGACAGTGAAGTTCGCCGATTTCAAAGTATCGGTGGCCGGTGAGGTAACCAAACCTGGCCGCTTCGAGATTTCATCCACCCGCTACAGTCTGCTCGACGCTCTGTCGGATGCCGGCGACCTTACCCCTTACGGCGAACGAAACAATGTGCTGCTGGTGCGTGAGGAGAACGGCGAGCGCAAGTTTGTGCATCTCGACCTCAATTCGTCGGAAACACTCAAGTCGCCGTACTTTTATCTGCGTCAGAATGACTACATATATGTGGCACCGAACAAGGTGCGTCAGTCGAACTCGAAATACGACCAGAACAACTCGTACAAACTCTCCCTTACATCAACCATAGTAAGTGCTGCATCGGTAATAGCATCGCTTGTAATCGCTCTCACCGTAAAATAAAAGATTATGGCATCCAAAATCAACCAGGCTGACTTTATTGACATCAATTCGATTCTGAACGGCTATCGCAAATCGTGGTATTGGTTTGTGATATCGATAGTGTTTTTCGGACTGCTGGGTTATGTGTTTGTGAAGACACACAACACCGAGTACAGTGTGCATGCAAACTTGCTTATCGATGACGACGATGCGAACCCACTGTTGAGCTCAATGGATCTCGGCGGACTTTTCGGTTCGTCGACCAAAGTCGATGACGAAGTGTTTGTGGTGTCGTCGCATTCGCTTCTGCGCGATGTAGTGAAGCAGCTTGGCATCAACGAAACTCACCTGATTAAGGAAGGTCTGCTGGAGAAGAGTCTGGCATACCCGCAATACCCGGTCCAGATTAAAAACGACAGCAGTATAGCCGACACACTGACCACAACCCTTATGTTCAAAGTGTCGGTCGACAAGAACCTCAATGCCGATGTCAAAGTGCTGGCCAAGGGCGACAAGATTCTGCAGCTGAAGGATGTGAAACTGCCTGCCGATGTCAAGACTCCTTACGGTACATTTGTACTCGATACCACCCAATACTATCCTGCGGGTGAAAGCATCAGCACTGTGATAAACCTCTCGGGCTACGGAGCTTCGGCCGAGCAACTTGCCAAAAGCATAGTTATAGACCTTGTCAACCGCAAGAGCAATGTGATACAGATGGCCATAGAGAGTGAAAATGTAGCTTACGGTGAAGACATACTCAATACTCTGATTATGCTCTACAACCGCAAGGGCGTGTCCGACAAGACAAAGCAGGGCGAAAAAACCTTGCTGTTTATCGACGACCGAATCCGCCTGCTGGCCGATGACCTCGACGACGCCGAGAGCGCTATCCAGGCATACAAACAGCAGCACGGCATCATCGACGTGGAAGCCGAGGCTATTTATCAGACCGAACGCAGGGCCGAACTCGACAAGCGACTCCTCGAAGCTGAGGCTGATGCAGCTATTATAAAGATGGCCACCGAGTTTGTAAACAATCCGGACAACGCTTTCGAACTTGTGCCCGTGACAATGACCAACGAAGCTCTGGTAAAGACCATTACCGCTTACAACGAGCTGCTGCTTAGCCGTATTGACCTTATGAACAATGCCAAGAACGGCAATGCCGCACTGCGTAACCTCGACGAACAGATTGCAGCCATGCGCAAGAATGTGGCCACCTCGGCGCAGAAAGCCTATGAGAACGCCATGATTCCGGTGCGTGAACTCCGCGCCGAGATGGCAAAGACTACCGGCAAACTTGGCAATGTACCCACTCAAGAACGCGAATACATCAACATGAAGCGTCAGCAGGAGGTAAAGCAGGCGCTCTACCTGTTCCTGCTCCAGCGTCGTGAGGAAACTGCCATGATGGTGGCAAACACCAAGGCCAAAGCCATAATTATCGACGAGGCTTATGCTCTGAACGACCCCATTTCGATGCAACCGAAGCTGGCCATGCTGCTGTTCCTGTTCATTGGTGTGCTTGTGCCGCTGGTACTTGTATATTTCAAGAATAAACTGCGTACGAAGTTCGATACCTGCCAGGAGGTTGAACGTATGGTCGACATGCCTGTACTGGGCGAGATTGGCATCGACAAGTCGGGCAGCCATGTAGTGGTAGGAGCTTCCGACACTTCATCGTCGGCCGAACTGTTCCGCCTGCTGCGCACAAACCTGCTGTTTATCCTCAACGATACCAGCGACAAGGTGGTGCTTATGACCTCCACCAATTCCGGCGAGGGCAAATCGTTCATATCCATCAATCTGGCGATGAGCCTGTCGCTGCTCGGCAAG
>CAJUHX010000048.1 GCA_910586455.1 uncultured Muribaculaceae bacterium | reverse complement strand
TTGGCCTACTTTGACTTACATTTTATGTTGTAAAGCATGCTTTTTTAGCATGGTTTTGAAAAATACCGGCGCCATCGACGTAGTTGGCAATTTATCGTAGCTTAAAAAATGAACTATTTTTTCGAGTCTATGTTATGCTACAAGATGTATTAACTAATGAGATTATGAAAATGAAGTCTTATTTTGTGGCAGCAGCAGTAGGTATGCTGGCACTTTCTGCCTGTAACGGCACTGACAAATCGGCGACCACTGTCCCTGCGGCAGCGGACTCCGTAAAAAGCGAGGCTACCATAGCCCAAAGCAAAACCGAAATTTTCAAAGGTATGCTGCCGGCAGCAGATGCCGATGGCATCGAATACACCCTAACCCTGAATTATACCGACGACAACTGCGGTACTTATAATCTGGTACAGGTATACCAGAACAATGACAAGAGCAGTTTTACTGATGACGGCTCTTTCGTTATCGACAAGAAGGACGACAAGAGATACCTAAAACTGACCGACAGCAAAAACAACAGCTCGGTGCAGTATTATCTGATTGATTCGCCCTCAAAGATTACTCTGGTTGGCGCCGACATGAAGCCTGCTGCCTCCGGACTCAACTATTCTCTTACCCTGCAATAATCGCCGACAGGCAAAAAAAGTAAAAAAAGCGATGGCACGCCCCCGTACAGCGGGAGGTCGTGCCATCGCTTTTATCTCTACTATATAATATAGCTAATTAGCGCCAGCTGCCGCTTCGGCCTTTTTCTTTTCAAGAAATTCGTTTATGCCGCAAAGATGCTCGCGAACACGGCCATCGCCGAATTCGTAGACCTTGGTTACGAGGCCGTCGAGAAAATCGCGGTCGTGGCTCACCAGAATAAGCGTGCCGTCGAAGTCGCGCAGGGCCTGCTTGAGTATGTCCTTGGTCTTCAGGTCGAGGTGGTTGGTGGGTTCGTCAAGAATCAGCAGATTTATCGGCTCGAGCAAAAGCTTAATCAGGCAAAGGCGCACACGCTCGCCACCCGAAAGCACCTTTACCTTCTTCTGGTTCTCCTCGCCGCCGAACATAAAGGCACCGAGGAGGTCGCGTATCTTCAGGCGCACATCGCCCACGGCTATGTCGTCGATTGTCTGGAACACGGTCAGTTCACCGTCGAGCATCGAAGCGCTGTTCTGGGCAAAATAGCCAATCTGCACATTATGTCCCAGGGTAAGCGTGCCCTGATGCTCAATCTCACGCATTATAGCCTTGACCATAGTAGACTTACCCTCGCCGTTCCGACCCGCAAAGGCCACTTTGTCGCCACGTTCGATGATGAACGAAGCGTTGGCGAACACCTGCTTGCCGTCGTAGCTCTTCCCTACCCCTTCGGCTATTACGGGGTAGCTGCCGCTGCGGGGGCAAGGCGGGAACTTAAGCCTCAGCGCCGAAGTATCTTCTTCGTCGACCTCCACAATTTCGAGTTTCTCAAGCCACTTGACCTTGCTCTGCACCTGATAGGTCTTGGAGTAGGTACCCTTGAAGCGTTCGATAAACTCACGAGCCTCGGCTATCTGTTTCTGCTGGTCGTCGAACTGCTTCTGCTGTTGCTGGCGGCGTTCCTTGCGCAGTTCCAGATAGCGGCTGTAATTAGCCTTGTAGTCGTATATCCGACCCATGGTCACCTCAATGGTGCGGGTGGTGATATTGTCGATAAAACGACGGTCGTGGCTGATTACCACCACAGCCATCGGACTGTTCATGATAAAATCCTCGAGCCATCCCACCGACTCGATATCGAGGTGGTTGGTTGGCTCGTCAAGCAGCAGTACATCGGGGTTCTGCAGCAGCAGTTTGGCCAGCTCGATGCGCATGCGCCATCCTCCGGAGAACTCCGAGGTAGGCCTGCTGAAATCGCTGCGCTTGAATCCGAGGCCCAGGAGAGCCTTCTCAACATCCTCCTCGAAGTGAGTCATGTCGATTGCGTAGAACTTTTCGCTCACCGTGGCCACCTTCTCAATCAGAGCCATATAGGAGTCGCTCTCATAGTCGGTGCGTGTGGCCAGTTCCTGATTCATGGCATCAATCTCCGCCTCCATTTCCTTGAGGTGGGCAAACGCCTGCGAGGCTTCTTCGAACACGGTTCGTCCGTCCTCAGTCATCATGTGCTGTGGCAGATAGCACACCGTACAGTCCTTGGGCACCGACACACTGCCGCGCGATGGCTGCCGCACACCGGCCAGAATTTTCAGCAGTGTGCTTTTGCCGGCGCCGTTTTTGCCCATCAGGGCTATGCGGTCCTTGGGATTGATTACAAAAGATATGTCCTTGAACAGGGTAGTGCCCCCGAATTCAACAGTAAGAGCGTCGACTGATACCATACATTCATAAATTTTGCACAAAGTTACGAAAATTCCGCCGCAAAGGCAAACTGCGTCGAATTACCTGTTCTTACCAGTTCTGAAGTATCATTATCTGGCGTGGCGCAAAAGTCATGGTTTCCTCTATCGTCACAGGTTTTTCGCTGATAATATCATACACACGCGAGCCGTAAGGCAGAGCCTCTACAGTGCGCTCCATAGTAAGAGTCTGCTCACTGTCGCGACCGTTGAGAATCACCGTCACCGCCTTGTCGCCGAGCTTGCGCTGATATACGTACAGGCCGTTCTGCGGCATGAAATGCTTAAGCGAGCCACGGGCCATTATGTCGCGTGCCTCGTTGCGGCGCCACTGCAGCAGTTTCGACATATAGTTCCATGCCTCGTTCTGCAGCGGCGTGCGGCCTTCGGCCTTGAAGGCATCGACCTTATCGCCGGGGAAACCGCCGGGAAAATCAAGGCGCACATATCCGTCGCTGCCCTCTTTGCTGCCGTGCATCAGCAGCTCGGTTCCATAATAAATCTGCGGTATGCCGCGCGAGGTCAGCAGAAATGCTATGGCCTGCTTCCAGTTGTCGAGATTCTCAGGTTCTTCGAGCAGAAAGCGGTCCGAGTCGTGGTTGTCGAGAAAGGTGAGTATATGCTGCGGGTCAGGGTACATGAAGTCCTGCGACAAGTGGTCGTACAGGTCGTTCAGTCCGTGCCATGGGTCGGTATCTTCATAAAACGCCTTGCGTCCGTCCTGTACAAAGTAAAAGTCCATAACACTGGGCAGGTGAGTGTCTACCGGATTGAGTTTGCTGCCGGCTTGCCAGAAAGCACCGCCCGATTCTTTGCCGTACCAGCACTCGCCCACAATATTAAAGACCGGATACTCGCGCAGCACATCGGCGGCCCAGCCGGCCATGGCCCGCATGTCGGCGTATGGATAGGTGTCCATGCGTATGCCGTCGATTTTGGCCGACTCAATCCACCAAATCGAGTTCTGGGTAAGGTATTTCATCAGGTGAGGATTGCACTGGTTGAGGTCAGGCATCGAGGGCACGAACCATCCGTTGACAGTGTGGTCGAGGTCGTATTCACTCACGTAGGGGTCGTGAACGGTGGTGAGGCGGTAATTCGTCATCACATCCTGCGCGGGATGGTTGAACCAGTCGTGCGACGGCGCATCCTTCATCCAAGGGTGATTGGAGCCCGAGTGGTTGAAAATCATGTCCATCACCACTTTCAGGCCCCTGGCATGCGCATCGCTTACCAGCTGCGAATACTCGCTGTTAGAGCCGAAGCGCGGGTCGATTTTATAATAATCGGTGGTGGCATAGCCGTGATAGCTGCCGCCGGGCATGTCGTTCTCCAGCACCGGGCACAGCCAGATGGCTGTTACGCCCAGCGAGTCGATGTAGTCCAGATGGTTGCGTATGCCGCGCATGTCGCCGCCGTGTCGCGAGTTGGGGTTGTGGCGCTCGGCCGCCACCGGATATTCCAGATCGGCCATGTCGATATCCTTGTCGTCCATGCCCTTGGCAAAACGGTCGGGCATAAGCAGATACAGCACATCGCCGGCATCGAAGCCACGGTATTCCGAGGCGGCGCGGTCGCGCTTCTTCAGCTCGTAGGGCACTGCCGCCTTACGCCCGTCGAGTGTATAGCGCAGCTGCATATTGCCGGCTCTGGTATCGGGAGAAATGGTCAGATACAGCAGTTTGTAGTTGGGGCTGTCGAGGCTGAGCTGCTCCAGCAGCTTCACTCCGGAATAATCCACCGAGAAGTCCGCACGGGCAATATTGTCGCCCGTAAGCATAATCTGCAAGGTATCGTTGGCCATTCCGGTCCACCAGTAAGGAGGCTCTATATTAGAAATCACATTCGGCGCCGATTTTGCGCCACAAATCGAAAATGCACCGGCTACCAGGCCGACTGCCAAGGCTTTTAATCGTTTCATGGAAGAGTGTAATTGTATGATTCGCAAAGGTACAAAAAAAATCAATACCGCAGCAGAGGTTCTCGGCGTGACAACATCAGCGAAAATAGCTATTTTCACTAATTTGTGTTAATTAATTATATTTATTCAGTCTTTTTTGTTAAGTTTGTGTGTTACTAAACCCAAAAACACAAGCATCAGGGTATGAAAACCGACAATCAAAATAAAAAGACGGGCCGCAAACCGGCGGCACGCAAACCCAAGCTCCTGCCCATAATCAAAAACGACCCCTGGCTCGAACCATATACCGACGCAATCAACGGACGACACCAAGACTATATCCGGAAACTCGCCGACCTGACCGTCAACTGCAAGTCGATTACCGACTTTGCCAACGCCCACAAATATTTTGGACTTCATCGCGACGGCAACGAATGGATATTCCGCGAATGGGCACCAAACGCCTCCGCCATAACTCTGGTTGGAGATTTCTCCAACTGGGAACAGCGGCCCGAATTCGGACTCAAAAAACTCGACGGCGGTGTATGGGAAGTACGCATACCCGCCACAGCCATCAGCCACGGACAGCTTTATAAAATGATTGTGGAATGGCCCGGCGGCAAAGCCGAACGCATTCCGGCATACGCCAACCGCGTGGTACAGGACCCACACACCAACATATTCTCGGCTCAGGTATGGGAACCGGCCACGGCCTATAAATGGGAACACGACAAATTCACCCCCGACACCAAACCACTGCTCATATATGAGTGCCACATAGGCATGGCCCAGGAACGCGAAGGTGTGGGTACTTACGAGGAATTCCGCACCGAGATACTGCCCCGCATAGCCGCCGACGGCTACAACGCCATACAGATTATGGCCATACAGGAGCATCCCTACTACGGCTCGTTCGGCTACCACGTGTCGAATTTCTTCGCCGCCTCAAGCCGCTTCGGAACACCCGAAGAACTCAAACACCTTATCGACGACGCACACAGTCTGGGCATAGCCGTAATCATGGACATTGTACACTCACACGCCGTAAAGAACGAAGCCGAAGGCCTCGGACGGCTCGACGGCAGCTACGACCTCTACTTCTACGGCGACAACCGACGCGAACACCCTGCATGGGACTCGCTCTGCTTCGACTACGGCAAGAACGAAGTGCTGCACTTTCTGCTATCCAACTGCAAATACTGGCTCGAAGAATACCACTTCGACGGTTTCCGCTTCGACGGCGTCACTTCGATGCTATACTACAACCATGGCCTCGGACAGGCCTTCGGCGGATACGGCGACTACTACAACGGCGCCCAGGACACCAACGCCATTACATACCTCACTCTGGCCAACACCCTCATACACCAGATAAACCCCAAGGCCATAACAATAGCCGAGGAAATGAGCGGAATGCCGGGCCTGGCAACTCCGGTGGCCGACGGTGGCATTGGCTTCGACTACCGAATGGCAATGGGCATTCCCGACTACTGGATAAAAACACTCAAGGAAAAGAAGGACGAAGACTGGCATCCTACATCGATATTCTGGGAACTCACCAACCGCCGCGCCGACGAAAAGACTATATCTTACGTCGAAAGCCACGACCAGGCTTTGGTAGGCGACAAAACCGTGATTTTCCGCCTTATCGACAAAGAAATGTACTGGCACATGAACAAGGATGACGGCGACATGACCGTGGCCCGAGGCATGGCCCTGCACAAGATGATACGACTGGTGACTCTGGCAAGCATCAACGGAGGCTACCTCAACTTCATGGGCAATGAATGGGGCCACCCCGAATGGATTGACTTCCCACGCGAAGGCAACGGATGGAGCCACAAATACGCACGCCGCCAATGGAGCCTCGTCGACAACGGTCTGCTCAAATACGAGTGGCTCAACAACTTCGACAACGCCATAATACACCTCGTAAGCAATGTGTACAATTTCCAGGCCCTGCCGATACGAAAACTTTGGGAGAAAGACAACGACCAGATTCTCGCCTTCATGCGCGGCGACCTGGTATTTGTGTTCAACTTCAATCCGGCCAAGTCGTTCACCGACTACGGCATACTCGCACCCGCCGGCAGCTACCGCACTGTACTCAGCACCGATAACCCCGACTTCGGCGGCTACGGCAACATCGACGAAAAAGTCGAACACCTCACCCAACACGACGAGCTTTACGCTCCCGCCGGAGTGGAATGGCTCAAACTCTACCTGCCCGCCCGCTCGGCCATGGTATTGCGCAAAAAGCGCGCCGCCCCCCGAAAGAAATAACTATGAGCCGCGCATATATTCCTGTCAGAAATCAGTAAATGCCAGAGGCAGCGTCGAAACCACCGACGGCAAGCGGTACACCTTGTCCTTGCCGCACAGCAGCACCTCCACCGGCCCCCCGGCAAGCATCTCATACTCCAGCAGCGACTGACGGCAGGCTCCGCACGGAGCCACCGGGTCGGCCACAAACTCGCCGTCCGTGCCACGGGCGGCGATTGCTATCCGGCGGAACTTGGCCTGCGGATAGCGGGCATGCGCATAAAAGCACGCCGAACGCTCAGCACAGGTGCCCGACGGATAAGCCACATTCTCCTGATTGGCACCCGTCACAATCTCGCCATTGTCGAGAGCTATAGCCGCACCCACGCGGAAATTGCTGTACGGAGCATACGAACGCTCAGTAGCCTCGCGGGCAAGCGAAGTCAGCAGCTCCTCGTCGGAGTTAAGTTCATCATATCCCAGAACATCAACCTTGGTGGTAATTTCAAACTGTTTCATGCCTGATATAAAAGTTTTAGACTGCAAATTTAAGGCCTTTTGTTGCTTATAACAAAAAATAGCCCCCGGAAAATTTTCAGATATGCGAAATTTGCACTACTTTTGCAGTTCGGAAAGCTATACGCCGACCAATCACTGAAATAAAAACCGAAAACATTATCATAAATAGATGGCAACAAACAATCCTCAGCAGACCGAAGCCACCAAAGTGGCAGTGGATAACAACGCCGGCGACCCCGGTGAAATGTTACTGGCCAAAGCCAAGGCCAACAAAAAACGTGTCGTAGCCCTTACAGTAGCTTTCGCCGTAATTCTGGTAGCTGCGTTAGCCTGGTTCTTCATCTCTCAGGCCAACAACCGCAAAGCCGACGAAGCCGCAGCTACAGCCGACATGACTCTTATCAAAGGAGGTGCCAATGCCGACTCCCTCGCCCTGCCCCTATACCTCAAGGCCGCAGGCATGCACGGCAAAAGCGCTCAGCGCTCCGAAGCCATGGCCGGAATCTTACTCTATCAGGACAAAAAATACGAAGAAGCCATTAAGCACTTCGACGCAGCATCGCTCAAAGGCGAACTCGCTCCCGTGGGAGTACTCATTGCCAAAGGCAACTGCTACGCAAACATCGAACAGCTCGACAAGGCCCTCGATTGTTTCCTCAAAGCTGTCGGCAAAGCCGACGACAACGCGGCCCTCGCTCCATTCGCTCTGGTAAAAGCTGCCAACGTATATCACGTGCAGAAAAACTATGCCAAGGAAGCCGAATGCTTCGAGAAAATCCTCAAGGATTATCCCGAATATGCCGCAAACCCCTACTTCGACGCCGACCCCAACGACCCCTCGGCATCGAACTATAACGACGGCACACAGCGCGACATCCGCAAATACTACGAACGCGCTAAGGCTATGGCAGCCGGCAAATAAAACGGACTCCATCCATTCATCGCATTGCGGGCACCCCGGTCGAGGGGTGCCCGCTTATTTTTTATAGTTGCGACGGGGTCCCGCCGTCGTTAGCCGACATGGGATATTATATAGGTTAACGCCTCAAGCCTACGTTTGCGAGTGACGGCGTCCCGTTGTCACAACTATTTTGCAGTGATAATACCGCGGAGGTCGTTGAGCTTGGTTAGGGCCTCGATAGGGGTGAGGCGGTTGATGTCAAGTCCTAAGAGTGCGTCGCGGACCTGTTCGAGCACGGGGTCATCGAGCTGGAAGAAGCTGAGTTGTACACCGTCGGCAGATGTGGCCTCAACTGCCGGCCTTTCGCCTTCCTGTGAGTTGTGGCGCTCAAGCTGACGAAGTATGCTCTCTGCCCGATCGATGATTTCGCGGGGCATGCCGGCCAGACGTGCTACATGTATGCCGAAACTGTGCTGACTGCCACCCGGGGCAAGCTTGCGCAGAAACACTACCTTGCCGTCGATTTCCTTTACCGATACGTTGTAGTTGGCTATGCGCGGAAATGAGGCCTCCATGTCGTTGAGTTCGTGGTAGTGGGTGGCGAAGAGTGTTTTCGGATGCTCTGCGCCGTGCTGATGCAGGTATTCGACTATCGACCAGGCTATGCTGATGCCGTCGTAGGTTGAGGTGCCGCGACCAAGCTCGTCGAAGAGTATCAGCGACCGGCGGCTGATATTGTTGAGTATCGCGGCGGCCTCGTTCATCTCTACCATGAATGTCGACTCGCCCAGCGATATATTGTCGCTGGCTCCCACACGGGTGAATATCTTGTCGATTACGCCTATATGGGCGCTGTCGGCAGCTACGAAGCAGCCTATCTGGGCCATGATTACGTTGAGGGCGGTCTGTCGCAGCAGTGCCGATTTACCCGACATGTTGGGGCCTGTAATCATCATCACCTGCGTATGGTCGTTGTGCAGTTCCACCGAGTTGCTTACATAGGGTTCACCCGGAGGCAGCTGGCGCTCGATTACCGGGTGCCGGGCTTCGACGAGCTTGAGTATAAGCGAGTCGTCAACTACCGGACGGTTATAGCGGTAGGTACGGGCTACATCGGTAAAAGCGGTGAGCACGTCGATTGCCGACAGTATGGCGGCATCAGTCTGCAGGCGCGGTATCGACTCGGAGAGCTTGTCGAGCAGTTCGTCGTAAAGGCGTCGCTCTATTATGTCGATGTGTTCCTGAGCACCGGTTATCTGCTCTTCGTAGGTTTTGAGTTCCTCGGTTATATATCGCTCGGCGTTCACTAATGTCTGCTTGCGTATCCACTCCGGCGGAACCTTGTCCTTATGGGTGTTGGTAACTTCGATATAGTAGCCGAACACATTGTTGAACCCTATCTTCAGCGATGTGATTCCGGTGGCTTTGCTCTCGCGGGCCTGAATCTGCATCAGATATTCCTTGCCGTTGGTCGAGAGGGAGTGCAGGCGGTCGAGCTCGCTGTCTACGCCGTGATTGAACACCGGCCCGCGGCCGAGGGCGTTGGGGGCGTCCTGACGCACACGCGAGCGTATGAGTTCTATCACATCGGAGCAGAGGTCGAGTCGCGAGGCCATGGCGCTCAGGCCCGGAAGTTCGCAGTACATGCACAGGCGGCTTACAGGCTCAACGGCGTCGAGGGCGGTGGCTATGCCTAAGATTTCGCGAGGGGTGATGCGGCGGGTAGCAAGCTTGGAGATAAGGCGCTCGAGGTCGCCCATGCCTGAGAGGGCATAAGCCACTTCGTCACGGTCATCGGGATGGCGGAAGAAGTACTCCACCACATCGAGGCGCTCGTTGATAGCTTTGGGCTCTTTGAGCGGGAAGGCCAGCCAGCGTTTGAGCAGACGGGCTCCGCCCGGACTTACAGTGCGATCGATCACCGACAGCAGCGAGCGTCCGTCGCGCTCGAGCGAGTCGAGCAGTTCGAGATTGCGCACCGTAAATCGGTCAAGACGCACAAAACGCTCCTGCTCGATACGCGAGATGGAGGTTATATGCCCTATGCGGGTATGCTTTGTAAGGTCGAGGTAATGCAATATGGCTCCGGCGGCTATGATGGACTGTGTCATGCCGTCGATGCCGAATCCTTTGAGCGAGGCGGTACCGAACTGGCGCAGCAGGCGCTCGATGGCATTGTCGTAGGCGAACATCCAGTCGTCAAGCTCAAAGCTGGCCGGGTGGGTGCTGAACAACTGCCGGGCCTGTTCCAGACGTCCGTGCTCGACTATGAGTTCTTTCGGAGCCATAGACTCCAGAATCTTATCGACATACTCGGCGCTGCCCTGGGCTGCCAGAAACTCGCCGGTGCTGATGTCGAGAAAGGCCACGCCTACGGCGTCGCGACTGAAGCTGACTGAGGCCAGAAAGTTGTTCTCTTTGTTCGACAGCACGGTATCAGCCATAGCCACGCCGGGAGTTACAAGCTCGGTTATGCCGCGCTTCACCAATTTTTTGGTGAGTTTGGGGTCTTCGAGTTGCTCGCAGATGGCCACACGCTTGCCGGCACGCACCAGGCGTGGCAAGTAGGTGTCGAGGGCATGATGCGGAAAGCCGGCGAGCTCGACCGACTGCGCCGCTCCGTTGGCGCGGCGTGTAAGGGTTATGCCCAGGATTTCCGAGGCAGAGATGGCATCGTCAGAGAAAGTTTCGTAAAAGTCGCCCACGCGGAAAAGCAATACTGCATCGGGATGCTTGGCTTTCATCTCGGTGTACTGCTTCATCAGCGGAGTTTCCACGTATTTCTTTGCCATTTATAATTTTACTTTTTTGTATTCTGCAATTTGCGCTGCCGCATCGGAATCATTATCGAGGTAAATATCTGTATGGCGGCTCCGGCCAGCGTAAAGGCCAACCAGTCGCGCATGGTGCCCGACGGATAGAACATAAAGAAGGTGCCTGCGCAGAAGAATATCGCGCTCCAGCCTTCCATGCGGTAGAGGCGGCGCAGACGCAGGTCGGTGGCGCCGTGAGTGGTAAAAAGGCGGCACAGCAGCAACAATACCGCTCCGGCTGCATATACATATTGGAACCAGCCGCCGGGGTTGAACGGGTGCAGTATCAGCGGCTCTATTGTGGCCAGCGCTACCAGCAGCAAGCCAACAGGCACAAGGCCCTGGAAAATCTTATTTTTCAATTAATGCAGTGTTGAGTTTCTATGGTGGAAAAGGCGACGGCGGCAGAACTACCTTCCGGCATCGGGCTCCATCACATACACGTCCTCGCCGGGGCGGTTCATGTTGTGTTCCTCGCGTACTACCTGCTCGACCGCACGTGGGTCGCTGCGCAGTTTTTCATTGAGGCCGCGGTAGTAGGCCACCGAATCCTCCGAGGCATTGACCTCGCGCTGCAGCGAGTCGATAACACGCTGGTACTCGAATTTTTTCATGGCCGAATGTGAGCTGAAAAAGAGTAAGTACACAAAATATGCAATCACCGCCAGAGCCGCTACCGACATGTAGCGACCCAGCCAGCCTCGTTTCTTGCCTTGAGCTTCGTTACCGTTTTCCATCGTTCTGTTTTATTACGCAAATTTAATCATTTTCCGCGAATCACGCAACAGACACCTCTATACCGGTGGCTTCTGTGATGCGGGCGGCGATGGCCCGGAGCTCGGCCTTTTCGACCTTCTGCAGGCTTTGCTCGGGTGTGCGGCGGTCGATAGAGTATATCATTATGCTGCGCGGATTTATATGGCGGTATGCCTCGATGAGGGCGGCAATTTCTTCGTCGGTACTGTTATCGACGGCCTCACCATCGTGGCTGCCGCGGGTAATCATGGTCTGGATGATTCCGCTGCCACTGAACTGCGCCAGCTGCTCTATTACCTTGGGCAGACGATAGGATAGATTCGGGCGGTCGAGCAACTGTACGGTGCGTTCGATGGCGCTGTCGAGCTTCAGTATGTTGTTGTCGACCTTGCGCAGTGCCTCTACAACCTGTGGTCTGCCCAGCATGGTCGAGTTGGTGAGAACGCTAATCTTTACCTGCGGAAAGTATTTGTCGCGCAAAGCGATGGTGTCATCGATTATGCCTGCGAAATCGGGGTGTATGGTAGGCTCGCCGTTGCCCGAGAATGTAATTACATCAAGGCCCTGGCCTGCCGCACGCATGGCGGCCAGCTTTTCGTCGAGCATACGCGCCACCTCGGTCCGCGCAGGCAGACCGCTTGTGCCGGGCCCCTGGGCATTGTAGCCGGCCTCGCAATAAAGGCAGTCGAACGAACATATTTTGCCGTCGGAGGGCGATAGATTCACGCCTAACGACGAGCCCAGGCGGCGCGAGTGTATCGGGCCGAATATGGTGCTGTTGAATAATACAGTCTGCATATTTTCTGTGCTTATTTCTTTTGAAAAAATCGGGTTGTCTGACCGGCCAGCAGCGATACCACAGCTATCACGCCCAGCACCAGCAGCAGGTCGGGCCATGCCAGCCGTACTGGATAATAGTCGATTGTAAGGGCCGAGGCGTCGGCGTTGAGTCGGATTATGTGGCCATGCTGCTGCCAAAGCGAAAGGAGCGCGCCCAGAACAATGCCCGCAAGGCCTCCGAGCATACTTATAAGCCAGCCCTGCCACACGAATATGGAGCGGACCAGAGAGCGCGGCGCGCCTGTAAAGCGCAGCACCTCCATGTCGGAGCGCTTCTCCACTACCAGCAGCGACAGGGTGCTGACCACGTTGAACGATGCTATCACAAGTATGAATATCAGCATCAGAAATGTCATCCACTTCTCTATGGCTATCATGCGGAATGCCTCGCTCTGCTGCTGCAGCCTGTCGGATACCTCAAGCTCCGGATTGGCACGGCCTATGGCGGCGGCTATAGCTGCTACATCGGCCGACGGCTCCAACGCCACTTCCACGGCCGTGGCCTCGTGGCTGTAATCAAGCAGACGGCGCGAAACCTCTAAAGGCACAATCATCAGGTCGGCATCAAAGTCCTGCACATCGCTGCGCAATACCGACCACACCAATAAAGTATCGCCACGGAACGCTGCAGCAGGATTGGCCGGATTGATTCGCCCCTTGCGCCGGGGCACGTACAGGCGTACGGCTCGGTCGGTCGACGGCGATACGGCCCCGTGATAGGCCACGCCTATGGCGACATTGGCCGACGGCAGCCCCACCGCACTGTCGGAGTGGTACACACCGTCGATTACCAGCGAGTCGAGCGGCACCACTGCAGAATATCCGGCCGGCACGCCCTTGAAACGCACCGGCACCTGAGCGCTATTGCTTATCAGCAGGCCTCGCTCCTGCACTACCGGCACCGCCGCACGCACCCCCGGCATGGCAGCCACAGCCTTGGCCAGCGAGTCGCCACTGGCTATAGTCTTGCCTTGTACGGGCGTAATAAGCAGGTCTGGGTCAACCACCGAGGCCTGGCGCTCGCCGAGGTCGGCAAAGCCGTTGAACACCGACAGCACCACCACTATGGCCGCAGTGGCCACAGCGACACCCGCCAGCGATATCATGGATATGACATTGACAGCGGTATGACGCTTCTTGGCAAAGAGGTAGCGCAGTGCTATTCGGGCGCTCAGCATCGACAGCACTTATTTCTCCAGCAGATGGTCGATGTTCTCGATATAGTCGAGCGAATCGTCGAGATAGAACTGCAGTTCGGGAGTCTTGCGCAGCTGAAAGCGCACTTTCTGAGCCAGTTCGTAGCGTATTGTCTTGGCGCTAAGATTGATGTTGTTCATAATTTCCTGTGCGTTTGTCGACGGGAAAACCGACAGGTAGGCACGGGCAATCGACAGGTCGGGAGTCACCTTTACGGCACTCACCGATATAATCACGCCATGAGTCTTGGCGGTCTGCTGACGGAATATCTCGCTCAGCTCCTTCTGCAGCAGCCGGGCTATTTTGGCTTGTCTTGTTGTTTCCATAATTTCTTTTCTATAAACTAACGCGCGAAGCGACTTCAAAGTTAACTATTTTTTTGCGAATATCGGCAATCGTGCAGCCTAAACATTGTGGCGATAAATTTTTTTTCATACATTTGCAACTGCAACAAGCGAAACAGATAATGAAAAAGATACCCAGCTTTACCATTGACCACCGGCGCCTGCTGCGCGGCGTATATGTGTCGCGACGCGATGTCACTCCCGCAGGCGACATACTCACCACTTTCGACGTTCGCATGACCGAACCCAACCGCCAGCCGGCCCTCCACCCACGGGCTCTCCACGCCATGGAACACCTGGCCGCCACATTCCTGCGCAACGACCCGGAGTGGATGTCGCGCGTGGTGTACTGGGGCCCGATGGGCTGTTGCACAGGCAACTACCTGATTATGCAGGGCGAACTCGAGCCTGCCGACATTCTGCCTCTGCTGCGCCGCACATTCGCTTTCATAGCCGGCTTCGACGGCGAGATTCCCGGCGCCTCCGCTCGCGACTGTGGCAACTATACCTACATGGACCTGGATGAAGCACGCAAGGCCGCAGGCATATACCTGAAGGAAGTTCTCGAAAATCCGTCGCCCGCAAACCTGTGTTATCCGGAGTAGGCATAGCTATCATGAACTTTAAAAAAAGCAAATATGAGAGTTTCACCCGATTTCATTACCGAACTTGCGCCGGACGAGATTTTTGTATTCGGCAGCAATCTGGCAGGCCGCCACGGAGGCGGCGCGGCGCGCATAGCCTTAAATAAATTCGGTGCCGAATGGGGTGTCGGCACAGGCCTTACGGGTCGCAGCTATGCCATTCCCACCATGCACGGAGGTGTGGCGGAGATAAAGCCATATGTTGATGAATTTGTGGAGTATGCGCAGCTACATCCCGAATTGCGTTTTCTGCTCACGCGCATCGGCTGCGGCATAGCCGGCTTCACTGATGCCGAGATAGCCCCGCTGTTCCGCGCGGCCCTGCCGCTGCCCAACGTCTACTTCCCCGCCCGCTGGCTGGAGGTGTTAGGGTTGTGACGCCGTCACGCCGTCATTAGTCAGGCGAGGCATTTTAAAACCAAAGAACCATAGCCTGCCATAGAACCATAGTTTTTTTTAATTGTGTCGGAATCATGGCGGCCATAGCAGTCGAGTTGTGACGGCGTCACGCCACTATCGTTAACTTATTAGATAATCAATTGATTATTAGGTGTATTTGTCGG
>CAJUHX010000047.1 GCA_910586455.1 uncultured Muribaculaceae bacterium | reverse complement strand
GGGTGCTGCAGCCGAAGTTCGCATTCGCGGTGTAGGCAACGTTACATCGTCGGCTCCCATCTATGTGGTCGACGGCATCATTACCGATGATATAAGCTTCCTGTCGCCGAACGATATCGAAAACACCGAGATATTGAAAGATGCGTCAGCCACAGCCATCTACGGCAGCCGTGGTGCCAATGGCGTAATCATAGTCACCACCCGTGCAGGCCAGACCGGCCAGCGGGCCCGCATTAGCTTCGATGCTTATGCCGGCGTTCAGCAGCGATGGAGAAAACTCGATGTGATGAATGCCCGTGACTTCGCCGAAACATACATAAACATAAACGGCAACAAGACATCGAAGAAATATTATGCCGAAAACGGATTCAACAAATGGCTCCGCACTTTCAAGGGACTTGCATCGTCGCCTTACTATCCTACTATATACGACCCTGACACCAATCCTGACGGTTTCGACTACGCATCGCAGGATACCGACTGGCAGGACGAAGTATTCCGCGACGCATGGATTCAGAACTACCACATGTCGGTTGACGGTGGCAGCGACAAATTCACTTACTCGATGAGCGGAAGCTGGTTCAAACAGGAAGGTACCCTCATAGGTTCGGACTACAGCCGCTTCACCGCACGACTCAACACCAGCTACAAGGCCACCGACTGGCTCAAGATAGGCGAGAACATATCGTTTATGGCCGGAGTGGCGAAAAACGCATACGAAAGCGGCGACAACACATCGAGTCCGATGTCGAACATGCTTTCGGCAGCATTCGCCATGGCTCCCTGGGATCCGACACACTATCCCGCCGGAAGCGTCAACCGCAACGGTAAAGACCTCAGCGGCGGAATTTCGGCCGGCTCGAACTTCACCAATGTGACCAACCCGTTCAGCATGCTTGAATACAACCATCCACACAACCGCACCGAGCGCTGGGTAGGCAATGTATTCGCCGAAATCACCCCTCTGCCATACCTCACATTCAGAAGTACATACAGCTTCGACTATCGAGTAGGCCTTAACAAAAGCTTCGCTGACGCCTATGAGGTATCGGCATACGACAAACGCGAAGAAAACTTCCTGGCTTCCGACATAAACCGCACCTACAACTACCAGGTCGACAATATTCTCACTTACGCCCGCAAAATAGGCAAGCATGACTTCTCGATAATGGCCGGCCAGACCGTTGAGGAATACTCATACTACGGCATTGGCGCCAGCGGCTCGTCGATTCTGAATCCGGTGGAACGCAACTGGTATCTCTCGCAGGTTACCGACAACTTCTCGCGCCCGAGCGACTCGGTAGGCCGCAGCCGCCGCTTCTCGTGGCTCGGTCGTGTACACTACAGCTTCAACGACCGTTATCTGGCAACCGTCAACTTCCGTGCCGACGGCTCGAGCAAGTTCCCCGAAAAAGCCTGGGGTTACTTCCCGTCGTTCGCACTGGCGTGGCGCATGAACCAGGAGGCATTTCTGCGCGATGTAACATGGCTCTCCAACCTCAAGCTGCGCTTAGGCTGGGGTAAGGTCGGCAACGACAACATCAACAACAACGCATTCCTGCTCACCATGTTCAACACCGGTCCGACATTTGTCGACTACGTGTTCGGAGCCGACCAGCAACTCGCCAGCGGCGCCACCGTATTAACTTGGATAAACAATGGCGGACACTGGGAAAACACCGCCCAGTGGAGTGCAGGTGTCGATTTCGGCTTCTTCAACAACCGTCTGAACGGCTCACTCGACGCGTTTATCCGCGACACTCAGGACATGCTTATGAGCGTCAACGCCCCCGCTCACGTGGGCAACCGCTATTCAGCCATGGCAAACGTGGGCGAAGTACGCAACAAAGGTATAGAAATAAGCCTGAACTACGACAACAGCATCGGACGCGACTTCCACTACAGCATTGGAGGCAACGTGTCGTTCATCGACAATAAGCTGACTCACCTTAACGGCGGATCGGTAATACGCAGCAACTACGATGGCGTGCAGGTGGTAGACGAAGGACACTCGCTCAACTACTTCTGGGGATACCGCTACGAAGGCGTATACCGCAGCGACGAAGAAGTTCTCGAACACCTTAGCGGCTACAATGCGGCCAACACCCCCTTCCATGCAGGCGACGCCCGCTATGCCGACATCAACAACGACGGCATAATCGACTCCAACGACCGCGTCGACCTGGGCAACTCGATACCTTGGCTCAACTACGGCATAAACCTGGCCGCATACTGGAAAGGCTTTGATCTCCAACTCTTTTTTCAGGGCGTAGGCGGAAACAAAATATACAACCAGAAGCGCATGCAGCTTGAAAGCAACGGAAGCAGCTCGGTGCTTTCGCCGGTGATGGCCGACGTATGGACCGCAGACAACCCCGACGGATCGCTTCCGAACGCAGTCAACTCGGTAAACTACTACACCAGCGACCGCTTCCTTGAGTCCGGCTCGTATTTCCGCCTCAAGAATCTGCAGCTGGGCTATTCGCTCCCTCGCAATCTCATAGGCAAGGCCGGCTTCCAGAACTGCCGACTGTATCTTCAGGGCGGCAACCTTTTCACCGTAACCAAATACACCGGTTTCGACCCCGAAGTATCGGGCGGTGTCGACTATGGCAACTATCCGCAGTCACGAACATTCATCTTCGGCATTAACATTACCTACTGATAAATCATGAAAACAAAATATATAGCCATGGCCGCGCTGGCGGCCATAAGCCTCAGCTCATGCAACGACTGGCTCAAGGAAGAAGCCCCGGGCACCAACAAGTTCGACGACTTCTTCACCGGCGGAGCAGTAGCCATACAGACCGTAAACGCCTGCTACGCCCCACTGGCCTGGGAATATAATCCCGGCGGCTACTTCTCGGAATGGTACATCGGCGACATAGCCTCGGACGACGCGCTCAAAGGCGGACAGGACGTGGCCGACGACGCAAACGCATACGACATAGACAATTTCAAGGTAAACATCCAGAACGGCATCCTCCTGAACTACTACAGGGCCAAATACCAGGGTATAATACGCTGCAACCTGGCCCTGCAGGAAGTTGCCAAAGTAGAACCGGACACCGACATGAGCGATTCGCGCAAAGAATGTCTTATCGGCGAGGCCTACTTCATGCGTGCTTTCTACTATTTCCAGCTGGTTCGTGTGTTCGGAGGTGTGCCTCTGATTGACTTCGTAATCGAGTCAAGCTCGTCGTGGCAGCAGCCGCGCGCCACAGCCGATGATGTCTACGATCACATAGTATCGGACCTCATCGAGGCTGAAAAACGACTCTGGAACAAATCAGAATATCCTGCAACCGACCTTGGCAGAGCCACCCGAGGTGCAGCCCAGGCCATGCTTTGCAAGGCATATCTCTACATGCACGACTACGACAACGCCTACAAATGGGGCAAAATCTGGGTAGACGGACAATATGGAAGTGAATACAGCCTTCTGGCCGACTACGAACAGAACTTCACCCTCGCCGGCGAAAACGGCCCCGAAAGTGTTTTTGAAATACAGTACATGGAAGAGCCCACCAGCGACTACGGCGAAGGCTTCGGATTCACCCGAGGCACATTCACATCGATACTGACTCGTCCGCGTGCATCGGAATTCGGTGGCAGCAGCAGCAACAAAGGCTGGGGATTCAACCATCCTACCCGCAATCTGTTCGACGAATTCGAAGCCGGCGACCCTCGCCGTGAACTCACAGTCGGACAGCTCGACGCTGAAATTTCAACCGAAGTCGAAGTCAATTACCTCGGCAATCCATACTACAACTACAAGACAGCCTACATAGAACAGGGCCTCATCCCCGGTCTGAACCACGACTCCCGCGGCCCGCTCAACTATCGTCTGGTAAGAGCATCCGATGTTCTCCTTCTCTTTGCGGAAGCAGCTCTTGAAAGCGGCAAAAGCACAGCCGACGCCAAATGGGCTCTCGAACAAGTACGCTCCAGAGCCAGAGCCATGGCCACAGAGCCGGGAGCGCTCCCGGCCTTCCCTTACGGTACCTACACCGACAACACCGACGGACTCCGCGCCGCAATCCGCCACGAACGCCGTGTGGAACTCGGCATGGAAGGCCACCGATGGTTTGACCTCGTACGCTGGGGAATCGCCTATGAGGTAATGACCGAATATGCACGCAACGAGAGTCCGGAGGTACAGGCCGAAATGGCAAATTTCATCAAAGGCAAGAACGAACTCTTCCCGATACCGTCGGAGGAACTGAACCTCAACCCCATGGAACAGAATCCCGGCTATTGACATCACATAATCCTAAATAATATAAATAATATCCGAATTTACAGATGATGCCGGCTTCGGTCCGGCATCATCCTATCCGACAAAACAAAACCAAATCAAACCAAACATAACATCAACAACATGAAAAAATTTACTCTCTTAACAGCCATGGCTCTGGCCGCAACCGCTGCCAACGCACAGTACACCGTAGAAGACGCAGGCATCGCCAAGGTTCTTGACAAAGGCGAAAATGCAGCTGAATTCTATGTATTCCAGCTCGACCCCATCACAGTTGAAAATCTTAAGAAAGAAGGCAAGATTGTTCACGACTACACTCTGAACCCCGAACTCGGCCGCAACCTCTGGATATGGAACGGCCTGATTGGCGGCGACGGCAGCATGCCCGGCGTAGACTTCCAGACCGAAGGCTATGTATCGCTTACAGTAGCCCCCGATGCCGGCTGGGCAGGCGGCGGTTTCAACCAGAGCCACGATGCCCGCATCGGCGGTGTCGAAAACCCCAACGGCACATGCCCAGGCATGGACCTGAGCGGTGTAAACGCCAACACACGTCTGCACCTGGCTTTCCGCGCCAGTGGCACCGCATCAACCTCACTGGGCTTCACCTTCATGGACGACGATGCCGTTAAAGACGCCAACGCACACTTCTGCATCGGCCCCAACGCATACGAAAATTACCCCATGGTAGCACAGGCCATAACCGACGAATGGCAGGCAATCGACATCAGCTTCGCCGACCTGAAGAAACTCTGGCCGTCGTTCAACTTCACCCCCAGCAACGACTGGTGCGGCAACTACCTGGCTTTCCACCCCGCCTACATTCCCGGCCAGTCGTTCAACTTTGACGCCTTCTATCTCTATCAGGCCAAGAGCGAGGCCGGCGTAGCCGATATCGAATCCGGCAACTTCGACATTATCGTCACCGGCAAAACCGCAAATGCCACCGGTGCAAGCTCGATGCAGCTCTATAACCTTGCCGGCCAGTGCGTAAAGAGTGTAAACGGCTCCACTATCGGCATCGACAATCTTCCTGCCGGAGTTTATGTGGTAAAAGCCGGTAACAACGTACGCAAAATCGCTGTAAAATAACCCGTAAAGATACAATCACTGCTTCCGGCCGCTAAGCCGGACATAATGCATCCAGGGGGGCGCGGCGCGTCCGCGTTCCCCCGTCGCATATAATTTCGAACCTGAATCCTGATACACCGGCACACATACACAGGGGCCGCATCCGTTCCGGCACAATACGCCCGGCAGAACACCCGGACCTCACTTTACAAAAACCGAAATCAATCATTCACAATATACACAAATGAATACCAGACTCCCGATAATAATCTCACTGGCAGCTATGGCGCTCGGCGCCAACGCAGCAGAACCACAGACAGGAAGTGGCGAAACCGACGGTTACCGTCTTGTATGGCAGGACTTGTTCGACTCAGGCGAGCTCAAACCCGAACGATGGAACATAGAGGTAAACGGCGACGGTGGCGGCAACAACGAACTGCAGTATTACACCGACCGCGAAGAGAACGTACGAGTAGGCGATGACGGCCAAGGCAACGGCTGTCTGATTCTCACAGCCCGCCGCGAAAACTATCAAGGAAAATCATTCACCTCGGGCCGTGTAACCACCAAAAACCTTTTCGCCTTCAAACACGGCAAAATCGAAGCCGCAATACGCTTCCCCTACACTCCCAACGGACTTTGGCCGGCATTCTGGATGATGGGCAACGACTTCGACCAGGTTGGCTGGCCGCGCAGCGGTGAAATTGATATTGTCGAGATGGGACATTCGAACGGATTCCAAAACGGAGTCGGCGACCGCTTCTTCAACGGAGCATGCCACTGGGGACAAGGCTGGCCCAACGCCTCCTATGCCCAGGATGCCACTAAATCCTACTCACTGCAGGACGGCGAATTCCACCTGTTCACTCTGATATGGGACGAAAACAAAATCAGCATGTACGTCGATCTCGACAAGATGCCCGTACAGACCCCATATTTTCAGATGGATATACCGGCAGACGACCCCGGCAACGAATGGTCGGCCGGGAATTACTTCCATAAAGAAAACTTCATTCTCTTCAATCTTGCCGTTGGCGGAAATTTCCCCGGCATACACAGTCCGGCCGATATAACCGCCCTGAATGACGATAATGCCCACCAGGCATCGATGTATGTCAACTATGTGCGTGTGTATCAGAAAGGCAACGACGACGAATCTATATTCGCAGTGATTCCCGGCGATAAAGACGAAACTGCCTCAATGGCCGAGGCTTCGGTCAGTAATAGCCGGCCTGAAATCAGAATCTCGAAAAAAAACGCCATAGCTCCCGGCTGCAATATAACAGCATACGACATTGCCGGACATATTGTAGCATCGGCTCACGAATGCCTTGACCTGAACAAACTCTCTGCCGGAATGTACATCATACAGGCTACCGGAAACGGACAGACGTCGGTCGTCAAAACAACCGTATTTTAAACAGCCTCTAAACTCCCCACCCCTCAATGAAATTCAATACAGCCATAGCAGCATTGCTTATCGGTATCTCGGCTTCCGCCGCAAAACCGGCCGGCAATATCGAGGCCCGCATCGATGAACTTCTGAGCAAAATGACTATTGAAGAAAAAATAGGACAGCTCAACCAGTACACCGGAGGCGGATATTCCCCCGACATGTCCGGCCGGGTAAAGGCCGGCATGGTGGGTTCGATTCTCAACGAAGTCAATCCGGAAACCGTAAATGCCCTTCAGCGCGATGCCGTAGAAAATTCCCGCCTTGGAATTCCGCTGGTGTTCGCACGCGATGTAATACACGGATTCCGCACCATATTCCCTATTCCGCTCGGACAGGGCGCCACATGGAACCCGGCTCTGGTAGAGGAAGGGTCGGCCATAGCTGCCCGCGAAGCATCGTCGGCCGGTATCCGCTGGACATTCTCTCCCATGGTCGACATAGCCCGCGACGCACGCTGGGGACGTATAGCCGAAGGATACGGCGAAGACCCCGTGCTCACCACGGCAATGGGTGTGGCCGCTATAAAAGGCTATCAGGGCGACGACCTGTCGGCGCCCGGCACCATGGCGGCTTGTGTAAAGCACTTTGCCTGTTACGGAGCTGCCGAGAGTGGTCGCGACTACAACACCACCTGGGTGCCGATGGAACTGCTCCACGATGTATATCTGCCCCCGTTCGAGGCCGGTGCCAAAGCCGGAGCCGCAACTTTCATGTGCTCGTTCAACGACATCAACGGTGTGCCTTCATCGGGCAACTCATATCTGCTGCGCGATATCCTGCGCGACAAATGGCAATGGGACGGTCTGATGGTAAGCGACTGGAACTCCATCAGCGAGATGATAAACCACGGATTCTGCGCCGACCGCAGCGAAGCCGCCTTGAAAGCCGCTCTTGCAGGTGTTGACATGGACATGGAGGGTCATGCCTATGACAACAGCCTCGCGACGCTGGCCAAAGACGGTTCTGTGCCAATGGACATAATCGACAACATGGTACGCAATGTACTGCGGCTGAAATTCCGGCTGGGCCTTTTCGAGAATCCATACGTCGATATGGCCACCGCCAACAGCTTCTATACCCCCGAAGCGCTTGACGCAGCACGCCGTACTGCCGAAGAAAGCGCCATTCTGCTTAAGAATTCAGGAATACTGCCTCTCGGCAACCGTCCCGGCAAAATATTCGTTACCGGCCCCATGGCCGATGCTCCGCATGACCAGAACGGCACCTGGTGTTTCGACCTCGACAAGACCCGCACCGTGACTCCGCTCACCTCGCTCCGCGAAAAATACGGAAACGCAGTTTCCTACTCACCCGGGCTTGCCTACAGCCGCGATAAAAACACCGACTTCAGCAAAGCAGTCGAGATGGCCGCCGATGCCGACGTGATACTGTATTTCGCCGGCGAAGAAGCCGTTCTGTCGGGCGAAGCCCACAGCCGGGCCGACATAACTCTGCCCGGAAGCCAGACCGAATATCTGCGCGCGCTGGCTGCTACCGGCAAACCCGTTGTAACCATAATTATGGCAGGCCGTCCGCTTGCCATACCCGAGGAATGTCAGCTCAGCCGTGCCGTGCTATACTCCTTCCATCCCGGAACCATGGGCGGACCCGCTCTTGTGAATGTACTTTCGGGCGATGCCGCTCCCGGCGGCCGACTGCCGGTGTGCATGCCGCGCATGTCGGGCCAGATGCCCCTGTACTATGCCTGCAAGAACACCGGTCGCCCCACAAGCGAAATGACATTAATCGACGATATCCCTCTTGAGGCCGGACAGACATCAACCGGCTGTACGAGCTTCTTCCTTGATGCCGGCCACGAACCTCTGTTCCCGTTCGGCTACGGACTCGGATATACTACATTCGAATATGGAGTTCCGGTTCTCAGCGCCACCGAAATGGCAGCCGACGGAAGCATCGACATAAGCTGTACCGTAACCAACACCGGAAAACGGTCGGGCAGCGATGTAGTGCAGCTGTACGTGCGCGACCCGGTGGCATCTCTGGCCCGCCCCTTAAAAGAACTCAAAGCCTTCGAAAAAATAACCCTTGCTCCCGGTGAAAGCCGCACCGTAAGCTTCACCCTGCCCGCCTCGGCACTCGCTTTCCACAATGCCAAAGGCGAAGCTGTTATCGAGGCCGGCGCTTTCCGGCTATGGGTCGACAATTCCTCGGCCTGCAAGTCCAAACCAGTTGAATTCAGAATAAAATGAAAAAATACATACCTATAGTTCTTGCTCTGGCTCTAGCAGGCTCTGCAACCGCATTTGCCAAGAGCCCAAAACGCGGAGTAAGCGAAGACCAGTTCACATTCGAAAGCCAGCTCAGGATACTCGCCCCCGGAGTAGGATGGTACTACAACTGGGGCAACGTACCTGGCCGTGGCTATGACGATGGTGTTATAAATTTCACCGACATGGAGTTCGCGCCTATGTGCTGGAACGCCAGCTACAATGCCGATGCCATCCGCGAATATGTAAAATCGCATCCGTCGTGCCGCTATCTGCTCGGATTCAACGAACCCAACTTCACCAAGCAGGCCAACATGACTCCTCAGAAAGCCGCCGAGGAATGGCCTGCAATAAGGGCGCTGGCCGATGAACTCGGACTCGAGATTGTGGCCCCGGCCATGAACTATTCGCCCAACGCACCCTACCAGGATCCCACCAAATGGTTTGACGAATTCGTGGCACTCGTGGGCAACGATGCCTTCGACTATGTGGCCATACACAATTACGGAGGGCTTGGCGTGATGAAAACCCTTGCCGGCACATTCCACGAACGATACGGCAAACCGGTGTGGGTTACCGAATTCTGCTACTGGCCAAACGAAGGGCAAGCTGATTCGCGTGTCGAACCAGATGTACAAATCAAATCGATGGTCGAAACAGTGGAATGGCTCGAGAAAACCGATTATATCTACCGCTACGCATGGTTCAAGGCCACCGGACGCCATGAGAATACCCCCACCATCGGAAGCCCCTGCTACGGACTTATTATTTCGCAGAACGGGCTGGGCGAACGCCGGCTTTCGCCGCAAGGCTATGTATATACCTACATGAGTACATTCGATACCGAACTGTGGCACCGGACCGGCGAGGACTTCGCCGCCACCGACTATATCACGTCGAAGTCGGTGAATCTTGCTCCCGGCACCTGCGATATGTGTCCGAAACCTATCGAGATTTCCCAGTTCTCGGCCGGAGCCTATACCGACTATCAGATTGAAGTGCCTCAGGCCGACACTTATGTTCTCACCCTGCGTGTAAGCGGACAAGGCGAGCCGGTACGTTTCGACCCGACTCTGGTTTTTGAATCAGTCGATGCCGATGGAAACAGCACCGCGTTGTGCCAGCCGAAACAATTCCAGCTGCCGGGAAAGGACGATACCTATATCGAGGTACACTTCGAGTTTGAACTGCCTGCCGGACGTCAGCTACTGCGCATGCGCGACAACAACCCGTTCCAGCCGAGCGGAATCCGCATTTCCACTCTCCGCCTCGACTCACGCTCGGGAGTATCGGATGTCCTCGCAGGCGAAAATGCTGCCGACCTTACAATCTACAGTATTGACGGACGCAATGTCGGCACCGAAACTCCCGCACCAGGTATATATATACGCGGCGGCAAAAAATTCATAGTAAAATAAATATACAATAATAATCAATCTTTACCAAATGAAAAAACTTTTTATCGGCGCCATGATGGCCTTGACAGGCATGTCGATGAGCGCGGCCGAATATGCCGTGTATCAAAACGGCACTCTCGGCAACTTACAGGTCTACAACTGGTGGAACGCCTCCATGGACTTCAATGCGCCGAACCCCGATGGCGACGGCAATGTATTCACATTCAAGGCTGCCGACGGCGGTGCTGCCGCATCGATGGGCATCAACGCCGAGGCTGATGAAATGTCGACCGGACCTCTGCATTCCGCGACTCTGAATTTCGAATGGTACGCCACCACTGCAGGCCAGACGTATCATATACGCCTGACCTCGCTCGCCGAGCAGGACTATGTATTCACCACCACCGACGAAAACACCGGTCGCTGGAACAGCGTGAAGCTGAACGTAGCCGAAACATTCCCTAAAGTAGCCGAGGAGTGGAACAACAATGCCAACAACGGTGTAGGATATGTGTTCGCCATCACTCTTGACGGCGGCAAGGAAAACTCTGCAATTAGCTTCAACAACATAGTCTTCACCAATACCGACGATAGCTGGGAAGCTCCTGTAAAAGAACAGCTCCCCGCACCGACATCCGTGCCGGCCCCCCTGCACGACGCCTCGCTTGTGACAGCCATATACAGCAGCGATTATACCGAAGCCACTACTTTCGGCATAGGCGGCTGGGGACAGGCTACAAAGGTGCTTGGAATGGATTTCAATGGCAAGAAAGCCATGAAAATCTCCAACTTCAACTATCTCGGATGGGAACTCGGACAGCATCTCGACCTCAGCGACTGCAACATGATGCACGTTGACTTCTTCGCGGCAGACGAAGGCGGATTCGGCTTCACCCCTATAGGCGGCGGCGAGAATGTATGGAAAGCCGAAAACATAAAGGTGGGCGAATGGAACAGCTACGATGTGCCTCTGAGCCACTATGCGAACGTGAACTTAGCCGATGTTTACCAGATAAAATTCGATCAGGGCACCGGCAACGAAGGTTATATAGCCAACGTATATTTCTATAAGGACGAAAACATAAAAGACCCTGAATACGGCGGTATATGGTACGGCCATATCGAGGGCAACTGCACCAAAGAAAGTAAAGACTATTTCATAACTATCGACTACGCTTTCACCGCCAATGATGACGGCTCTATCGGCATCGAGGCCACCATCGACGGCGACGAGGGTCTGGAAGCCGGACACCAGCTACACATCATCGGCAACGGAGCCGACGAATGGGTCACCCTTACCGCTCAGGACAATGTATGGACCGGCAAGACCTCGGCCCTTTCGTTCAAGCCCGGCGATACTGTCAACGAAATGGAATTCTATATGCCCTATGCCGGCGGTGTATTCCACGATTTCGTCCGCAACTATATTTTCGGAGCATCGAACCAGAAGCCTGTATCCGCTCCGACTCTGCGTCTTACCGCGTCGGTAAGCGATATCACCTCGTCGAGCGCCGTAATAAAGTATTCGGTAAAAGCCTCCGATGAGTTCAGCTCTTCCGACATTAAGGTGCTGCTCAACGACGTGATTATCCTCGACAATCCCTATATGCTCACCGAACTCGCTCAGAACACCGAATACAGCTTTACTCTTAAAGCCATGGCCGAAATAGGCAATGAAAGCTATGAAAGCAAGCCGGTGACCCTGAACTTCCGCACCCTGCGCGACGGCGCCGTAGCAGCAGTATGGCACGGCATAGCCGACGGTATGATCGCCAACGCTTATCTGCCGGGCGAAGACCCCGCCACATCGCGCCGCAATATTCCCATAAGCATCGAAACAACACTGATATACAATCCCGACAAGACCATGACCGTAGAGGCCACTTTCCACGGTCAGATGCCGGTAGGTTTCGTTCCTCACGTAACTCTCCGCGGCAAGTACGATCGCAAGCCTCTCACACACGTGGAAGGCTCCACTTACACCGCCACCACACCCTCGGACATCACTTACGAAGAAGGCGAGAGCTTCGATTATCTCTATTTCTTCATAGCGTATGACGGCGGTAACACCGGCAACGGAAACGCCATCCAGGGCTACCACGCCGGCGACACCAACGACGGTGCTACATACGGACAGGCTGCCGACATCGAACTTCTTGTTTCCGAAACTGCCCTCCGCATCGGAGCGAAAGCCATTGTCACCGCTGTGGTGAAGGACGCCGCAGGACATTTCCTGCTTGATGAAGCAGCCACACTGAGCATCGACAGCGAGTCATTCGCTATCGACGGCCACTCTATAACCGCACTGGCCAAAGGCATAGGCACTCTTACCGCCACCAGCGGCGAGATAAGCAGCAGCATTACCGTAAGCTGCATCAACACCGCCGATGCCGTTAACCTCTACAACGAGGCAAGCTGCACTCTCGACTCCGACCACGCTTCGCCCGAACTCGCATTCGACAACAACGAATCCACTCAAGTTGAATGGAACTGCAGCGAAACCGACGAACACTACATCTCCGTCGACCTCGGAATGGTAAAGTCCGTACAGTCAATCGAACTTGTATGGGAAGGCGCAAGCGCCACTGAATACACCGTAACACTCTCATATGACGCCGTTGAGAACAACGCTGCAGAAGCTCTTGCCGAAGGCAACACCGTAAGCCGCGTGTTTGAAGTGAACGACGGACTTGGCGGCGCCGGAGTGACAGCCCGCAAGACTCTCTACAATGACGATCTCAGCGCTTCCGATGCTCGTTTTATCCGCCTCGACACCCGCAAGGCATTCGAATCGGGCTGGGGCATCAAACTTAAGGAAATGCGCATCATCGGCAACGACGATACCTTGCTCGGTATCGGAAACCTTAACACCGACGATGCAGAAGCGGCTGTCGAATACTACAACCTCCAGGGCATACGCGTTGCGAATCCGTGTGGCGGTGTATTCATCCGCCGTCAGGGCAACTCAGTAACCAAGGTTATAATATAAATTATGTACGAGCCGTTAACATTCCGGCACTAACTTAAAAGCGAGGCGCCCGGCCAAATTGGCCGGGCGCCTCGTTGCTTTTTATCAGTCTGTCTTAATATTATACGTTGAAGCGGAAGTGCATGATGTCGCCGTCCTGTACCACGTACTCCTTGCCCTCGACCGAAAGCTTGCCGGCCTCGCGCACGGCGCTCTCGCCTCCGAGGGTCACATAGTCGTCGTACTTTATCACCTCGGCACGGATAAAGCCCTTTTCGAAGTCGGTGTGGATAATACCGGCGCATTTCGGAGCCTTGCTGCCGCGGATAAAAGTCCATGCACGAACCTCGTCGGCGCCGGCGGTAAAGTATGTCTGCAGGTCAAGCAGATTATATGCGGCACGGATAAGACGGGCCACACCCGACTCCTCCAGACCTATTTCCTGAAGAAACTCGCGGCGCTCTTCGTATGTGTCGAGTTCGGCGATTTCGCTTTCGGTCTGGGCGGCCACTACCAACAGTCCGCTGCCCTCGTTCTTAATAGCCTCGCGCACAGCCTCCACGTACTTGTTGCCGCCGGCAGCCGATGCGTCGTCGACATTGCACACATACAGCACCGGCTTGGAAGTCAGCAGAAATAGTTCACGGGCAAACTTCTGCTCGTCGGGAGTTTCGAACTGTACCGAGCGGGCGGGCATCCCCTTGTCGAGAGCCTCCTTGATACGGGCCAGAATCTCGTACTGGAACTTTGCCACCTTGTCGCCGCCGGTCTGGGCGGCCTTCTGAGTTTTGGCAATGCGGGCCTCTATTGTTTCGAGGTCCTTGAGCTGGAGTTCGAAGTCGATTATCTCCTTGTCGCGCACAGGGTCAACGGAGCCGTCGACGTGTGTTATGTTATCGTCGTCGAAGCAGCGGAGCACATGCAGTATGGCATCGGTTTCGCGGATGTTGGCCAGGAACTTATTGCCCAGCCCCTCGCCCTTGGAAGCGCCCTTCACCAGCCCGGCGATATCGACAATCTCCACCGTAGCCGGCACCACCGACTTTGGCTGACACATGTCGACCAGGCGCGTGAGCCTGTCGTCGGGCACGGTTATCACGCCCACATTAGGCTCGATGGTACAGAAAGGAAAGTTTGCCGACTGCGCCTTGGCGTTCGACAGACAGTTGAACAAGGTGGATTTGCCTACATTCGGCAGGCCCACGATACCGCATTGTAATGCCATAATTTATATATTTTTCTTATTTGTTACAGGTTTTGGATTGCAAAATTACAAAAAAAATCAGTAACTTTGCAGTCGCAAAGGTCATAAAGACCAAAAGAGCAACTTATTGAACTAATATTAACCAATAGCCACTATGGTAAGCTACAAAGAACTCGGCCTCGTAAACACCCGCGAGATGTTCAAAAAGGCCATCGAGGGCGGTTATGCTATTCCCGCTTTTAACTTCAACAACATGGAGCAGCTTCAGGCCATCATCAAGGCAGCTTCTGAAGAAAAATCTCCCGTTATCCTCCAGGTTTCCAAAGGTGCCCGCAACTATGCAAATGCCACACTCCTCCGCTACATGGCACAAGGTGCCGTTGAATACGCCAAAGAACTCGGCTGGGAGAATCCCCAGATTGTTCTGCACCTCGACCACGGCGACAGCTTTGAACTCTGCAAGAACTGCATCGACTGCGGTTTCTCGTCGGTAATGATCGACGGCTCACACCTGCCCTACGAAGAAAACGTTGCTCTCACCAAGCAGGTAGTTGACTACGCACACCAGTTCGACGTAACCGTTGAAGGCGAACTCGGCGTACTCGCCGGCGTTGAAGACGAAGTTTCGTCGGACCACCACACATACACCGACCCTGAAGAAGTAATCGACTTCGCTACCCGCACAGGCTGCGACTCGCTCGCTATCTCGATCGGTACCTCGCACGGCGCATACAAGTTCACTCCCGAACAGTGCACCCGCAACGAAGAAGGCAAGCTCGTTCCCCCGCCGCTGGCATTCGACGT
>CAJUHX010000046.1:4495-16141 GCA_910586455.1 uncultured Muribaculaceae bacterium | reverse complement strand
GGGTCTGCTTGACGCCGTATGCGCCGAGTTTCCGCAGATTACGTCGATGCTGTATGTAATCAATACCAAGGTCAACGACACTATTGGCGACCAGGAGGTATTGCTGCACTCGGGCAGCGAATTTATAGAGGAAGAAATGGAAGGACTGCGATTCAGGGTAGGGCCAAAGTCGTTCTATCAGACCAACTCTCTGCAAGCTTACGAACTCTATAAGGTTACCCGCGACTTCGCAGGACTGAGCGGCGACGAACTGGTGTATGACCTCTACACCGGTACCGGAACTATCGCCAACTTTGTAAGCCGACGCGCCCGCAAAGTAGTGGGCATTGAATACGTGCCCGAGGCCATTGAGGACGCAAAAATCAACTCGCAGATTAACGGCATTGACAATACGTTGTTCTATGCCGGCGACATGAAAGATGTACTTACCGACGAATTTGTGGCCTCACACGGCAAACCCGACGTGATGATTGTCGACCCGCCCCGTGCAGGTATGCACGGCGATGTGGTGGACGTGATACTGCGCGCCGAACCACGCCGTATAGTATACGTGAGCTGCAACCCGGCCACACAGGCACGTGACCTGGCTCTGCTCGACAGCAAATATAAAGTGACTGCTGTACAGCCGGTGGATATGTTCCCTCACACGCAGCATGTGGAAAATGTGGTGCGACTCGACCTTCGTGAATCATTATGAGCGAGATAAAAAAACAGATACTGCAGCTACGCAGCGAACTCGACCGCCACAACCGACTGTATTACGTCGACAATAATCCGGAAATAGGTGACCGCGAGTACGACGAGATGATGCACCTGCTGGAGCAACTCGAGCGCGAGCATCCCGAATACGACGACCCGTATTCACCTACACGCCGTGTAGGCAGCGACATCACCAAGGGATTTACTCAGGAGGCTCATATATATCCGATGCTTTCATTGTCGAACACTTATTCGATTGAAGAAGTCGACGCCTGGGTAAAACGCACCGACGATGCTCTCGCAGGCCAAACGACTGAAATCATAGGCGAAATGAAATTCGACGGCACCGGCATATCGCTTATTTACGAGCATGGACGTCTGGTGCGCGCCGTAACCCGCGGCGACGGCGAAAAGGGCGATGTGGTTACCGACAATGTAATGACCATACGCAGTATACCACTGCAGCTCAGTGGCAGCGGCTGGCCTGACAAATTTGAGATACGAGGCGAAATAGTATTGCCCTGGAAAGCCTTTGAGCGGCTGAACGAGGAGCGTGCGTTCAACGAGGAACCCCTCTTTGCCAATCCGCGCAACGCTGCCGCAGGCACTCTGAAACTGCAGAATTCGGCTGAGGTGGCACGCCGCGGCCTCGACGCGTATCTGTACTATATGTTAGGCGAAGACCTGCCATGCGACAACCACTACGACAACATGATGTGTGCCCGTAGCTGGGGTTTCAAGGTGTCCGACGCCATGACCCCCCTGCACAGCATTGCCGAAATCGATGCGTATATTCAGCGCTGGGATACAGCACGACGCGAACTGCCCGTGGCAACCGACGGACTGGTGTTCAAGGTCAACTCGCTTCGCCAGCAGCTGAATCTGGGCTTCCGAGCAAAGTCGCCCCGATGGGCGATTGCCTATAAGTTCCAGGCCGAGAGGGCGCTCACCAAACTGCGTTTTGTATCGTTCGACGTAGGCCGTATGGGCATCATCACTCCGGTCGCCAATCTCGAGCCGGTGCTTCTGTCGGGAACCATAGTAAAACGTGCGTCGCTGCACAACGAAGACATTATAAAGACTCTGGGCATACACGAGCACGACATGCTGTATGTGGAGAAGGGTGGCGAAATCATACCTAAAATCACAGGTGTGGATACTGCTGCCCGCGAGAGCGGAGCCATGCCCGTGCAGTTCGTGACACATTGTCCGGCCTGCGGCGCTCCACTGATAAGAGTAGAGGGCGAGGCTGCTTGGGTGTGCCCCGACAAATATAACTGTCCGCCACAGATTATTGGACGAATAGAGCATTTCGTCGGACGCCGCATGATGAATATCGACGGTATTGGAGAAGAAACGGCAAAAATGCTTTATGATCGCGGTCTTTTACGCAACATCGCCGATTTATATAACTTGAAAACAAGCGATTTGAGCGGGCTTGAAGGCTTTGGACAGAAAAGCGCCGAACGGGTAGTGGACGGAGTTGAACGCAGCAAGTCGATACCGTTCGACCGTGTGCTTTTCGCCCTTTCGATACCTTATGTCGGAGAAACTACTGCTAAAAAAATCGCCCGGAGTGTACGTACACTCGACCGCCTTATGGCCTTTAGCCGGCCTGAACTGGAGGCTATCGATGATGTGGGTCCGCGCATAGCCGAAAGTATTGTGGAATACTTTGCCAACGAGAGTAACCGCGATATTATCGCACGCCTGCGCCATGCAGGAGTGCAGTTCGAACTGCCCGAGGAGGAAGAAAGCGAAAAAAGCGACCGTCTGGCAGGCAAGACCGTGGTAATCAGTGGCGTTTTCGCACTCCATAGCCGCGACCAATATAAAGAGATGATAGAACGCAACGGAGGTAAAAACAGCGGTTCAATCTCTAAGAAAACCGACTTTGTCCTGGCCGGCGAAAACATGGGCCCGGCCAAACTTGAGAAGGCACGCAGCCTTAATATTCCGGTAATCAATGAACAGGAGTTCCTGGATATGCTGTCGTAATTAGCAATCCATAAATAAAACGGGGAGCCTCGGATGTTTCGAGGCTCCCCGTTTTATTTATGGATTGCTTAGTCTTCGGTATTCTTTTCGGCGTATTCCTTGAGGAGTTTGTCCTGAACATCGCCCGGAACGAGTTCATACGAGGCAAACTTCATGGTGAACGACGAACGGCCACCGGTAATGGAACTGAGGGCAGTTGAGTAGCTCGACATCTCTTTGAGAGGAACTTTGGCGCTGATTTTCTCAAAGCCATTCTCGCTCGACATGCCCATGATTATGGCACGACGTCCCTGAAGGTCGCTCATCACATCGCCCATTACATCGCCCGGCACAAGAACCTCGACATCGTAAACCGGTTCAAGAACCTTTGGATTGGCGTTGCGGAAGGCCTCGCTGAAGGCATTGCGACCGGCCAGGCGGAATGAGATTTCATTAGAGTCTACCGGGTGCATCTTGCCGTCGTAGATACAAACACGAACGTCGCGTGCATAGGACCCTGTGAGCGGCCCCTGCTCCATGCGGTCCATCAGGCCTTTGACAATTGCAGGAATGAAGCGGGCATCGATAGCGCCGCCTACGATACAGTTGCACACCACCAGTTTGCCTCCCCATGCCAATGGTATCTCCTGAGTGTCGCGCACGCTCATCTTGAATTCCTGATTACCGAAGCGGAAGCTATCGGGAGCCGGCATGCCCTCGTAGTATGGCTCGACAATCAGATGAACTTCACCGAACTGACCGGCGCCGCCCGACTGCTTTTTGTGTCGGTAATCGGCACGCGAAGCCTTGGTGATAGTTTCGCGATAGGGGATTTTGGGCTCTTCGAAAAGGATGGGCAGCTTGTCATTGTTTTCCACACGCCATTTGAGAGTGCGCAGGTGGAATTCTCCCTGACCGCTGAGAATTGTCTGCTTCAGCTCTTTCGACTGCTCGATTACCCATGTGGGATCTTCCTCGTGCATGCGGGTAAGAATGGAGTTGAGCTTCTCGGCATCGCTTTCGGTCACAGGGCGTACAGCACGCTGGTATTTGGGCGCAGGATATTTGATGAAGTCGAATTCGATTTCACATCCTTTTTCATTGAGCGTATTGCCGGTGCGCACGTCTTTAAGCTTGACTGTAGCGCCGATATCGCCGGCCATGAGTTCGTCGACCGCAGTTTTAATCTGGCCGCATACACAATATATCTGTGCCAGACGTTCCTTGCCGCCGCGGGTGATATTGTCAAGGTCGGCACCGGCTTTGAGAGTGCCGCTCATAACCTTGAAGTAGCTGACTTCGCCTATATGTGGTTCGACGGTAGTCTTGAACATGAACACGCTCAGCGGACCGTCGGGGTCTGGTTTCACTTCATTTCCCTGAGTGTCGGTCGGTGCGGGCATATCGCTCACAAATGGTACAACATTACCCAGGAACTCCATCATGCGGCGCACGCCCATGTCTTTTGCGGCGCTGACGCAGAATACAGGATAAATCGAGCGGTCGATAAGACCTTTTCGGATGCCCATACGCATTTCGTCTTCGGTGAGGTGTTCCTCTTCAAAGAATTTTTCCATGAGGGTTTCGTCGTTTTCTGCAGCAGCTTCAACAAGAGCTTTATGCAGTTCGTTGGCGCGCTCGAGTTCTTCGGCGGGAATATCTTCGATAGTGGGAACGCCGCCATCGGGCCCCCACGAATATTTCTTCATCAGAAGCACGTCGATCATACTGTTGAAACCGGGGCCGGAAGCAATAGGGTACTGTATGGCCACGATTTTAGGACCGAATACATCCTTCATCTGTTCGATTACGTTTTCATAATCGGCTTTTTCGCCGTCGAGCTGATTTATGGCGAAAATAATAGGTTTGTTGATCGACGAGGCGGTACGGAAAATATTCTGAGTGCCTACTTCCACGCCATACTGGCCGTTGATAACAATCACACCGGTATCAGTAACATTAAGGGCGGTGATTGCGTTGCCCACGAAGTCGTCGGCGCCGGGGCAGTCAATCACATTAAGTTTCTTGCCGAGGAATTCAGCATAAAATACAGTAGAGAACACACTTGAGCCGTACTCTTTTTCTACGGGGAAATAATCACATACAGTGTTGCCGGCTTCTACGGTGCCGCGGCGTTTTATAACTCCACACTCGTAGAGCATTGCTTCAGCGAGTGTGGTTTTTCCGGAGCCCTTGCTGCCAAGCAAGGCAATGTTTTTAATCTGGTCAGTCTTATAAACTTTCATGCTATTAGGGTTTTACTGGTTAGTGAATCCAACGCCGTAATAATCCGGCTATGGTTAATCAGATTTTTCGCTTGCAATTTAATTCTTTTTTCTAAACCGACAAAGCAAAAGTTATATGTTTAACAACATAAAATCGATATTTGTAAATTTAAGGCCGGAAATAAGTATAATGGTGCCGAAAAGTACATTTTCATAATTGGATATTTTTTTGTAATTTTGGCATCGCTTTTGCATGTAGATAAACTACTCGAAATCCGTAAGAATAATATATGTTTTCAGATAATAACGATGATGACAATAAAGTGATGACTATAGGACGCATAGACATAGACGCAAGCAAGTTTGTAAAAAAGCCCGACTTGAGCAGTCTGCCTATACTCGTTACAAAAAATCTGGTACTGTTCCCTGAGGTGGTAGTGCCTGTGGCCCTTGGCCGCGAATCGGCCATAAGACTGGCTTCGCAGGCAAGCAAAGAGGCCACCCCCATAGGCGTGGTATGCCAGCTCGACAGCAACGACGAGCATCCCGACCTCAGCACCGGACTGTGCAGTTACGGTGTGGTAGCAGATGTGCTGAATGTTTTCGACCTGCCCGACGGCTCGAAAACCGCTTTGCTCAAAAGCCGCAAGAAATTCAAGATAGAACAGATTGCCGACGGTGGCGATTTCCCGGTGGCCAAGGTGCGCATTTCGGGCGACCGTGTCACCGACCCGGACGAGCTGCGTATGATTATGGAGTCGGTGCGCAATGCCAATCAGGAGATTCTGAGCGCTGCTCCCGACGGCCCGGTAGAGGAAATCAAGTCGAACATGAAGGCATACACCAATGATGCCCGACTTCTCGACTATCTCTGCACAGTTTCGCCCGTAGAAACTTCCGACAAGATGGACATGCTGGCCAGCTGCAGCTACAACCGTCGCGCCGAACTTCTGTTAAGTTGCCTGTTCGACCGCCTTGAAAAAATCAAAATCACCCGCGAGATTATGATGAAGGCCAAGGAGAACATCGACAACAACAACCGCAATGCCTTTCTGCAGCAGCAGATGGAAACCATACGCGAGGAATTATATGGCGACAGCGACGAAGCTGATCGTCTGCTTAAACGTGCCGATGAACTCAACCTGCCGGAACAGGCCCGCGCCGCATTCGACAAGGAACTCGGCAAGCTACGACGCCTCAACCCGACATCGCCCGACTATGCCGTAGCCTACAGCTATATCGAAACTCTGCTTGATTTGCCATGGGGACGCATGACAGATTTCGAACCGCATTTCGACCAAGCCCGCGAGGTTCTCGAAGCTGACCATTATGGCCTTGAAAAAGTCAAGGAGCGAATACTCGAGCAGCTGGCACTGATTATAAACAATCCGGGCGGCAAGGCCCCTATTTTATGTCTTGTAGGCCCTCCCGGCGTAGGCAAAACCTCACTGGGCAAATCGGTGGCCAAAGCTCTTGGCCGCAATTACCAGAGGGTGTCGCTGGGCGGTCTGCACGACGAGGCCGAGATACGCGGACACCGCCGTACCTATATCGGTGCTATGCCTGGTCGTATTATCGATGCCATTAAGCGCGCCGGCAGCAGCAATCCTGTTCTTCTGCTCGATGAGGTTGACAAAATCGGACGTGATTTCAAGGGTGACCCCGAGGCCGCTTTGCTTGAAGTACTCGACCCGGAGCAGAACAAGTTTTTCCACGACAATTATATCGACATCGACTACGACTTGTCGCATGTGCTGTTTATTGCCACGGCCAATACGCTCAGCACCCTGCAGCAGCCGTTGCTCGACCGTCTTGAAATCATAGACCTCAGCGGCTACCTGCCCGAGGAAAAAATTGAGATTGCCCGCCGCCATCTGCTGCCGCGTGTTCTGAATGAACACAAGCTCGACGAGTCGGAGTTGAAGCTGAGCGACGAAGCCTACAATCATATAATAGAGGAGTACACCGCCGAGAGCGGCGTTCGTCAGCTTGAGAAAAAATTGGCGGCATTGGCCCGCAAAGCCGTTCTGGCAAAAGTTAGCGGCGGCACATTCTCCGATGTTGTTGATGTGAAAGACCTGAAAGAGCTGCTGGGTACACCGATATATAATAAGGATCGCTACGAGGGTAATGACTTTGCCGGAGTTGTGACCGGTCTGGCATGGACTCAGGTCGGCGGAGAGATACTGCTTGTGGAGGTAAGCCTCTCGCCCGGAAAAGGCGATCGCCTGACTGTAACCGGCAATCTGGGCGATGTGATGAAGGAATCTGCCTCGATAGCCCTGCAATGGGTAAAATCGCATGCCGACCTCTGCGGAATAAGTTCAGACAGATTCGAACAGAGCAATGTTCATATTCACTTCCCCGAGGGCGCGATACCCAAAGACGGTCCGTCGGCCGGTATCACCATGGCCACGGCGCTTGTATCGGCATTCACCGGTCGCAGAGTCAAGGAAAGAATAGCTATGACCGGTGAGATTACCCTGCGCGGCAAGGTATTGCCGGTGGGCGGCATAAAGGAAAAAATCCTTGCGGCTAAGCGTGCCGGCATAGAAACTATAATTCTTTCGTCGGAAAACCGCAAAAACGTGGAGGATATTCCGGAAGCTTATCGCAAGGGCTTGCAGTTTGTATATGTCGATACTGTAGCCGATGTGATTGAATCCGCTCTAAGCCACGAGCAGGCGCCTATACGATAATAAGATCGCGCATTATGGCATCGGCCATAAGCCAGTAACGTTCAGGAATTACGATTCTATTATTCTGATATACAAGCATCGAGCGGTTGAGCCACTTGCGGGCCGACCGCTCGACTTCGTTTCGGAAGCCGGCAGGCAAAGCGGCCAGGTCAAGTCCGGTATCGGTGCGCAGTGCCGTTATGATGATGTCGTTAAGACGGTCGGCTGTACTTTCAGATTCTATTTCGAACGACGGTATCTGCTGCAGGTATTTTTTTACCGATGCCGGATTGACACGACGAACAGAGCCGTCGAAGCTATGCGCCGAAGGGCCAAGGCCGAGGTAAGGAGTAGAGTTCCAGTAGGACGAATTATGTATGGCCTCAAACCCCGGCATGGCAAAGTTCGAGATTTCGTAGTGGCGGAATCCGCGGTCGGCTGCCATGCCGATAAGTGATTCGTACATCCGGGCCACTGTATCGTCGTCGGCAGGAGTGACACGGCCCGAAATCATACGTGCGTACAGCAGTGTGCCTTCTTCGTACGACAGCGAATATGCCGACAGATGACTGATGCCTGTGTCGAGGAGCCGCGACAGAGAATCGCGCCATGATTCAACCGTTTGTGTCGGAAGGCCGTATATAAGGTCACAGCTGATTTTGTCGAATCCGGCCTGCTGTATCATATTAATTGCATCAAGCGCCATAGCCGCACTATGTCGGCGGCCTACAGCCTTGAGTTCAGTATCGTTCAACGACTGCACACCCATGCTTACGCGATCAATGCCGAGGGCACGCCAGCAATCGAGCCGCCGAGGATTTATGTCCTCGGGATTGGCCTCGATTGTAAACTCACGCAGCGATGCGCCTGCAGGACACACTGCAGCGACAATGCGTGCAAGTACGTCGTCGGGCAGAATAGAGGGAGTGCCGCCGCCTATATATATTGTATGCAGCTGTTCGCGGAGCTCGGATTTTCTAATGTTGTATTCACGGGCTATGACGTCGGCAAGCATAGCTATATTGCCGTCGTCGGGTCGCGAGTAAAAGTCGCAGTAGGCACATTTGCTGTGGCAGTAGGGAATATGTATGTACAGTCCGGCCATATTATTATCTTCCGCAGAGGTCGGCGAACGAACAGTACGAACATGCACAGCCGAACGGCAAATACTTACACTGTTCGAAGGGTGTTTCGGAATCGAATATCTGCCTGATTATTTCTTTGAGTAATCCTACATAATTCTCGCGCAGCGTCTGGCCGTAACAGGTCACCGGTTCAGATGCAATGGTTATAGGGTCGATACGGCCATTGGCGGTAATGGAGGTGAAGTTGTACACCACCGGCTCAATATCAGTTTTTTCGTCAACCATAGCTTTGTACGCCTCGGCATAGAGCAGCAACTGGAAGATAGCGCTGCAACGGTAATCGCTGAACAGCGAACCGACATTGGGTGCGCTTGTAGCGTCGCCGCCTGTCTTGTAGTCGATAAAACGTAATTTTCCCGGCTGCACCTCATCTATACGGTCAATCAGCATTTTGAAGTTTATCGACAGATTATCATCGATTTTCCATGATGATACCACCTCGTGTTCGGCACATATATATCGGAATGAAGGGTTGCAGTATGTGTCGCGTTCGTTTTTAAGCACATTGACCACAAAATGATGAATCACCCTACAAAGAATCAGTGATTCGGTATTCATCGGTCGTGGCGCTTTGCCACGCTTTATCCGGTCGCGGTTCAGAAAGTCGCTCATCACCTTCTGCACAGCGTTCATTATAAAGTCGGGAGTATTCAGTATAGAGTCGATTAGCTTGCGGGTAATATCCTTGCCCTCGTATGGCTTATAGATATACTCCATCACATTGTGTACCACAGTGCCATAGTCGGCGGCGTTGAGATAGGGTTTGACCTCGTCGTCGGTCGAGAGGCGCCGGACCTTCTCAAAATAGAATTTGAGAGGACATGAAAAATATGTCTTTAAAGCCGAAGCCGACAGGTTGCGGCTGCCACCGGCCTTGAACTCATTGAGCAAAGACATAACCTTCTCGTCTTTGTGCACTGTTATTTCACGGCTGCTGTCGCTCGCCGAAGCCAGCTCCATCGAGGAAAATACAACATTTTTGTGGCTGTGCAGATGTTTCAGCTGGCTTATATAGCGCGATACCTCACCGGCACCCAACGAAGCAGGCCTGTTGTCGTAAAGCAGCTTCACATTATCGGCGCCTGTGATAAGACGGTAGAAATAATATGTGTATGCGGCATCGGCCTCCGACTCGGTATTAAGACCATAAGTGCGACGAAGATTGTCGGGTATCATTGTGCGCAGATAGCTGCGGCGCGGAAATATGCGCTCGTTCATCGACATAATTATCACGCGGTTGAAGTCGAGAGCCCTGGTTTCGAGTACGCCCATCACCTGCAGGCCTTTCAGTGGCGAGCCGTGCAAGTCGATACGTTTAGCCGACAGAAGTCGTTCGAAAAGAGTAAAGTAAGTATTCTCGCTCATGCTGACGCCATACTTCACTATCAGCCGGAACAGTTCCTTAAGTTGGTCGCGGAAATATGCAAGCATCCTGAATTCAATCAGGTCTGTGTTGTGTGCCAGATTCCTGAAGGCATCCTCGAGAGCATCAATCATATTGATTGTGAAGCTGTGGATTTCGCCGATGTCGCCAAGATTCTTCACCGGCCGGAATATTCGGGCAAATTCCGGCAGCATCTGCTGCAGGTCGGAAGCGGCCACATTATACATCTTGCGGGCTGAGATTTCTCTCAGCACCAAAGAGGCTTTTTCGCCGGCTATGGCACTCAGATGCGGATGCGAGAGTATACGCTCCACATCCTCAAAGAAGAAATGGAACTCGCCATGGATAAGCCTTGCCCGCAGTTGCATTGATATGATTCCTGACAGCAGCGATGCAAAGGTAGTGCTCCGGTATGGCAGGCGCATGGTTATGTTCACAGCCTCAACTTCGTGCGGCAGCGACAGTACCAGAGTAGAGAGTATGCTTTCGTCGGGTACCACTACGGCAGTGTCGAGCATAGTATCTTTCGGCGCTCCGGAGTTTTCCTGCTGTTTGTCGCTATTATTCCATTGTCGCAATGCGCCTGCAAGATACTTTGCCTGACCATTATTGGATGGAACAGCTATACATTCGATTTTTTCGGGCCACTCTGCCGGCACTACAACGAAGTCGTCGGGCGACGGCAACGCCTTGGCCAGACCGTTGAAACCGCATAATATTGTCGAAAGTGAATCCTCGGCCGGCAGCATGCCGAAATCCCAGAAAAAAGTTGCGGCTCCTTTTTTACGGAGCGTATCCATCAGTGCGAACTCGGCTTTATTAACAGTAGAGAATCCCACAAACGCGTATCGGCGGTGACGGAGTGTCCTGCCGTTCCGGGCGGCTTCTACCGCCATGCGGTGCTGCAAACCTTCGGTGCAGAGTCCGAGGCGCCGGAGTTTCTCATGGAAGCGCGTGTAGAGCGGTCCTAAAAGTTGCCACAACTGAATGAAACTCGACTTCATTACCGATTGTCCGGAGCCATTTTCGAGGTGTAGCCAGAAACTGTCGCTGCCGCTACGGGTATAAATCGAATCGCCCCACAGCTTACGTACTATTTCCTTCTGATCGTCGGTAAGGAAGTCGGCGGCAATCTCTTTCATGCCTTTGAGATTGCGGAACACAGCCGAAGCATCGCCCAGCGAGCTGTCGATGTCGTTGAAGTCGTTAATGATTATATCGCCCCAGAAAGCAAAGCGGTCAAATTCACGGGCCTGCTGCTGTCCGCCCATTTCTGACAAAACCTCGCAGTATGCCTCATAGAGCAGGAACAGCTGTTCGTTGCGCGGCATACACGGACATTGGGCAAAGTCCTGTACCAGACGACCCATGGTATGGAAGCGCGGCAACATCACCGGGCGTTCACGTCCGGCAAGTTCGCGCTGGAAGTGTTTTTTCAGAAACAGACCGCTGCGGCGATTAGGCACAACCATTACCAGCTCGGCCATGTTGTCGATAGTGGCGCGGCTGCTGAAGTATGCCGCAACCTGGCGCAGAAA
>CAJUHX010000046.1:0-4485 GCA_910586455.1 uncultured Muribaculaceae bacterium | reverse complement strand
AGAAATTTTATGTCGGTCATAGAATAGGGCAGTTGATTGCGTTTAATCGCGCTTGAGCAATAGAATCACTTGGATTGCGACGTCGAAGTTCACAATCTTGGAGTTCGCATTGGCTGCTATATCAGTTGCGGCTTTGCCGAAGGTATCGAGCAGACGCATCACATTCAGATTTGTGATGAAACGCGCAAAATTTACGCTGAACTGCATTTCCTCGGTGGTAAGGAAAATAAGGTCCGGGGCTTTGAGATTAAGCACAAAATTCTCGCGCAGCATCCGCGAACAGTATTCATAGAACTGAATCTGAGGTTCACGCCCCAGCGCCGCCAGATCTGCGCTCCATTGGCGCAGTTCAATGATTTTGCGCTGATAGGCCTTGCGCATAAGGTTTATGAAAAACTCAAGAAACTTTTTGCGCTCCTTCGATACTGACACAAGCCGCAGTGCCTCGTTGATGTTTCCGTTGGCCAGACGGGCTATAATTGCAGCGTCAGTCTCGCACATCGACGCCTTGCAGCTGATTATTTCGGCAACTTCGGTATCGGTGTAACGGCGCACCATCACCCGCTGTGTACGCGAGTAAATGGTCGGAAGCACCTGCTGCGAGTTGTTGCTTACCATCACAATAATGGTGTCGGAGGCCGGTTCTTCCACGAGTTTCAAAAGTTTATTGGCGGCGTCCTCTTTCAGGCGTTCCGGCAGCCATATTAGCGATGTCTTGAAGTCGGAGCGTCGCGAGGTAATGGACAGTTTGCGTATAAGGGACGTGGCCTCGCTGACATATATCAGCGGCTGGGCGTTGATATTGTCGAGTCGTCGCAGCCACTCCTCGAAGTCCATATATGGATAGTCGCGGACATAGTCGCGGAATTCGGCCAGATAGTCGTCGGAGGTATCGCCTCGGCCGCTGCGTTTCACTACCGGGAAGGATATGAAAGTGTCGATATGGTTCAGCGTGGCCGATAGCTTACATTCGGGGCAGCGGCCGCAACTATCGCCACCGGAGCGCGCCGTACAGTGTATATACTGCAGAAAAGCACGCGCCAGGGCAAACTTTGCCGAGCCCTCCGGTCCTTCAATCATTATGGCGTGAGGCATGCGGTTCTCGTCGACCATAGCGCGCAAGCGCTGCTTCACGTCGTCATGTCCGCTGATGTCGGCAAATCTCATTGTTTCCGGTCTTTTTCGTAACGGCCGTTGGCATTCACATATCTGCGCACCTGCTGGAACAACTCGGTAGCGAATACAAAGTGATTAAGGGCTTCGTTGGCTGTGTTGTATATCTGATTCATGTTGCCGACCCATTCACGATATCCCTTGTTGATGAACACAATGTTCTCGCCAATACCCAGCACCGAGTTCATGTCGTGTGTATTGATTACGGTGGTGATATTGTACTCGTGGGTAATGTCGTGCAGCAGTTCATCGATCAGTATCGAGGTCTTGGGGTCCAGACCCGAGTTGGGTTCGTCGCAAAACAGATATTTAGGATTCAGGGCTATCGCACGTGCGATAGCAACACGCTTCTGCATACCGCCCGAGATTTCCGAAGGAAACTTGTTTTCGGCTCCGGTCAGATTCACGCGACTGATACAGAAATGTGCCCGTTCGAGCATCTCGTCGCGACTCATGCCGGTAAACATCACCAGCGGAAACATAACGTTGCCAAGTACGGTTTCGGAGTCGAACAGCGCGCTGCCCTGAAACAGCATGCCTATTTCCTTGCGCAGGTTCTTGGTTTCATCGCCGGACATTTTAAGCAGGTCGCGACCGTCGAAAAGTATCTCGCCTTTTTCCGGCCGCACCAGCCCAACCAGCGACTTCATCAGAACTGTTTTACCCGAACCGCTCTGACCGATAATCAGATTGGTCTTGCCGGTTTCGAAAGTGGCACTGACTCCGTGAAGCACAGTGCGGTCGTCGAACGATTTTGTAATATCTTTGATTTCAATCATTGCAGCAGAAGTTTGGTGAGCAATACATCGAAAAGCAGAATCAGGATGCTACTGGATACAACACCATCGGTACTGGCCTTGCCTACATCGAGAGCGCCACCTTTGACATAGTAGCCGTAGAACGACGATACCGAAGCAATAATAAAAGCGAATACAAGCGACTTAATCAAGCCGTACCATACGTACCACTCGGTAAAGAGGGCCTGAAGACCATATACATAACGCGATACTGTGATTATATCGGTGAATACGGCAACCAGAAAGCCTCCAAGCAGCGATGTACCCATGCACAGAACCACCAGGATGGGCATAAAGCATACCAGCGCTATGATTTTAGGCAGTACCAGAAAGTTTGTAGAGTTGACACCCATGATTTCAAGAGCGTCAATCTGCTCGGTAACTCGCATGGTTCCTATCTCCGACGCTATATTTGAGCCCACTTTACCTGCCAGAATCAGACAGAGTATTGAGTTCGAAAATTCAAGCAGGACTATATCGCGTGTGGCAAGACCAACAGAGTAGGCCGGAATAAGCGGCGACGATATATTAAGTTGCATCTGTATGGCTATAACCGCACCTATAAAAATGGATATAACCAGTACGAGCGGAATCGAAGCCACGCCCAGTTTCATTACTTCATCGATTGTGCGGCGTGCCGAAACGCCCCAGCGGTCGGGTAGGGTAAATGCCCTTTTGATAAACAGACAATAACGTCCGAATGTAGCTAATGAGTTGACTATTAGCATGGTAAAATTCGTATTAGTTAGAGTAAAGTCTTCAAAAGCAAGGCACTGCGAAGCATTTGCGCCATAAAACGCTGCTGCACAGTGCCTTGTTAGATTTTAAGCCTTTCAGAAGGGCAGGTCTTCCTCGGTAGATGCCGCGGGAATTGGAGGAGGAGGCACAGCACCCGGAACAGCGGTAGCCGGTGCGGCAGGCGCGCCGTAAGCTGCAGCAGGAGCAGCATAAGCGGCTGTAGGTGCCTGTGCATCGCCGTCTGCCGGGTCTACTTTCCAACCTCGGATTGAGGTAAACCAGCGGCCATTATATTCGCGCGACTCGATATCGAAACTCAATTTGATATTCTGTCCGACCTGAAGCTGGAATTGGTCGGCTTTTTCGCCGAAGAAGTCAAAATGTATCTTGCGGGGATAGCTTTCAAATGTTTCAAGTACATATTCGCGTTTCTTCCAAGGATTACCGGCTTTCGACACACCGGTCATTTCCGGAAGAGCGAGAATGATTTTTCCTGTTACTTCCATTATATATTATTGTATAGTGTTTCTTAAACTACCAAAGACCGGCCATAGCCGTGCCTTCGGCTTTTTCGTTCCTACAAAGTTAATGAAAATAGTTGGACTATCGAAATCCGAGGCGAAAATATTTTGCCAAAAAAGTATTTGACAACAATTCTGTGGAGAAAGCGACAAACACCATGGGCATTTACCAACAGAGTGCGATATAAGATATGCCGATATATGGTAGATGACAGAAACCGAGAGCATCGCTATTTCAAACGTGATTGAACTTTTTGAATTGCAATAAACGCCGAAACGGACTATAACATGCTTAACGCAGTCGCAATATATATACACCAAGCCCAGACGAAACTCTATGTTTTTAGCGGACATTAATTTTTGACTCAAAAAATCTGAATGGGGGGAACAGTGTGATATCATTGTTAAAATCATCTCTTGATTCTATTTAACATAATAATGATTGTCAAAACTTTTAACAGGCATTTTTCCTTATAGCAAATTAGCACACACAATTATGAATCGGGCTACATAATAGATGTTAATTAATAGGAATCGCCAAAAGACTCGAACCGATTACTTGGCATGCCTCCGTGTTGAGAGCAGATGCCGGAAGACTGCTAAGCAAAAGACAAGAAACGGCGACTACCAGTAAAATAGAGATTCACAAAAATCATGGAGGCAAAATCTCAACAGTCAAAACTCCCATATATTAAGGTGTATAATTCGATAGACACTGAAAAAGCTGACTCTACAAGGTGGCAAAACCACGATATTCAATACTTATCGTATATATTAGCTTGATAAATAAGGCATTAGTACCCGGCCAAAGAATATATCCACAACAATGGCATTTTAGCTTGCATTTTTTTAACGAAATGATTTTCACTATGTTAAATCGTATAAAACCTTCAACTATCTACATTTAAGCAGGTTATAATTTTATAAGGGCTTCATTTTGTATACCTATAGCAGGTATACAAACACACATTGGTTTACATTAACATCGGCGTGCTTTATATTCATGATTTACAATCTCACGTCAGATGGAAGTTATTCCGATTAACTAATGTCGTATCCATCATGAGCGAATTTATGTTGTAATTTCCGTTTTGTATCAGCCGTAAAGTTGCATTAACATTTGGCAACACTCCTGCAAAACAAGAACAAACTATTTTTTACATTTACTATATCTACATGAAAACCATGGCTATTATGAATAAAATCTAAACTACTGCTATATATTTAAACCGCCATTCTGGTGCATACGGCAATGT
>CAJUHX010000045.1 GCA_910586455.1 uncultured Muribaculaceae bacterium | reverse complement strand
AATTTCCAGTTGGTGCGGTCAAGGCTCAGAACCAGTCCTGTCTTGACTGGCAGAAGTGCAAAAATCACTTTGGCTATAAGGTCAAGATTAAGTGCATATCCGGCAAGGAATCTCTGCGGACGGCGCAGGTTGGAATCACGCTCAACACCCGTAGGCATCGCCGACGCTATCTTGTGGAGGCTGACCGTCTGCACAATACAAAGGGCGTGAAGAACAAACGCAAGCAATTTTATGCGAGCCAAATTCATTACCGGGCCAAGATGCGCTTGCATAATCGGGACAATTTGATTAACTTTGTCGCAGTCCCTGGGAGTTATCGTAACTTTCATGGAAAAAGCGGCTAAACTTTTCTTTAAAGTTGCTAATTCCCAGGGACTTTTGCAGGAAATAACTAATTAAAAATCAATAATATAGCCGACAAAATTCATTTTTTTTGTCATCTACTAAAAACAGACGTTTCACAAACTTAAAATTTGGTTATGCTAAAGAAATTATTGCTTAGCGCGGTTGTTGCCGCTGCTTCACTCTTCACTACCGCCTCGGCCCAGCGGACCGAACTGTCATTATCCTACGGCGGTTATACTCAGATGGACGCCACCAACATGCACGATGGCTGGCATCATGTCAATAATGCGTGGGGCGCTCTTAATGTCGGACTCAATTTCAATGTTGCCCGCAACATCTGGATTGGCCCGTCGTACACGTTCTCGAGTACCACCACCAAGGGAGGCCCGAAACACAGCAGTATCGCTTACCATGCCGTGATGCTCAACGGACGCTACCATTACTATCGCAACAGCATAGTGACATTGTATGCCAAACTCGGGCTGGGTGTGGAGTTCAGCTATATGCAACCGTACGACGACGATAACTATACCAAAGCCTACTGCGCTTATCAGATAGTGCCGCTTGGCGCGCAGGTGGCATTGTCGAACAACGTGGCTCTGTTCGGCGAACTTGGTTTCGGAGCCCAGGGTGTGGCCCAGGTGGGCTTCAAGTTCGGATTCTGATTGTATACAGCAAAGGCGCGCCTTTCATGGGCGCGCCTTTGCTGTATATGGTGTTTTGGACGGAATCAGAGTTTGGCGTTAAGTTCGGCTCCGGCTTTGAATTTCACAGCTTTGCGTGCGGGAATAACGATTTTTTCTTTGGTGCGGGGGTTGAGGCCTGTGCGTTCGCCCTTTTCAGAAACAGAGAAAGTGCCAAAACCAATGAGCGCTACTTTGTCGTTGGCTGCAAGGGCTTCGGCTACAGCATTAAGGGCGGCATCAAGGGCGTTCTTGGCGTCGACTTTGGAGAGATTTGCCTTTTCGGCAATTGCGTTGACGAGTTCTGTTTTGTTCATAACAATATAAATTATGGTTGTTTTTTTTGTTTTGACTGTTAATTACATTAATTCCGAACGCAAATATAGTGTTAATATTTGAAAACTGAATAAAAAATCGCAAAAAAAATATTGTTCATCCGATTTTTTTGGGCTTTTTAATATCCCAAAACGCCATATGAGGCGATTTTTTCAGTAATTTTGCATAAAATTTGATTTTACGAATAAATATGCTTGGATTAGGAAACCCTCAGCAATTACCCTCGGTAACCAAAAATCTGCTGGTGATAAACGTGTTGATTTTTGTGGTGATGTTGCTTAGTCCGCTAATGGATCAGAAACTGACTACCTATGCGGCATTGCATTATTTTACCTCGCCCGGCTTCAAGTTGTGGCAGTTGGTAACGTATATGTTTGTCCACGGCGGCTTCGGACATCTGCTGTTCAACATGATTGCCCTGTACTTTTTCGGGCCGCCCATCGAGCGGGTCCTCGGAAAGGAGCGATTTCTGTTTTTTTATCTTACCTGCGGCATCGGTGCCGCATTGGTGCAGGAGGGTGTGTTTGCCTGGCTTATCCACGGTTTTGATGTAAAATACGGTTCGGCTGCAGTAGCCTGGGTAATCGACCATTCGTGGGCCATGTTCAGCAACGGCTCCACTGCTCTTTCCGGCGATGCGCTCATGGAGGGTGTCCGATATGGCGTCATAACCATAGGCGACGGCGGCTACAGCTTTGTGCCCGGAGTGATGGAACTTATAGGCATAGCCAATACCCCTACGGTAGGAGCTTCGGGTGCGATATTCGGCATTCTTGGCGCTGCGGCCATGTTGTTTCCCAATGCAAGGGTGTATCTGTATTTCGCCATACCGATGAAACTCAAATGGCTCGTCGTAGGCTATGCCGTTCTCGAACTTATACAGGGTATAGGCGGATACGCCACCACAGTGGCGCATTTCGCTCATCTGGGCGGTTTGCTTGTATCCATTCTGCTTGTGTTGTACTGGAAGAAAAAAGGTTTTTTCAATGACAAGTGGTTTTTCTAAACGATTGTTCACCGGTAGTATTGCCTCGATTGTATGGGGCAGTGCCACTGCGCGTATCATTACGGTAAACTGTATCGCTTTCGTAATAATTACGTTACTGAATTTGACACTCGAAGGCTTTGGCATGGGTCGTGCCGCCGCTTCGTGCCAGCTGGCGTTGCCCGCCGATGTGCGAATGTTCGCCACCCGTCCGTGGACACTCTTTACCTATACACTTGTAAACACCGACTTGCTCAGGCTGCTGTTCAACATGCTGTGGCTGCTGTGTTTCGGCCGGCTGCTGTCGCTGCCCATGTCGGCATCGCGGCTTACATGGCTTTACATAGCCGGCGGCATATCAGGCGGTGTGCTTTATCTCGCAGGCACCATATTCGATTTATGGCATGGCACATGGCTGATGGGGCCTTCTGCCTCGATAATAGCTGTGACTGTGGCTACAGCGCTGATGCTTCCGCAACTCGAAATCAACATGCTGATAATAGGCCGGGTGAAGGTAATATGGGTGGCTATGTGTGTGTTGCTTATTTATTTCCTTGATATCGACGGCCAGAATCTCGGCGGCAATGCCGCACATGTGGGTGGCGCGCTCACAGGCATAGCCGTAGGGCTGATGAGGGGCAGGGTGCCCGGACTGCGTCTGCGCTTTATGGAAGCAAGCAAAAAAAAGCAGAACCAGAAAAAAAATATTAAAACGCCAAATAGGTCCGCCAAGGAATTTACCGAGGAGGACAACCGAAGACTCGACGCTATACTCGACAAGGTAAAGCGTGCCGGATACGGCGCGTTGTCCGATGCCGAAAAGCGTGAACTGTTCGATATTTCCGGACGCATAAAGTGAGATAAATTACAGACCTATGACATATTCTAAGCGGAATACTCCTCTTGCCACCCGAAAGCCCGTGCGGAGCCGGTGGTGGAAACTCGGCTACAGCCTGTGGCTGGCACTGAATATTATAGTGGCAGTAGGACTGATATGCTCGTCGTATGCAGGTGTGTTCAATCCTGCCGAGGTGACCGGAGCGGGCATAGTAGGCATGACACTGCCGGGCTGGTCAGGAGTAGCCGTATTTCTGACGGTTTTTAATCTGATTTGGTGGCGCCGGACCTCGTTGCTCCTTATTATGGCAATGCTGGTGTGTGCCAAACCGCTGTGGTACTTCTGTCCGCTCAACCTGCCTCCCGGCAAACTGAGTCCCGAGGAGGCCGAGCGCTCATTCACCTTGCTTACATATAATACACTGGGGCTTATGGACCAGGAATCTCAGCCGGGGCCCAACCGTACACTTGAGTATATACTCGACCAAGATGCCGATATAGTGTGTATACAGGAACTCTACTTTGTGTCTGAATCGGAAAGCCTTGGCGTTACCGCCGAGCAGGTGGCGGCACTGCACAAGCGCTATCCGTATATAGTTTTCACAAAGTCGCAGTGCGTGATGTCGAAATATCCGTTATCGGCCCTGCACATAGATTATTCCGGATGCGATGATTTCGCAGCCTATCAGATTGATGTCGACGGGCATTTGATTTCGGTGTTCAACTGCCATTTCCAGTCGATTGGCCTTACAGGCGAGGACAAGCAGCTGTACACCCGCATTACCGACGGCCATGCCAACCGCAACAGCGTGAACGAGGTGAGCAACCACCTGCTTGCAAAGCTGATGCATGCCAACCGGAAGCGTGCCCGGCAGATAGAGATGATTGGCCGCTATATAAAGCATTATGGCGGCGAGAATGTGATAGTGTGTGGCGATTTCAACGATGTGCCCGATTGCTTCGGGCTACGCCGTCTGGCAGAGTTCAACCTCCAGGAAGTGTATCCCCAGGTGGGATTCGGCCCTATGATTACCTATAACGCCAACCGTTTCTACTTCCGTATCGACCACGTGCTTTACCGCGGTTGCTTCAAGGCACACAGCATGGTGCGCGGTTCGCTAAAAAGCAGCGACCACTATCCGCTTACTACCACATTTGTATTCAATGATTGATATCAGCCTCGCTCTGAACTGAAACTGTCTGAACTTGCTCTGCCAACCTGCGGTTGAGTATATCGACTGAATCTTTCAGAGCCGCAATTTCCTTGCGGCTTGAATCAATGCTCGAACGGCATATTGACAGTTCCGCCTCGGTCTGCAGGTACTTCTCGTGGGCCAGGGCGAAAGCAGCGAAATATCCGCCGAAGAACACTATAGTCAGCGCTATCAGTGCTATGGTGATGTTGCGCGCCGACAGCAGGGTGCCGCGGCGGTTGTCGCGGACGTCAGACAGAGGCTCTTCTTCGTCGTTGAAATCTTCGTTGTCTGTATCTTCCTCGATTTCGGAGATATAATCCCGGATTTTGTTTTTCATTTATGGTTAGAGGCTATTAAAAAGAATCGGTCGAGTGCATGCTTTTGCGCAGCCCGACCGGTTCCGAATTTTTTTATGATTATTATGCCGGAGTAGCTGCAATGGCTACTGCAGTGGTGCGGTTTATGCTTCGTCGACGCCGGCAAGAGAGGGGTCAATCATAATGCGACCGCAGTATTCGCACACTATAACTTTTTTGTGCATCTTAATTTCCATCTGCTTCTGAGGCGGAATGCGGTTGAAGCAGCCGCCACATGCGTTACGCTGCACGTAAACGATGCCGAGGCCGTTGCGTGCGTTGCGGCGCAGACGCTTGAATGCCGAGAGGGTGCGTTCGTCGATTTTGGGCTCGAGGGCCTTAGCTTTCTCGCGCAGGTTTTCTTCTTCCTGGCGGGTTTCATTCACAATTTCGTCGAGTTCGTTTTTCTTCTCGTTGAGTATGTGTTCCTGGTCGGCGAGGCGTTCTTCGGTGTTGCGGATGTCGGCCGACTTGTTGTCAATCGCGCGGTTGTAGTCGTTGATATGCTTTTCGGCAAGTTCAATTTCCAGGGTCTGGAATTCGATTTCTTTCGAAAGGAGGTCGAATTCGCGGTTGTTGCGAACGTTGTCGATCTGCTCTTTGTAGCCGGCGATGAGGCTCTGGCAATTCTTGATTTTTTCCTTTTCTACTGCGAGATTGCGTTTGAGCTCGTCGATGTCGTTGTGGTAGTTGTCCACGCGGGTATGCAGACCGGCGATGCTGTCTTCAAGGTCTTTTACTTCGAGGGGAAGTTCACCGCGTATGGTGCGGATACGGTCGATTTCCGAGAGTATGGTCTGAAGCTGATAGAGCGATTTTAGGCGCTGCTCTACTGATGAGCTATCGGATTTCTTTTCAGTGGCCATATATTTATTGATATTTAATCGGGTTGGATTCTAACTCTGATTTATAGACTGCAAAGTTAGGAAATTTTTCTGTAATAGCGTTATAAAAAATCTGTTTTGTGCAAGATTCGCTCTCAAAATGGCCTATATCGAGCAGCAGAATGTCGTTCTGCCAGTCTACAAAGTCGTGGTAGCGAATGTCGCTGCTCAGATATGCCTCGGCTCCGCTGCGCAGTGCGGTGCCGATAAATTCGCCTCCGCTGCCTCCGCAAAGTCCAAGGCGGCGTATTGGACGTCCGGGGTCATCGATGCGTGTGGTGCGTACTACCGGCGAGCCGAAGGCCTGCTTTATGCGGTTGATAAGCTCGGTTACTGTTATGGCCGGCTCGAATACGGCATATGCGCCCAGACCCAGCGACGGGTCGGACTGGCGCAGGGGGGTAATGCGGTAGTCGTATATGCGGCTGTTGAGTTCCGACAGGCGCGAGGGTATGGCCGCAGCGCAGCCGGCGGGCAGGGTGGCTGTGAGCTTTACTGCGTCGATTTCGTCATGGCCTGTAAAGGCATCTTCATCAGCAGCTGTAAAACTGTGTACCGTCGCGTGGCAACTTTCCTGACGTGTAAGCTGTTCGTCGGCGCCAAGCTCGGTCATGGTCATGCGCACGGCCTCGGCTCCTGCGGGTTCGGTGATTACGCTGAGGCATATCAGGCGGTCGGCAAGTGGGGCGAGTACATGGCGGAACTCGGCTCCGAGCATCCCGGCCATGGTGTACGACACGCCTCCACGGGCCGAGTCGAGGGCCGTATGACTGCTGTACACAGTTATGCCGTAGCGTATCGCGGCCATCACGGCTTCTTCGATGGGCGTGTTGCCGCTGAGGCGTTTAAGGCCTTTGAATATAAGCGGGTGGTGCGATATTATGAGCGAGCATCCACGCGAATGGGCCTCTTCGACAATAGCCGGAGTTACATCGACACAAAGCAGTACGCCTGTACATTCGGCGCGCCGCGAGCCTACCTGGAGGCCGGTGTTGTCCCAGCTCTCCTGGTAGGCGGGGTGCGCCAATGCTTCGACGGCTTCTATAATGTGGCCGTTGAGCATTATTTTTCTTCGGGTTTTACTATTTCCAGAGTGAGTTCGTCGAGCTGCTTTTGGTCGAGGGCTGCCGGAGCGTCAAGCATCACGTCGCGTCCTGAGTTGTTTTTCGGGAAAGCGATGCAGTCGCGGATACTGTCAAGGCCGGCAAACAGGCTTACCCAGCGGTCAAGGCCGTAGGCGAGGCCGCCATGAGGAGGTGCGCCGAATTTGAAGGCGTTCATCAGGAAGCCGAACTGCTCTTTAGCCTTTTCGGGGGTGAAGCCCAGAATCTCGAACATTTTAGCCTGAAGTTCGCTGTCGTGGATACGTACAGAGCCTCCGCCAACTTCAACGCCGTTTATAATCATGTCGTAGGCATCGGCGCGTACTGCAGCGGGATCGCTGTCGAGCAAGTGTATGTCTTCGTCCTTGGGGTGGGTGAAGGGGTGGTGCATGGCCATGAGGCGCTGCTCCTCGTCGCTCCATTCAAACATGGGGAAGTCGACAACCCATAGGCAGGAGAATACGTTTTTGTCGCGCAGGCCCAGCTGGCGACCCATTTCCAGGCGCAGTTCGCACAGCTGTTTGCGGGTACGCATCACATCGTCGCCGCTGAGAATCAGAATCAGATCGCCGGCTTCGGCATTCATAGCCTTGCGGAGTTCCTGCAGGGTTTCCTGAGTATAGAATTTGTCGACGCTCGATTTAACGTTGCCGTCAGCTTCCACGCGGGCATAAACCATGCCCTTGGCACCGATTTGCGGACGTTTTACATAATCAGTGAGCGCGTCGAGCTGTTTGCGGGTGTAGCTTGCAGCTCCCTTGGCGCAGATGCCGCCTATGTAGGCTGCATTGTCGAATACGCTGAAGCCGTGGCCTTTGAGGACACCGTCAAGCTCTACAAAGCGCATGTCGAAACGAGTGTCGGGCTTGTCGCTGCCGTAATATTTCATGGCGTCGGCCCAGCTCATGCGGGGGAAGTCACCTTCAATTTCTATGCCGCGTATTTCCTTGAACAGGTGCTTGGCCATGCCTTCGAACAGACGGATTACGTCGTCCTGCTCTATGAAGCTCATCTCGCAGTCGATCTGGGTGAACTCGGGCTGACGGTCGGCGCGGAGGTCTTCATCGCGGAAGCACTTTACAATCTGAAAATAGCGGTCGATGCCCGACACCATAAGCAGTTGCTTGAGGGTCTGGGGCGACTGGGGCAGAGCGTAGAATTGGCCAGGGTTCATGCGCGAGGGCACAACAAAGTCGCGTGCGCCTTCGGGAGTTGAACCAACCAGCATGGGGGTTTCGATTTCGAGGAAGCCTTTGCTGTCGAGGTAGCGGCGTACCTCCATGGTCATGCGGTGGCGCAGTTCGAGGTTGCGTCGTACGGGATTTCGGCGGATATCCAGGTAGCGATAGCGCATTCTGAGGTCATCGCCGCCGTCGGTTTCGTCCTCGATAGTGAACGGAGGCACTTCGCTGGGATTGAGCACCCGCAGCGAGTCGGCAATGATTTCGATGTCGCCGGTAGGCATATTGGCGTTCTTTGCCGTACGCTCGGCCACGGTACCGGTAATCTGGATTACAAACTCTCGACCGAGATGGTTGGCTTGTTCGCAGAGGTCGGCGTCGTGCTCGATGTTGAAAACCACCTGAGTAATGCCGTAGCGGTCACGTACATCAATAAAAGTCATGCCGCCCATTTTGCGGCTGCGCTGTACCCAGCCGGCGAGGGTCACCTTTTTTCCGGCGTCGCTGATGCGGAGTTCTCCGCAGGTATTTGTTCTGAACATTGTATAATGTAAAGGTGTTTCGTTTCTGACTTACAAAGTTACGGTAAAAAATCGAAACAGCGAATAATTTTGGCGAAAAACTTGAAAACTTGAACGGGGCCGGAGGTCCCGGAGTCAGCGCAGGTCGCGCAACTGCTGCCGCAGGCGTTTGCGTGCGAAGAATATGCGGCTTTTGATTGTGCCGAGGGGCAACCCTACTTTTTCGGCTATTTCCTGATATTTGTAGCCGGCCAGATGCATGGCGAAGGGTATTCTGTATTCGTCCTCGAATGAGTTTACAGCCGCGTTGATTTCCTTTACGGTCATTGACCCTTCGGGGCTGTCAATGCCGGAATCCTGCGGCAGATTGAGCAGATACAGGTCTTCGCTGCGGTCAACCAGCACGGTGGTACGCGAGGCTTTGCGGTATCCGTTTATGAATATATTGCGCATTACGGTGAGTACCCAGCCTTTGAAATTAACGTTTTCGGTGTATTTGTCTTCGTTGTCGAGAACTTTGAGCATGGTATCCTGAACGAGGTCGTAGGCATCGTCGCGGTTCGAGGTCAGAAGGTAAGCAAAGTTAAGCATATTGCTTTGCAGGGCTATGAGTTTGGATTGAAAACGTTCGTTTGCCATATTTTGAAGATAAAGGTGAAACATAGTGAATCTATAACTTATAAACAAAAAGTAAGGCCGCCCGGGTCGGTGGCCTTACTTTATTTTATGTTATCTTTACGTTACTTTACTTTTACTACCAGGTATGGCGAGAGGCTCCAGAATCGGGCCGGGTCGGTGATGTTGAGAGTCCACATTTCGTCGGCACCCTTGGCAATGACATACGAGCCGGTGGGAGCTGGTGTCATAATCTCTACTTTCTTTTTGGTGCGCAGGGGCAGTGAGGTAAGTTTGCGCTTGTCGGCTACGGTAAAGAAGTTTTTGTCGTAGTCGCCCAGCAGTACTTTCTTTTTCTGGATTATGCCGTGCGCTTTCAGTTCCTTGTCGGTGGCTATAACATAATAAACGGTGTTCATGGCGTTGGTCATGTCCTCGTTTTGAGCCTGAGATTGCTCGAGTTCGTTGCTGACGCTGGTCACAGTGGTGGCGAGCGAATCGTTTACGGTCGAAAGCTTTGTCACCTGGGTCTTGGCTTCGGCCAGATTGTTGGTGAGGCTTGTAATCTGTACTGACTGTTCATCAATCTGCTTGCGCAGCGAAGCTATTGTTGCCCGGAGCTTTTCGTTCGAGGTGCTCGATTTTTCGAGTTTGGCTTCAAGTTCGGCCAGACGTTCGCGACGCTGCTGCAGAGCCTGCTGGATTGCATTGATGTCGCTCTGAATCTGCTGTCGGCGGTCGGGAGTTTCCGACATGCCGTTGGATGCGGATAGTATATTCTCGAGGCGTTTCACTTCCTGAACGTCGGTGGTGATGTCGCCCAAAAGTTCGAGGAGTTCGTCGCGTTCGGCAACGGCCTGTACAAGTTCTTCCTTGGTAGCGTCGTGCAGTTGCTGTTGCTGTTGCAGTTGCGCTGATTTTTCATTCGACTGGCATGAGCTGAGTGCCAGAAGGCCGATAGTGGCCATGGTTACAAGCTGTTTCATGTAGTTAAAGCGTTGAATTTTAGCATTAAGGATTTGGCTAAGCCTCGTCCCGTTCTTTATGACGGTATTTGTTTTTGTGCTCCTTTGCAGGAACTTTTTCCTGACCGCTTACAATGATAACAATTTCGCCTCGTGTTTGGTTCATTGAAAATAAATCGCGCAGTTCGCCAAGTGTGCCGCGATGGTGTGTTTCGTGGAGTTTCGAAATCTCGCGCGCCACCGAGGCCGGTCGGTCGTCGCCGCAGGCTTCGGCCAACTGTGTCAGCGTTTTGGCTACTCTGAGAGGCGATTCGTAAATGATGAAAGTCAGAGGCTGGGCAGCCAGCTCGGCCAGGCGTGTGGCACGGCCTTTTTTTGCCGGCAGAAATCCTTCGAATATGAATCTGTCGCATGGCAGGCCGCTGCTGACCAGAGCCGGCACGAATGCTGTCGGGCCGGGCAGTGTTTCAACCGTAACACCGCGTCGGCGTGCCTCGCGCGAGAGCATGAACCCGGGGTCCGATATGCCGGGAGTGCCGGCATCGCTGATGAGAGCTATGGTTTCACCGGCCTCGATACGGTCAAGAAACTTGACGGTTTCGCTGTGTTCGTTGAACTTATGGTAACTGAGCATGGGAGTGGCTATGCCGAAACGTTGCAGCAGCGGAGCGCTGGTGCGGGTATCTTCGGCCAGAATCAGCGCCGCTTCGCGCAGCACATCGGCTGCCCGCGGAGTCATGTCGGCCATGTTGCCTACCGGAGTCGGCACTATGTACAGTTTGCCGCTCATGCCTGGAAATGGCGCTTGATGATGGTAAGGAAGTCTTCAACGGCTTCGTTATGGCTGTCCCAACAGAGGTCGTGAAGCAGATAGTCGCGGGCTTCTTCATAGGAGTTCATCTGCACAATCAGCCCTATGGTTTGGCTGAAGTCCGAGTCGCTGCCACCGAAAAGTTCGCGGCGGAAGCGGTACTTGTCGTTGAGGGTGAAGGCTTTGCTGAGGTCGGCCGACTGGCGGGCCGAGAGCATTTCGTCGAGTTTGAGGCTGCGGGCATTTTCGGCGGCGGCCTTGGCTACGGTTGTGCTTGCCTTGTGTTCCTCGTGAGCCACGGCGGCTTCGGCAGCTACTGATTCGGATATTACCTCAGCCGACACGGCCTCCTGATTCTTTATTTCATCCAGGATGGCGGCTTCGCCTGCTGTGGGCTGCGTGGTTTTTGCGCAGTCGAGCAGTTGCTGCATCGACTCGGTATAAAGTTTGAATTTCTGCGCGAGCAGTTCGCGGGCTTCTTCGCTGTCGCGCTGTTCGATTACCCGCAGTAAGCCTTCGAGCTCTATGTTGAGCCGGTATAGTTCTTGTATGTTGTACACTTTTATAATGTTAAATATTGAATGTCGGATTTTTATTGGAATTTTTCAAGCAGCATATTTTCGACAGCGGCACGTATGCCGGACCGTTCGCAGAAAAAGCCGTTTATCATAAACACAACCACGTGTGTGGGTTTGCCTTCATCATCGATTTTGTAGCCGGCGTAGCACTGTACGGAGCTTACACTGCCGGTTTTCAGCAGCAGTTTGCCCTTGAGCGATGTCTTGGCCAGGAACGACTTTACGGTACCCTCCACACCAACTTTGGGGAAGAAGCCCACATACGTGTCGGCCGACTCGCTCTTGACCATGTGTTCGAGTATGTCGGCCATGAAGCGAGGCGATATCCTGTTGGCACGGGTGAGTCCGCTGCCGTCGTTGATTATGGTGTATCGGGCGCTGATACCCTTGGAGTTCCAGAATTCTTTCTCCTTTTTAATGGCGTCTTTGCGCGAGCTTCCGGGTGCTATAGCCCGGAGTATTCCCTCGGCGAAAAGATTGTCGGAGCGTACCATCAGCGAGCGCATTATAGCCGCACCGTCGGGCGATTTCCACTCCAGCAGCGTACGGATTGATGCTGTCGTCGCAGCAGCTTTGCTGCGTTTGCTTACTGTGATACCGGCGTCGGACATGGCTTCGAGCAGTTCGGCCCTGAGTACTGCCGCCGGGTCGGGCATGGTGGTGCTTACACTCAGTTTTTTGCTGCTTATGTCGCCGCGGCGTATTATCAGACGGTCGGAGTAAATGCCGCGCAGCAGTTCGTTGCCGTCGGTGCTTTTTTCAAGTTCGAAATCAATGTCCGGCACGTATGGCTTAGTGACACCGGTCAGCGGAAAGAGAGTAAAAGTGTTGTCGCGCCAGTTGAGGCCGAAAAGTCCGGCGCCGTAAGGGTAGGCCACATCTTCGATTTCCCATTGGGCGATAGGCCCGGCGTTTTTAAGGTTCTGCTCTATTATAATATCGCCGCTAATCTTGTTGATGCCCTCGGCCTGCAGACTGTGTACGACTGCGTTGCAGAAGCCCAGGTTGTGCTTGAACTGGCTGCTTTCGAGTGTCGGGTCGGCCACGCCGTTGATAATCAGGTCGCCGTTAAGCACACCCTTGGAAACGGAGCCGCGCAGGCTTACCGAAGTGGTGAAACGGTAGTCGGGGCCCAGCATCTGCAGTGCGGTGGCTGTGGTCACACACTTGAGTATACTGGCCGGGGTGAGGGCCATCTGCGAGTTGTGGTCGACCAAAACCTTGCCCGAGCGTATATCTTTTATATATATTCCTATTGAAGTTGATTCTTCGCCGTCGATGCCTAAAAAGTCGCGGGCCGATGCCGCTACAGCTGCACATGCCAGCAGCAGAATTAAAGTGAAGTTTCGTAACGAATTAATCATGAGTAATTTAATGATGCCTTACCAGTAAGTGTACGGTTTCAAGTCACGAAGTTATAAAATTTTATCTTTTCAGACAAATGAAAATAGCTAAAGTTACTTTACTTGTGTGGCCATATATCGGAACTTTTGCCTAACTTTGCACAAAAATCTGCAAATAGATGAAAAAAATTGTAATACTTACTTCGTTGACAATGTCGCCCTTACTTGGATTGGCACAGACGCAGACTACAGACTCTGAGGCTCCGCAGGTATTGGACGAGATAGTCATAGAGGCGCCCAAGGTAATCAGAAAGGCCGACATGGATGTATATCATCCGTCGAAAAGTGCCGTGGATAACGCTAAAAACGGAGTGCAGTTGCTCTCTAACCTTATGATACCCACACTTACGGTGAACGATGCGCTAAGTTCCATACAGGCCGCCGGTCAGTCGGTGCAGCTGCGGATAAACGGTCGTGAATCATCAATCGATCAGGTGCGAGCCCTGTTGCCCGAAACCATAAAGCGGGTGGAGTGGATTGATAATCCCGGTCTGCGATACAACGGAGCCAACTATGTGCTTAATTTCGTAGTGTCGAATCCTGCACTGGGCGGTTCGCTGCAGACTATCGCCCGGCCTGCGCTTAACACAGCCTGGGGCTTCTATATGGCTGACGCCAAATTCAATGTTGGACGTTCGCAATGGGAGGTCGGCGCCAATTTTAAGCTGACCAACAAAATAAAGACTCACCGCGACTATACCGAAACCTTTACATACACCGACGGCACTACACTTACACGCGATGAGAATTCGCTTGGCGGCGAAATGGACAATACCTTAGGCAACGTATGGGCGTCGTACAGCTATATCAGGCCCGACACTACTGTGTTTGTGGCAGAGTTCGGACTGAATCATAAATTCACCGACAAGTTCGTTTACAACGGACTGCTTTCGCTCAGCGATGGCTCCGACGATATTCTGCTTAACGATATACACGGCGACAAAGGATCTACCCCGACACTGTCGCTGTACTGGCAGCAGAATTTTAGCCACAGACAGACATTGGCGTTGAATTTCAGCAGTTCGTTCTACTTCGGACGTTCCTATTCCGATTATCTTGAACAGCTGCCCGGTGCCGCAGCTTATCTTACTGACATACATACCGATATCAAAGACCGAAACCAGGCTTACGCTGTCGAGGCCGATTACATAAAAAACTGGAGCAACTCACGCTTCACCGCCGGAGCTTCATATACAGCCAATCGCAACCGTTCGGAATACCGAAACCTCGACGGTCAGATATTCCATCAGCGCCAGGATAAGGTATACTTCTTTGCCGAGTACTTCCACCGTTTCGGCAAATGGTCGGCTACAGCCGGCATGGGTGTGCAGTACACCGACTTCCTGTTCAATGAGTCGAATCGCGGCAATCACAGCTGGAGTCCACGTCCGCAGGCAACCATAACATATTCGCTCAATCAGAATCATAATTTCAGGCTCAACTTCACTTCGTGGCAGTCGACCCCATCGCTGGCCGAAACCAACATAGTGCCCCAGCAGCTCGACGGCTTCCAGTGGCGCGAGGGCAATCAGGACCTAAAGACAGCCAACTCGTATATGCTCACATTGCGCTACGGATTCAATCTGCCGCGAGTGGGCGGCTCGTTCGGAATCCGTGCCTTTACCTCGCCCAATGCCATTACGCCATTGCTGCGCTGGGATGACGAACGCCTTGTCACAACTTACGAAAACAGCCGCGGGCTGCAGAACCTGTCGTTCTTTCTGGCTCCGCAAATCGACATAGTACCCGGCTGGCTGATGGCAAGCGGTTATATACAATACCGTATGGAGCGAATGCGCGGCACCGGCTACACGCTGAACAGCAATGCCTGGAGCGGTAACGCCTCGATACATCTTATGCACTGGGGCTTTGTGCTTTCAGGTCAGTACGTGCGCGCCCAACGCGACCTGTGGGGCGAGAAAATTTCGTGGGGAGAAAACCTCAACCTGATTGACCTCTGCTACAACTGGAAATCGTGGCAGTTCAGCGCTGGCATAATAATGCCTTTCGGCAAGTACGACCAGGGCAGCAAATCGCTCAGCCACTGGAACAGTAACGAACAGCACATGCGCCTCGACATGCGTATGCCTTACATCACTGTGAGCTATAATCTGCAGTGGGGGCGGCAAAAACGCGGAGCGCAGAAACTTGTGGATGTAAATGCCGACGCTGACCGCTCAACAGCCGGTGGCCGATAACCTTTGATATGAAAAAGCGCTAATCATACCAGTATGGAAGCCCCGGCAGCGATGCCGGGGGTTACTGTTCCTGTTTTTTCAGGCACGATATTTTGAAGTTTAAAAAATAATTGATTATCTTTGTGAAGTCGATTATTATTCGAATTGAAGAGATAGGTATGCCATTTCAAATAGTCAAAATATAATTATTATGGGAAAGTGGATAAAAAACATTTTTGTATTCTTGTCAGTGCTGTTGCTTGCTGCATGCACGACATCGAAATCGACATTTTCCAAAAATGTCAACCTGTCCAAGTATGAATATGCTTCGATAATCAACAATGATACTTATCATATTCCGGCTGAACTGATGGAGTATGAGATTCAGCTGTTCGACGCCGTGGAATGTTCCGGTCTGGAACTCATAAGCGACGCCCGCATTTATGAACTGTCGCAATCGCAGCTGGAAAAACTGTTGTTGGTCAAGTATGGAGTGAACGTTAGTCTGGAGCAGACTGTAGTGACGGTAAACTTTATCGACTATATGACCGGACGGCCTGTAGTATCTTGCCGGAGCGCCTATACCTCGCTCGGTGTTGCCGGTGCAGAACACGACGTAAGCGGAGCTATCAAGCGAGTGGCAAAGCAAATTGCTGCCACTTTCGGCAAATAATCTGCAGCTGATTATGTGGCCACGGAGTGGACGCCGTGGCCATACATGTACATGTCAGAGGGGCACAATTATTGCCTACACAATTAATGCGGTTTTTATTCGTTATTAATTGTACGATGAAGATAATACGACCAATCATATATGTATTGCTGATAGCCGTGAGCGCGTTAGCCGCATCGGCGGCTCCTGTGAAGATTCACGGACAGATTACCGACGAAAACAACGATGCTCTCGAATTCGTGACCATCAAGGTAGAGGGCACCGCAATCGGCGCTACCTCCGACCTCGACGGAAAATACTCGCTGTCGGTGGCCGAGGCAGACACCATACGTCTGTCGTTTACCTGCATTGGCTACGAAGAGTCGAAACGACGCCTTATCGATGCCAAGGGTGATGTGACCGTGAACGTGAAGATGCAGCCGGCAACCTACACACTCGGCGAAGTAAACGTTACAGACTACCGCAAACAGACCGACGGCATGCAGATGATTGACCTCGGCCAGCAACGGCTGGTGCCTGATGCCACCGGAGGCAGTGTGGAGAGTATCATATCCACCATGGCCGGTGTGAACAGCAACAACGAGATGAGCAATCAGTATTCGGTACGCGGCGGTACATACGACGAAAATTCGGTATATATCAACGGTATAGAAGTGTATCGACCGCTGTTGGTGAGCAGCGGACAGCAGGAAGGCCTGTCGATTATCAATCCTGATATGGTGGGGTCTGTAAGTTTCAGTACCGGTGGTTTTCCGGCACGCTACGCCGACAAGATGTCGAGTGTACTCGATATTACGTATCGCGAGCCTGAGGCCTTCGAGGGTGCGGTCAGTGCCAGTTTGATGGGCGGAAGCATAGCCATAGGCACCGCCTCGAAGCGTTTCAGTCAGCTCCATGG
>CAJUHX010000044.1:7787-16670 GCA_910586455.1 uncultured Muribaculaceae bacterium | reverse complement strand
TGAGTCCCACTCACGGGTTCAAATTCGAGGCCCCGGATGGCAAACAGCGTATTGCTGATGTTCTGAATAGCGATGGCGTTATCCTTCTTGCCAAGCATTATCCCAATAACCGGGCGAGCGGGTTTCTCGACTGGTTTACCTATAGTGATAATACCATTGACGGTCAGAGCCGAAAGAAAGCATACACTTTGTTTGAAAGCGGACTGCTGAACTCTCTTGAACCGGGCAGTATGAAATGCCTGCAACAGATTCATGCCTACTTGTTCGGCGGCCTATATGAGTTTGCCGGACAAATCAGGAACAAGAATATATCAAAGGGAGGTTTCACTTTTGCGAATTGCCTCCATTTTCCGACCATCATACCGACCATTGAGGGAATGCCGGAAACGACGCTTGACGAAATTGCCGACAAGTATGTGGAGATGAACGTGGTACATCCGTTTATGGAGGGCAACGGGCGCAGCACACGCATCTGGCTCGACCTGATGCTCCGCCGCTCGCTCAAACGCTGCGTGGACTGGAGCCGGATTGATAAGAACGAATATCTGACAGCGATGCGAGAGAGCGTTGTCGACTCCACACATATAAAAACGCTGCTCGAAGGAGCCTTGACCGACAAAATCAACGACCGCGAAATGTTCATGAAAGGCATCGACTACTCTTACTATTACGAAGAAGAGTGAACCTAACTCAAAGTTGCGTGCAGGCCTTTTGCACGTAATATGCACGTAAAAATAAAAGAAAGCGACTTAACTTGGTGATATTCACTTTATTAAGTCGCTTTTGTGGTGCCCAGAACAGGACTCGAACCTGCACGCCTCGCAGCACTCGCACCTGAAACGAGCGCGTCTACCATTCCGCCACCTGGGCATTGCTATCGGTGGGATTGCGAGTGCAAAGTTACAATAGTTTTTCGAATCTGACAAATTTTTCATGCATTATTTTTATTTTATTTTTTCCGGAGTTTTAGCGGTGTTTGTTATTTACTTATTATCAGTAATTTACGCCCCATCCTATTACATCGTAAAAGCTATTGTATTTTTATTGATGTTCTATGCTTTTTTTTTCGTACCTTTGTTTTCTAAGTACATATTTATAAAATTCATACTGCATGAGTAAAAAGAATGCAACAAATGGTAAGATACAAAATTTTGCCGATATGATCAGGCAACATCTCAATAGTTTATCTGATGAGGACTTATCTTGCCAATTGGGTGAAATCGGCCAACAATATCATATTGATGAACATGAGTGGAAACTCACTCATCCGCAAGCTCTTTCGTGTGGGTCCGACCGTTATTACGTGAAATTAGCAAACCGACTCATCGACCGACTGGCTACGCTGAGAATTCCAAATCCGCCTGCTGATTTAATAAAAGTTACGGCTTTGTCCGTAGCCGCTTATCTGGAGGATCTGGTAAATGATTTCGGAGTCTGGAATGCTTTCCGCAATCTCTACCGCAGTATTTATGGCTCTATGCTGCCGTTTTATAATTGCGACCATGAGGAGTATCTGACCGATAATGTAAATCTGGAGGATTTGAAGTTTATTGTCTGGCAGTCGTTTGTACGTTGCGGCCAGCCCGACGATCTAATTTTTTCGCCATACAGCGATGGTATTTCCAAGATGGCCGACATTCTTTACGACGAGATTGTCGATGAGTATGAGTCGGCTCCGGAATCGATGCGAATTGCCGATTATATATCGTCGGCAATCTTGAGCGATGATTATCTGAAAGTCCGTCAGCTGGCTTATTGGCTCAGTGTGTCAAATCCGCTGATTGCCGCGCCTTGGATGAGCGAATATATCGAAAAACAGAGTCTGGAACTCATCGAGGAGATTCCTAACATACAATACTCCACGGGGCATTACCAGATTATGTGTGCGTACTCATGGCCAAAAGCCGTCGGACCGCTGGGTATTCCGGTTGTCGACTATCTGGCCCAGATGTGCCGCGACCGGGGACACATCAAGCAAGCCGAGATAATCGGCAACATCCAAATCAATAGTTTCCGTTTTTACAAAATTACATCTCGCTCCGAAAAGTATCTGGTTCTTACCGATTATACCGGTACAGAGTATAAAGTGCGGAGGGATTCGTTTGCCAATAACTCCGCCACTGCCAATATAAAGGTTTGTGCGGCAGAATTGATAATATTCAATGGCGAATGGAATCTGAACGGTATGATGACTTCGATATCTGAGCACGATGACGACATTTTCGATTCTCAACCTCAAAACTGCACCGACATGCCGGATGCGGCAAAAGAGTTTATTCGCAATAAAATCGACGCAAATGGCGGTCAAAGAGTATTCCTGTTCCAGTCCATTGCCAAACTAAATGAATTTATGCAGGAGTCCGGAAGCTTGTCGCAATCCACAGTGACTGACGATGAATCTGAACTTCACGACGTTGCACTGTTACTGAGTCTTGAGCAAGCTCCGCTGATTATAAACGGGGGCGCGGCATATTTCAAAATCAAAGGCAACCGTAAATTCTCCAAAGTCAAGAGCCGTGAGTCCGGGCTTGAACTGATTGCAGACGGTCTGCCCGACGATGTTGCGCAGTATATCCAGGATAATCATCTGGCTCCGGAAGTTCAGATTTTCGCAGCGCAGGGTCCTGAAGTGGGACGCTCTATAGTCCAGGACAATTTCCGCTTTCTCGCCGGTTTTTACCGGTCGAAAGTTCTTGTATGCAGCAATGATGATTAACAACCTCAAACTATACAACTAAATACATCAAAAAACATGTCAATTATTTCTTCCGACAAGCCTCTCGCTATATGCAGCGACCACGCAGGCTTTGAACTGAAAAGTATTATCGAGGGCTACCTCGAAGCCAACAGCATCGAATATAAAGATTTCGGCACTTACAGCGCCGACTCGTGCGATTACCCCGATTTCGCGCATCCGTGCGCCGAAGCCGTGGAGTCGGGCGAATGCTTCCCCGGCATTGCCATGTGTGGTTCGGGCAACGGCATTGCCATGACTCTCAACAAGCATCAGGGCATACGCGCCGCTCTGTGCTGGACTCCGGAACTGGCTGCTCTGGCGCGTCAGCATAATAACGCAAATGTTCTTGTGCTACCTGCACGATTCATCGCACCTGAAATTGCGCTTGAAATTATGGATGTTTTTCTTAATACAGAGTTCGAAGGCGGACGCCATGAACGCCGTGTTGAAAAGATTGCAGTACGCTGATTTGGTTAAATTTTGCTAAGAAATTCATTTTTCTTAGCAAAACGTTTGCTTTGAATGTCAAAAAATGCGTACTTTTGCATGTGTGTTTTTCATAGTATTAGATTAAGATAAAGGTTTAAAGGAAAAGAGAAGTTGTGAAACTTCTCTTTTGTTATTTATATACCTTTGTTTTTTAACCATTTAGAATCCCGCCAAATTCCTGACCGCTCTGATTCGGACAGTGCAGAGGATGCAAAAGCTGTATCAGTGTTTAAATTTCCGACACTTAATCCACATGCGGATTCACAGTTTTACCGGCATGCGTATCCACAGGGCTGCCGGTATGATACGCCACAGGCCAACTGCCACATTCCAGCGCCAGTCGATTACCTGCACGCGTTTTCGGCGCAGTATGGCCAGTTCGATGCGCGGGGCGGCATAATCAAGATCCATCAGCATGGGGTAGCGCCGTCCGGCTTTGAGTAGCGGCGTACGGATGAATCCGGGCCGTATATCGGTAATATCCACGGCCACGCGCTGCATACGGGCAAGCTGGCCAAGAGCCTCCAGATAGGTCTGGCAATAGCGCTTGGATGCCGAATAGGCGGCGCTGACACCGAGGCCTTTTGTTCCGGCCACGGAAGTTATGGCGGCTATCTGTCCGCGCCGGCAGTTTGCGGTGTCGCGGAAGTATCGGTATGCGGCGTTTACTATGCGTGTGAAGCCGCCTACGTTCACGGCCACGGTCTGCACGTCTTCGCTGAGGCTTAGTTCAGTATTGCTCCAGCCTACTCCGGCGGCGTACAGCACTACATCGGCTCCACCGTTGAGTTCTATCAGGTCGTAGAAGCGTTCTACGGCGTCATCAGCTGTTACGTCGATGCTTTTGCATACAATATTGTCGGGATATAGCCCGCAGATTTCTTCGAGGCGCTCTATTCGTCGGGCGGCTATGCCTACGTTCCATCCCATGCGGGCGAAATCGAGGGCCACTCGGCGTCCGATTCCCGACGAGGCCCCGACTATGATTATATGTTTCATTGTGGTTCGGTTGTAGTTTGTTCTTCTACAACGGGTGTGCGGCGCAGAAAGTTCAGTGGCAGGGTGTAGGTGATGCTGAAACTGCCTGTAATCGGACGGCCTGATGCTCCGTAGCCGGGTATGTACCATGGGTCGCCGTAACGTGCATGACTTTGGTGGAGTATGCCATGGTAATGGAAGCGCCAGCCGGCCGATATTGGTCCCCATAGTTTTACCCGCAGCCCGAAGGTGATTTCGTACCATCCGGCGGTGACGCGCTGTGAGGGTATCTGCGGATGCTGTGTTTCCTGCCAGTAACCCTGGTCGATGGTGATGTCGGACAGCGAGTAGCTGAACGGCGAGAAACCGTAGCGGGCACCAACTGTAAGCATATAGTCCGGATTTGAGTTGTACAGGAAGTTATAGTCGGCTCCGATTTTTAACCATACACTCACCGGCGATGTATAGCTGAAGTTCATACCGGCGGGCGTGTTCTTGGCTTGTCCGAGGCCTATTTCGAATGCGGGCAGGTATCGGTTGTGCAAGTTCACCTGTGCCTGAAAGCCTATAAGACCGTATTTCTGGCCAAAGATGCGCATTACCGGGTCCCAGATGTCGACTCCTAACGAGGCGGACTGCAGCAAGGGGTATTTCATTTTCACCACGGGTATGACGGCGGCGGAGTCAATCCATTCGTCGCCGGTAATGGTGTCGACGTACACTGTGCGTCCGCTGTCGTCGTGGTAGTGTATTGAGCGCGCACGGCGTGCGGCGTTTATCACGGCTGTATCGCCTGCCAGCTCGTTGATGTGCTGTGTGGTTGTGGCTGCGTTGTTCACGGGCGATATGCGGCGACGCTGCGCAGTTCCGCCTTCCGGCTGCGGTTCCTCGGCCTGCAGCGCCAATATGCCGGCAACGAATGCCAGCAGCAGTGCCACGGACAGTTTACTCCTGAGTGCGGAAATAGAGCGCCACATATACCTGGTCGACTGTGGTTACGAGCGGTTCCACCAACTCCACCGAGTCGATAAGGTGGCGGGTACAGCTCAGGTTATTGATATAGTATCGGAATCCCACGCCGCAATCGTCGCTGACAAAGTACGGTGTGGTATCGTATTCAAAGGTGAGGGTATCGTTCAGTTGCGGATAGTCGAGGGCCTTCTGCTTGTAGGATATACACCAGGCGGTGAGGTGCGAGTCGGATTTCAGCGGCAGATTCACGTACGACGTCGAGGTGGCGGCGCCGATTATGGCGGAGTCGCCGGGAGCCCCTACTCCACTTATGCGCAGCGAGTCGAGGCGTATGGCCGCACCGGTGGCGCTTGAGCGGAATTCGACTTTAGGCACACCGCTGCGGCCGTCGATACATCCGCCCGAACTGCAGGCTCCGCACAGCAGGATTGCCAAAGCCGCCACGCTTGCCGATATCAGGCCTTTCTTCCCCATTGAACGATTTCGTCGAGTGATTTTCGTCCGCGGCGCGGAGCATCGGCGTCGGCGGGATAGCCTATGGGGATTATCGCTACGGGTTCTTCGTCGCTGCCAAGCTGCAGCAGTCTGTGCAGTTCGGGGGCCTCGAAGTTGCACACCCAGCAGCTGCCCAGACCGAGGGCCGAGGCTGCCAGACAGATATGTTCGACTGCAATCGCCACATCTATATCTGCGTGGTCTTTGCCGTCGCAGGGGCGATGCCAGGCCTGGTCGTGCATGCCTACAGCCACTATATATACCGGAGCGGTAGCTATCCACGGGCGGTTGTACACTTTGAGTATGATATCGCGCACTTCAGGGTCGGCTTCGGCATCGAGTACTATATAGCGCACAGGCTGACGGTTTACTGCCGACGGTGACAGGCGGGCGGCGTCGAGTATGGCCAGAAGCAGGCTGCGGTCGACGGGCTGCGGCAGATAGTTGCGGCAGCTGCGGCGGTCCTGCGCCAGAGCATGAAATCGGGTGTATGCTGAGAAGTCCATTTTTTGTTCAGGGTTTAACATTTAGCGTTTAGGAGCGTATGTCAGAATTCGGTTTCTATTTCGTAGTCGTTGCGGTGGCTGGAGTTGCGGGCTACAAGTTCGCCTATGAATCCGGCCAGGAAGAACTGGCTGCCCAGCAGCATCATGGTCAGGGCCAGATAGAAGTATGGCGAATCGGTGACAAGGGTATAACTCATGCCATGATACATGCGGTAGAGTTTCACGGCGCCCACTATTCCGGCGGCTATGAAGCCGAGCAGAAACATCAACGAGCCCATCAGGCCGAAGAAGTGCATGGGCTTGCCGCCGAATTTGCCGGTAAACCACAGGGTGGCGAGGTCGAGATAGCCGTTCACAAAGCGGTCGAGGCCGAATTTGGTCTTGCCGTATTTACGGGCACGGTGCTGCACCACCTTCTCGCCTATGCGGGTAAAGCCGGCCAGTTTGGCCAGATAGGGTATGTAGCGGTGCATATCGCCGTACACTTCGATATGTTTCACCACATCGCGGCGGTAGGCTTTCAGTCCGCAGTTGAAGTCGTGCAGATTCTTTATGCCGCTTACACGGCGTGCCGTGGCATTGAACAGTTTGGTGGGTATGGTCTTCGACAGCGGATCGTAGCGCTTCTGCTTATATCCCGACACAAGGTCGTAGCGGTCGCGGGTAATCATGCGGTATAGTTCCGGAATCTCGTCGGGCGAGTCCTGCAGGTCGGCATCCATTGTAATTACCACATTTCCGCGGGCACGGGCAAAACCGGTGTTGAGCGCCGGCGACTTGCCATAATTGCGGCGGAAGCATACGCCGTGTACCGCCTGATTTTTCTGCTTGAGCTGTTCTATTACCTGCCACGACGAGTCGGTTGAACCGTCGTTCACAAATATAATCTCGTAGCTGAAGCCGTTGGCCTGCATCACACGTTCAATCCAAGCCTCGAGTTCGGGCAGTGATTCTTCTTCGTTATATAAAGGCACCACTACGGATATGTCGAGCGGTTTGCCATTATTCTGTTCTTCGGTCATCTTGAAGATTTTATTTTAGCGATAATGAAAGCTACCGGCAGCGACAGCACCGCGCCGGTGAATGTAACAGTCCAGAACAGCGACATTGCCATCTGAATGGCTCCGGGCAGAGAGCCTTGCTCAAGAACGGCCTCGACCGTATGCCTCAAATCGGGCGACGCCGACTGCGGATAGTCGCGCATAAGTTGCGCCGCCAGTTCAAGCTGGTTGCGCATATATCCGGGGTCGACAAAGCGCAACCACACATACACAAGCAGGGCCATAATGAGTCCGCCGAACAGAAAGCTGTATATGCCTTCGGTCCATAAGGTCACGGTGCGTACTTTGGCCACAGCGGCAGCGGTTGCCGACAGACGCCTGTACAGCAACCATGGCACCGAAAGAAAAAGCACCAGAGTAAGAATCGAAAGCAACGGATGCATGCCGGAGTAGGCGGCACACAGAAACAGCACAGTAAAGTACGCCCCGGCCACCGGACCAATACGGGCAGCTCTGCCGAAAATATCTGATGGATTTGACTGATTGTCCATATAGCTGCAAAATTACAAATTATTTCGCTATTGGCGAAGCAACCACAGCGAAAAGAACTCAAGCATATACAAAAAAAGAATGAGAAACGTAATCAAATGATTTGATTAACAATTTCTCATTCTCCTCTCTCCTCTTGCGGTATGGACGGGACTCGAACCCGCGACCCCCTGCGTGACAGGCAGGTATTCTAACCAGCTGAACTACCACACCTTGTTTTTTTGCTTCTCTAAGCCCTTGGTGGGAGAGGCATCAGCATCGTTGCTTTTGCGAGTGCAAAGTTAGGAGGTTTTTCAATACTGTGCAAATATTCTGAGGGAAATTTTTCAAAAAAATGCATTTTTCTGCTTTCTAACTAACTTTTTCGCTGTTTTCTCCACAAAACAGCCATTTTTAAGGGGGATTTTCGCTTGTTTTTTGCCTCGGAAAAATTTTACCTTTTACATGGCAGGGCAAATCTTTTTATTACTTTCGATAATTTTTCTTCTACAGCAAGTGATATTTTCTCCGGCGCTCCCGCATTTTTTCCGGCCGTGCCCGATTGAAAATCACAAAAAGCCCGCATAGTGCGGCATAAAAAAATTCGAGTATGTCCTGAAAAAGCTACACCGCGCATAGTAATCCTATTAAACTAAAGAACACCCGCGCACAGGTGTCGGGCCGCGGCTCCAATTTGCCCGATTGCTAAAATTTGTTTAACTTTGCGGCGAAATTATAAATAACAGGTTCTAAATTTATGAAACTATCGGGTACAATCGACTTCCGCCCCAAACTGTTCGAGGCGCTGAGTCATTACTCCATGACCAAACTCAAAGACGACGTAATCGCCGGCATCGTAGTGGGCATTGTAGCCCTTCCGCTTGCAATCGCATTCGGCATAGCATCCGGCGTAAGCCCCACAGTAGGCCTCATTACCGCCATCATAGGCGGATTTCTGGTGTCGTTCTTCGGCGGCAACACCGTACAGATTGGCGGTCCTACCGGCGCTTTCATTATTATTGTATATAATATAATAGCCCAGTTCGGACTCCACGGCCTGGCCATAGCCACCGCCATGGCCGGCGTGATACTGGTGCTGATGGGACTGTTCCACCTCGGCACAGTAATCAAATTTATACCCTACCCCATTATAGTAGGATTCACCGCAGGTATAGCC
>CAJUHX010000044.1:0-7777 GCA_910586455.1 uncultured Muribaculaceae bacterium | reverse complement strand
GGTATAGCCCTTACAATATTCTCCACCCAGATCAACGACTTCTTCGGCCTCGGCCTCACCAACATCCCCGGCCAGTTCATTCCCAAATGGGGACTTTACTTAAAGTCGTTCGGCAACATCAACCTGCCCACCCTGGCAGTAGGTCTGGTGTCGCTGCTTATAATAATATTTACGCCAAAGATATCGAACAAACTGCCGGGCACACTCATAGCCATCATCACGGTCACCGCAGCCACATATTTCCTCAGCGGCATAGACGGCTTTGCAGTCCAGACCATCGGCGACCGCTTCGGCACCATGAGCACCGATATACCCCTGCCCCGCGGCTTTGAGCTCAACATGGCCACCATCAACCTGCTGCTGCCCTCAGCCTTCACCATAGCAGTACTTGGCGCCATCGAGTCGCTGCTGTCAGCTACAGTCGCCGACGGTGTCACCGGTTCCAGAACCAACAGCAACACCGAACTCATAGGCCAGGGCATAGCCAACATAGTGGTACCCCTGTTCGGCGGCATACCTGTCACCGGCGCCATCGCCCGCACCATGACCAACATAACCAACGGCGGCCGCACACCCGTAGCCGGCATCATCCATGCCGTGGTACTGCTGCTGATATTCGTGTTCCTGATGCCCCTTATCAACTATGTGCCCATGGCCTGCCTGGCCGCAGTACTTATGGTAGTGGCCTACAACATGAGCGGCTGGCGCACGATAATAGGCATATTCAAGGCCCCCAAGAGCGACGTATCGGTACTGCTGGTAACCTTCTTCCTTACCGTAATCTTCGACCTCACCATAGCCATTGAAATCGGCCTTCTTCTGGCCATACTGCTGTTCCTTCGCCGCGCCACCGAGAACATCGAAATCAAAGTCTACTCCGAGCAACTCGACGTGGCCGAAGGCACCGAAATGCAGCAGCACGAGGTTCTCGACGTAGCCAAAGGCGTAAGCATATACGAAATCGACGGCCCCTTCTTCTTCGGGGTTGCCACCAAATTCGACGAAATAATGCGCGCCACCGTAGGCGGCCGAACACCGCTGGTACGCATCATACGCATGCGCAAGGTGGCGTTTATCGACGCTACGGGCCTCCACAACCTCGAAATCATCATCAAATCGTCGCAGAACGAAGGCATCCATGTAGTACTGTCCGGCGTAAAAGACAACGTGCGCGAAAGCCTTGAACACGCAGGTATCGACCGGCTTATCGGCGCCGACCACATATGCGATCACATCACCAAGGCCGTGGCCATGGCCAACGAAATAGCAAAAAAATCGCAATCACAGGCAAACGCATAAACCGCTAATACGCTGCCACTTAATCCATAGAGCTAAATAATCCATAATTTAAACAAAATTTTTTTCGTTTAAATATTTGGTGGGTTCAAAAATATGGCGTAACTTTGTAGCGTTTTTGAAGCACAAATAATTGTTTTACTATTTAATCAAAAAGAAAATGAAAAAGTTAGTTCTCATGCTCGCTGTAGCTTTCAGCGTAAGCCTCTTCTCCTGCGGTAACGGCGAAGCCAACAAGGCCGCTGACTCTGTTGACAGCACTGCTACTGTTGCTGTTGAGGAAGTTGCTGCTGTTGTAGAAGAAACTGTTGACTCTGCTGCTGACAGCGCTACTGTAGTTGCTGAAGTTGTAGAAGCTCCCGTTGAAGCTGCTGAATAATCGACAACTCGGTTCAACCTCATAGTAAAGCCTACCTGCATGCAGGTAGGCTTTATTTTTGTATATATCATATCTTTTTCGTAACTTTGCCTGTACCCGCACCAAATATATTATCAGCACTTAAATCTATGTTTGAAATAGTCCATAAAGAACATTTCTCAGAGAATGTGGTACGCCTCGACGTTAAGGCGCCCATGATAGCGCGCGCCCGCAAACCGGGCCACTTTGTGATAGTGCGCTGCGGAGAAAAAGGCGAACGCATTCCGCTGACCATAGCAGACGCCGATGTGGCCAAGGGCATTATCACTCTGGTGATACAGGCCGTTGGCGTGAGCACACGCAAGATATGCGCGCTCGAGCCCGGCGATTGCCTTACCGACGTAGTCGGCCCGCTGGGTCGCGCCACCGACATCAAGAAGCGCGGCACTGTGGTATGCTGCGGCGGAGGCGTGGGTGTGGCCCCGCTGCTGCCTATCATTAAGGCCATGAAAGAGGCAGGCAACCGAGTGGTCAGCGTGCTCGCCGCCCGAACCAAGGACCTCATTATTCTCGAAGACCAGGTGCGAAGCTACTCCGACGAGGTGATTATAATGACCGACGACGGCAGTTACGGCACCAAAGGACTTGTGACCAACGGTGTAGAGCAAGTGATACAGCGAGAAAAAGTCGACGAGGTAGTTACCATCGGACCGGCCGTGATGATGAAATTCGTAGCAAAACTCACCCGGGAGTACAACGTGCCGACCATCTGCTCGCTCAACACCATAATGGTCGACGGCACCGGCATGTGCGGAGCCTGCCGCGTGACTGTAGGCGGCAAAATGCGCTTTGTGTGTGTCGACGGACCCGAATTCGACGCACACCAGGTTGATTTCGATGAAATGCTCATGCGCATGCGCGCCTATAACTGACCAATACCACCATGAACCAAGAAAAAGAACTCCATAACCGCGACGCCGCATGGCGCGAGGAACTGCGCGCGGCTATGCCCGCACGCGAACGAAGCGCAATACCACGCGCCACAATGAACATGCTCGACCCCGAGCACCGCGTAACATGTAACGAAGAAGTCAACTGCGGTCTTACCGCCGAGCAGGCAGTGCTCGAGGCCACCCGCTGCCTCGACTGCCCCGACCCGCAGTGTGTGTCCGGCTGCCCGGTAGGTATCGACATCCCGGGCTTTGTCAAAAACATACAGCGCGGACGCAACGACGTTGCATCGCTGGTTCTGCGCTCCACAAGCGCTCTGCCTGCCGTATGCGGCCGTGTATGCCCGCAGGAAAAGCAGTGCGAAAGCCGTTGCATATACAACAAAATGAAAAAGCAGCCGGTGGCGATAGGCTGGCTCGAACGCTACGCCGCCGACGCTGCCCGCAATTCCGGTGCCCCATGCCCCATGCCGGCCGAGCGGAAAGGCGTGAAAGTGGCCGTGGCCGGAAGCGGACCGGCCGGACTGTCGTTTGCTGGCGAAATGATTATGCGCGGCTACGATGTAACCGTGTACGAGGCGCTGCATGAAATCGGAGGTGTACTCAAATACGGCATCCCCGAATTCCGACTGCCCAACGAGGTTGTCGACGCCGAACTCGACACACTGCGCCGCCAGGGCGTGAAATTTGTAAGCGACGTAATCATAGGCAAGACACTGAGTTTCGACGACCTCCTCGCCGAGGGCTACAGCGGCATATTCGTGGCCAGCGGAGCCGGTTTGCCACGCTTCATGGGCATACCGGGCGAAAATCTCATAGGCATAATGTCGAGCAACGAATACCTTACCCGAGTGAACCTGATGGGCGCCGGACGCACTGATTTCGACACCCCCGTAAGCCAAGGCAAGCGCGTGGCTGTGGTGGGAGGCGGCAACACCGCCATGGACAGCGTGCGCACCGCCCGCCGACTCGGAGCCGACGAGGTGATGATTGTGTACCGCCGCAGCGAGGCCGAAATGCCGGCCCGCCTCGAAGAAGTGGCTCACGCCAAAGAAGAAGGAATACACTTTATGACACTGGCGAATCCGGTGGAATACCTCGGCGATGAGAGAGGCCATGTAAGAGCCATGCGCGTACAGCGTATGGAACTGGGCGAACCCGACGCCTCGGGACGCCGAAGCCCGCAGCCTATACCCGGAGCAATCGACGAAATCGAAATCGACGAAGTCATTGTTGCCGTAGGCGTGTCGCCCAACCCACTTATTCCCAACTCAATAAAAGACCTCGAAGTTACACCGCGCGGCACTATTGCAGTGAACGAGAAGCTGCAGTCGTCGATTCCGACACTGTTCGCAGGCGGCGACATCGTACGCGGCGGTGCCACAGTAATACTCGCCATGGGCGACGGCCGACACGCGGCTGCCGAAATGGCGCGGACTCTCGAAAGCGAGTAAACCCATAAGGGCTGCGAAAGCACCCTTAGATTGTAGATTAATCGGAAGGCGTTGTCGTGAGACAGTGCCTTTTTTTTCGATAAATACAGCGCCTACCTGGCCTTATCCACTGTTTTTATCTCCGCGAAAATACCGTTAAGGTATTCGGTAAGACTGGTTTCTCTGACAAGACCAAGTTTCTTTCTCAGACGGTAACGCGACATCTCCACGCTCCTGTAAGAGATATTAAACAGCTGTGCTATTTCCTTGCTGTTTAGCCCCATTATCAGATAGCAGCACACCCTCAGTTCGGTGGGGCTAAGACCTGGATGCCTTTCCTGCAGATGCTTGGTAAAATTGCCGTAAGCGGCATCGAAGGTGCGTATGAAATTACGCCAGTCATCATCACGGGTTATATTTTCCTTAATCAGCGACTGTATTTTGGCTATTTGCCGCGACACCTCGCCGCTGAGCTCACTCCGGCTCAACCGTGTAAGCCTGTCGGATATATCCAGCAGAATTTCATTCTTACGCACCACATTCATAGTTATGTTCGAAAGCTCCTCGGTTTTGTGCTGGACATCATTCTCCAGATGCCGGCTCTTCAGTTCGGCAATCTCGTAATCCTTAAGCAAGGATTCCTCTCTGGCCTTACGCCGCATATCCTCCAGTTCCTGCTCCTTGCGTGCCGCCACCTGACGCGACGCCCTGAATGCCACCCGTCTGAACCAGTAATATGCCAGAAGAAGAAGCGACAGAACAAGAAGCAGATACACAATCTTTGCCGCCGTAGACCTGTACCACGGAGGCAGTATACATATGGTCATTACCGCCTCGCTCGTAGTGCGGTTGAAGCTGTTGAAACTCCTCACATGCATCAGATACTGACCTTCGGGCAAATGGGTGTACTCCTTGTACGACATAGGCGAATATTCACTCCATCCGCTATCATAGTTCTCAAGAAAGAAGCTATACGACACAGCCTTGTCGGCGCGATACTCCACCATCACCGCCTCAGCCCTGAGTGAATTCATAGAGAAAGGCAGACACACCATATCGCAGGCGGCATCATTCGGATACAGAGTCCTGACACTGTCGCCATACGCCTGCAACACACGAAAATATACTTGCTTGCCACCTCGATGTTCGGGCGATACGGCAAGATTGACATCATAAAAGCCATCCTGCATGGACACAATCATCCGGTTGTCGTTTATAAAATTAAGATTTTCGAAACCCGGTATAATCTGATCCGCAATCGGCGAGAAAGTAATACTGTCAGCGACAAGTTCTCCCGAAAGATTCTTTGTCAGACGGGTAACTGAATTTTCGCCTATGGTCCAGATGTCGCCGCGCGGCGACTGATGAAACATCGGAGCCACAGGGGTATTCAGCATGGCATTCAGTTTTTTATGGGGTATAATGGAGCGTCCGTCAGCGGCAAGCGACGAAAAGCCGCCGTCTGAAATCATCACAGGTTTTCCGTCGTACATGGCAAGCGACACGCTGCGGGTATGCGGCAGACCGTGTTCCTGATTAAAAAACTGATTCGATACAAAGCTGTTACGCTCCGGATTTATAGTCAGGCGATATATACCTTTGAGCCAATGCGCTATCCACACATCGCCATTATCATCAATCTTAAATCGTCCGCCGATATCGTTATATCCGTCAACCGGCCCGCGGTTGACCCAATGACCGCCCTCGAGATGCAGCATATAAAATGTTTCGTACGTCGATACCAGCAAGTAATCAGGCGATTGCGGCAGCTCCCCCACCGACCATGAGCCGGGGATTCCATCGATGTGTGTCATTACATGACTGTCGCCTACATAGAGTCCGGCGTCACTGCACACAAATATCCGGCCGCCGATATCTTTCACATCCCATATCTGTCCAGACACAAGCGGCTTCAGACGCGGAGGGTCGGGCGTTGTCCTGTCGCTGTACGGCATCACAAACAACCCCTGGTTGGTACCGAGATACAAGTCATCACCGCTTCGAAGCGAAACATATCCGGCGCCATACCGCGAAGTCGACCCAAGCAGACTGTAATAAGGCAGGTCGACCTGTATCATATCTATTCCATTGTCCAGTCCGAGCCACAGATTGTTATCGTCATCGAAATAGGCCGACAGCACCGTGTTGTTCTGAAGGCCGGTTTCGATGTTGGCGAACGTATGCCGCCCGCTGCGGATATTAATAATCATCACACCGTTGCTTACTGTTCCGAACACATAGTTGTCACCCTTGGCGGCCGCACAGAACACCTGCGATGAGCACAGGAAATCATCCGCCCCAAGATTGAGCGGCTGTATATTGCCGTGTTCGAGCGTAAACAGCCCATGATATTCGGTCACAATCATAACACCGTTGAAATATGGCAGGAACTCCACCACCCTGGCATTAGCGGGCAGACTGCCGCGCGGCAGATTCTTAAGCCGCCCGTAGTCGAGTTCGGCTATGCCGCCATGCGCCAGCGCCACATATATACGTCCGTTGATGGCCGCCGATGCTGTAATCCGCTCGCCGGTCTTGAACGGCTTAATGGTTTTTCCGTCATACTCAAACAGGTAATTGTCGGACTGGAACCACACATTTCCATTCTTCTGCAGAGTAAATATACTCCATATCTCCTTGAAAGACGATACGCTCGCCGGCAGAAGAGCTGTCAGACTCTTATAGCTGAAGATGCCGGAATCCGACTCATACGAGAAATATCCGAATTCTTCGCTTCCACCGGCATAAAGACACGATTTCACCGGATCGTACATCAATGCACGCACAGTGGAACCATAATCTATTCCATGAAGCTGCCACACATCGCTGTCATATACAAGCAGACCGTTTTTATTGCCGAAAAACATCCGGCCCAGTGTATCGTTGGCCACCGTCCATGTCTGCGGGCCCCCTTCATGCGATTTTTTAGGAAAACTCCTCACAATAGGATACGAACCCATACACGACAATGCCACCAGCACTGCCATGAGCAACAAAGCAAAAATACGGTTTAGTCCTTTCATGGGATAATTTTTTACAAAGATACTGATAATTGTGCGAACTAAATAGCATGTGTGAGTTATGTTTTAAAACATGTTTTATTTATCTCATTTATTTACAGACGTTTGAATTTATTTTGTAGGGTATATGTAGAGTTATATTTTTACACAAGTTGAGTTTTTGCGAATGGATTATATGCCTTATATATAAATTAATACCCTAACTTTGCACCGAAATTCAACCGTGTGCCACAAAAAAACGATCCACACACCCCTTACAAGCAATCATTAATCACAGACCTCAAACCTAATAACGGCATGAGAAAACATCTACTTCTTCTATTTATTCTTATATGCGACATCAGCGTATGGGCCCAGCTGCGGGTAAGCGGCACCGTCTATACAGCTGACGATGGCGAACCGGCAATCGGAGCAACCGTACGCGTGCTTGAAAATCCCTCGAATGTAATCGATACCGATTTCGACGGAAAATATGAAATTAGCGTCAGTGCAGGTCAGACACTCGAGTTCAGTTATGTAGGCTGCGACCCGGTGCAGAAGAAAATAAACGAGAGCCAGACTCTTGATGTCACACTTCACAATATATCGGTACTCGATGAAGTGGTGGTAATCGGTTACGGAACAATGAAAAAAAGCGACCTTACCGGTTCGGTAACATCGGTAGCATCCGACAAGCTGCAGAAAACCCCGGCTCCCTCTCTGGCTAACGCTCTTCAGGGC
>CAJUHX010000043.1 GCA_910586455.1 uncultured Muribaculaceae bacterium | reverse complement strand
CCGCCTGGGGCTCGAACCCAGGACCCCATCCTTAAAAGGGATGTGCTCTACCAGCTGAGCTAGCGATTCTCCTTAGTGCCCCGAGGTGTTATCCTCAAAAGCGATGCAAAGTTACGGACTATTTTTGAATATACCAAATTTTTTTACCAAAAAATGTTTTGGTGTCTTTATTTTGTTCTTTTTGGATTGTATTTTCGCCGTTTTGGCTTCGAAGATGCTGTGATGCGGAAGAAAAACGAATGCTAACATTCTTTAACAACACTATTATGAACCAAGTTCCGGGTATATTGTTTTAACTATGTAAATCCATTAATAACCCACAAGCATTTGCTCCACATGATTTCATATTTTCCTTTCGGACACATTATCGTAGACGGTGAATCCGTAGAAACCACTTACCCTTACTTCGCTGCATGGAATATTGCTGATAACGATATAACAGAGTCCGCTCCCGAGCTTACTCAAATCAGTGAGATTTATTACTGAAGTACATAACTGACATAAATACATATAAATGCAGAAAGCCGTGCCTCCAGCGTGGGGGTACGGCTTTCTGTGTGTGTGTCAGAGTATGATTTTCTCGCTGTGTGTACCACAGCGACGGATGTAAACGCCCCGCTGCGGGTCGGTGACTTCGACGCCTTGCAGGTTGTAATACCTTACTTCGCCGTCGTCCGGGGCGATACTGATATTATCCACTCCCGACGATTGGTAAGGGATGTTGACGGTTATAAACTCCCGCAGTCCTAATTCTGAAACGTATTTCTGCGAGCTGTCTTCCAGCCATAATAAATTCAGATGTATCGAAACCGTAATTCCCCGGGTGGTGCAGGTGTATTTGCCGAGGTTGTTATCGCGATAGCCTTTTAGATTATCGTATTCGCCGATGGCCTGCATGTCGTTGCGCAGCCGCAGATATTGTGAGTCGGAATATATGCCGCTGGTATAGTTATCGACAAAATAGGCGTTTTTATTGTCGGGCAATACCACGGTAAGAAAACGGTCGCCCCGGTTTTTCTGGGCTGTTGTCGACGACTGGCTGTTGTAGCGCCACTGTTCATAGGGATATTCAATAAAGAACACGCCGTCGATAGCAGGGTCGGCATAAATTTTCACATTGAAGGTCCGGTCGCTGTATTTGCTGTCGAAGTATTTCATCATTGAGTCTTCAAGAGTGCCGTTGCTGTAAAATACCGGATTGGCGCGGCTTTCACGAACCTCCGCCATATCATGGCAGAAATATTCCGGATCGGTTTTGTCGGTGGCATACACCATAATATAATAATGCCGCGCATACTCAGGCCGGACATGGTCGATGTCGAGTATTCCGTCGGCCTCGATTTTCTTTACGCTGAAGCCGTTGAAGTCGGCGCTATGCTTTATGTTTTCGGCCACATGTTCGAGAGCCTGAGAGGCATTGTTCAGATTGTCGGCGAATGTGCTAACTACATAGTATGCATCGGCGTTGTTGCCGGGCATGGTGATGGCTACGTTGCCATCGTCGGTTCGTGAGAGCGAGAACAGCTTGTTGTCGGGCAGCTGCACGATGGTGCTGTACCGGTCCAGTCCTGTCCATTCGGCAATCCGGTTTTCAAAGTTTATATACAGCGGAAAGTTACCCGAGGCATTGTTGTCGGCGAATGTATGGCTGTAAACGTTGACGGAATAGCAGTTCGATTTATATCCGGCGCCGTAGCTGGAATCCCACCATGGCAGGGGCATGCTGTAGCAGCAGGTCTGGAAAGGCTGTGATGTGTCGAATATCAGATAATAGTCGTTTTTGCGGTCGACGTGGAATTGTGCTGATATCAGGTAGTCGCGGTAGCCGTACGACAAGTCGTCATGGCCGTATCGCTCAGGCATATTCAGCGATGAAGAGAACGGATTTACAACACGTATCAGCATGGGGTTGTCTACGTTGTATTCAACTGATACTTCGGCGGTGGAGCATGCCGGTGGGAAGTCTATAAGGCCGTTGACGTATATATTGCGGTCGACGAACTGTCCATTGCCGCTTCCCAATGGCTGCCATTTTTCGGGGTGCGGGTTCATGGCGCAGAACATTTTGCTGAAAATCTGTGTTCTGCCGTCGTTGAACGTTATCCGGTAGAATATGTAATGTATGCCGTCGTGTTGGAATTTGAATTCATTGTTTTGGCCGGGGTACAATATTTTGACTCTGTCGGATGATTCGTCTTCGAGCAGCAGATGATAGTACTCCTGATTGCAGTAGGTGCCGTCTTCGATAAAGTGCGACAGATTGCCCGATGGGCAGTATGCCATTACGGTGCTGACTTTATTGACTGATGAATTTGCATCAACGGCCATAGTGATGCTGTTGCCGTGATGTATGATGGACTCGGCCGACGAAAACTTTACCGACTCAATGCTGTTCCAGCGTTTTTTGTCGTACACCAGCAGGTGCATCATGGTGGCGGTGCCGTAGTCGGAGTTGCGTACGAACAGCACGGCCAGATTAAGGTATGCCCCGGGTATATAGCAGCGGTAATTCGACTCGATGTCCATGTTTGTCTGCGCTATGGCGAGTTCAGCGGACGTATATCCTATAGTCCGGTAGTCTTCGGGCAGGGTAATGCCTAACTGTTGTGTCTGCCACGATACTTCTCCGGTACTACTGTTATAGTCCATTACGAAGTCGAGCTTTTCGAAAGCGCCGCAGAGTTTCAGCTGCGATTTTTTGCCACCACCCGATTCGTCGCGTCGCCAGAGGGTAGTTGGAGCTTTGTCTTTTATAATGCATACCGAGAACACCGATGGCGCATAGTCCACCGCCACACCTTCGGTAACAAGATACCATTCGCCCCATTGGGGTTCGGCATTGTTTGCCGACATTGGTTTGAGTGTGCTTTCCTCCGGGCAACGGTAGGATGCCGGCTGTTTGAGTACAAGCGGAGATTCGTCGGCTCCGTCAGGCGAATATATATCCTGAGCCATAGCGCCGACCGTTAGCAGCATTGCAATAATAAGGAAAATATGTTTCATGGCCTGCATTGATTTGGTTTTGTTGCAAATTAAGCGAAAATAAATTAAATTTCAAAATATCGGCGTGTGAAATTAGTCTTGTAATTAAAGAAGAGTGGCGCAACTTTGTTTCTATTCAATAGAGAACCCCTTTAGAGGTGACGACGTAAACTGCAGGGGCGCAATTTTTACGCTTACCTCTAAAGGGGTTTTATCAGGTAGTTCCGACGGGTTAATAAACCAGCTCGAAATCGTCGATGTACATTACCGAGGGGCCGCCGGTGTAGTAGTCGCCGCAGCGCGATGCCGAGGCGGTGAGGATGATGTTCGACGGTTTTATGTCGGTGCGCTTATAGTCGAGGGGTATGGTGATTTCAATCAGTCCGTCGCCTTCAGTCGCGCCCTTGAATACACGCTCACCGTAGGCTATTACATTATTGCCTTCGGGGTTGAAGAGCTTGGGCTGCTTGGTGGCCACGATGCAAGGCCAGCCGCTATAGCTGCTATAGCTGTCGGTACTGTTGTCGACCAATGCCATGTAGATGATGCCTTCGTCCATGTCGCCTTTCTGCAGGTCGCCCCCGCCATATTCACTGATGGTGGCAGGTGTATATTTAACCCATGCTTTGAGTGCTTTGGGGCGTGCGGTGAACGGGCGTCCCCATCCGAGAATACCCTTGGTGAGGCTTTCTATGCCAAGGAATTCGCCTGCGAAAAGGTTGCCGGCTGCGAAAGCTATGGCTACCTTCTCCGAGGCCAGTTTCACCGATTTTTCGCCGCTGTGCCTGTAGTCGGTTGAAAGAGTAGTGATGTTTTTGCCTATGGTAGCCGAACCTTTGTTGCCGCTGTCCCAGAACATATCTTCGCCTTCGCCGTAGAATCGGAGAATCTTGCCGTCCATTACCGACTTCTCAAAGCTTGCATTGGGCAGCTGGGGAGCGCCTTCGGTGGTGAAGCGGATGACTCTGTCAGAGGTGAAATCCGGAGTAACAGCTACATATTCGTACTCTGTTTCGGGACTGAGGCTGCTGATTTGTGCACTGTAGTCGCTGCCGTTGGCGGTACCGCTTACATAAGTCCATTCGCTGCTGCCCACGGGGCGATAGTTGAAGCCGTATTCGGTGGCGTCGCCGCTGAGATTGGCTCGCAGCACTGCGGTGGTGGCATAAACATCCATCAGGTTGATGGCGGCGGTGGTCACGGGGTCGTCGCTCACAACCAGAGTAAGAGTCTTTACGCTGCTCTTGCCCAGAACATCGGTGGCGGTTATGGTAATGGTGTATTCGCCGTCGACGAGGCTGTTGGTGAACAGCTCCTCGAAGTTGATTTTCATGTTGGAGATGTCGTTCTCTTCGTCGTAGGTATAGACGTTGTTGATACCTCCTGCAACCACAGCGTCGTGCACATGGTCTTCAGAATTCATAAAATCGAAGTCCGGGCCGTCGAGATTGAGTTTCTGCTGCAGGATTTCGCCATAGAGAATCACGCTTTTAAGTGCTGCCGAGGCGGAGATGTACAGCGACTTGCGGCCGAACTCGCGGGCTTTGCCACGAACCGGCTGGTCGATATCGAAGTTGAAGCCCTGTATTTCAGGTGCAACGGTTATAAGTATGGTGTCTTCTACCACCACTTCGCTTTCGTCGACCTCGATGGTAAGGAATGCACCGCCAAGTTCTTCGTTCTCGCCGGTATATCGTACGGTGAGTCGGTACTCGGTGGATGGCTTGACATTTTCGATAGTGGCGCTGCGGGCGTATTCTTCGCCGTTGCTGAGTTTGCCTTTGAGGGTGTACTTCATCGATGTTTCGCCTTCGGGCATTATGTAGTAGCCCTTGCGCTCGTCGTTGCCTTCGAACACCAGTTCGCCGGCTGTGCTGCCTACGGTCATGGTGTAGTCGCTGATTACTTCGTCGGCGCTTGCGTCGTACACTACCGAAACCAGGGTGTTCTGTATTTTGCAGCTGAGTTCCACGTTGGTGGTTTCGCCTTTGGTCACGTCGAATTCCTCGACGCCTTCAAACCAGCGGTCTTCCCACGACGCGGCACTCTTTACGCCGGCCCAGCCTTCGGCCTTGTAGTGGCCGCTGTAGAGGTCGATGCCTCCGGCGGGTATGTTGTTGAGTCCGTGATATTCGCGAACCACACCTTTGGAGTTGCTTATCCATACGGTGCAGCTTGCGGCCAGCTCTTCTTCGGCCATGGCGCGCGACACCACTGTGACGTCGCTGTTGAGGGTGGCCGAGATTTTTACGTGGCCCTCACCCTCGACCGGCAGCAGCTCTTCGCTACACGCGCTGAGTCCGCCTGCGACCAGTGCTGCGGCTGCTATTTTATATATTATGTTGTTCATTATTATTGAGCTACGAATGTGAGGGTTCTGACTAAGGTGTTCTTGCTGTCCATTACGGTAAGCGTAAAGGTGTGTGTGCCCGGGAAAAGGGGCAGGAGCGGTACAAAGGTACTGATGTCGAATGTGACTTCTTTCTGGCCGATTACATCATTGCCGACAGGGAAACCGAGTGTGGTAAACGATTCGGCATCGTTGCCGGGTTCGGCAAGGTCGAAATCGAACGGCAGCATATTACCGACTTCATCACGGAAGCCGTCGTTGGTTGTTTCGATTTTCACCTTGAGATGAGTCAGGCCTACTTCGGATCCGATGGTTACAACACACTGACTGATTTCGCAGCTATTGGGGCCCGTATAGTCTTCGTCCTCGTTGAATTTAACATCACCTGATATAATTGTGATAGTCTGCTGCTCAACCGGAGGCCGGGGGTCGTCGGGGTCTTCACCGCCCGGTTCGCCGGGCTTGATGGGGTCGGTGCCCGGGCGGGTGGGGTCGGTGATGATGTCTTCCTCGTCGTCGACATTTCCGCTGACGTTTTCGTCGATTACGCTCAGGTCTACGGTTATATCGCCAAGTGCAATCTCGCCTGTTTCTTCAGGCAGAGTCGGATCGCCGCCCTTGATGCCGAAAGTGATTTTATAGTGCTGGCCGGGGGCCACGGTGTTGAAGGTTTTGTTTGTATGAATTTCGGCGCCTTTTACCGTACCTGTAAAGGAGGCGACAAGGGTGTTGCTTCCCTCGACTACAGCAAAGCAGCCTATACGGTTTTCGTCGGGCAGATATTCCAGACGTCCTTCGTCGTTGGCCACTACGGTTACGCAGCAGTCGGCGCCCATGGCTTCCTTGAGGTCGGCGGTATAGGCCACGCTTACTTTCAGTGAGGCGAATTTGCAGGTAACAGTACCGATTTCAGTAATATTGCCGTCGGTAATCTTGAATTCCTTGCGGCCGCTGTAGTAGGGCTTGTCCCATTCGGCTTTCTGGAGTTCGTGCGAATTTACGTCTATGGTGTAGTCATCAACAGGCAGAGTGATTATTTCGGGCATTTCGGCATAGCTGTACTTGCCGCGAACCTCGCCGGCGGAGTTTGTAATGACAACAATAAAGTTGTCGGTATCTACACCGGCGCGGCTTATAACGCTTTCGGAGTCGTCGATATCAACACCTAATGTGTTGAGCTTGAGCTGGCCATGAGCCTGTGGCTGGGGGTCGAGTCCGTTGTCGCACGAACCGAAACCAACCATGGCGGCTACAGTCAGCAGTATGCTTAATATTTTGGTTTTCATTGTTATGTGTTAGTAGTTAAGAGTTACGTCATCGATATAGAGGGTTGAGCCGGCCCATTCACCGCGGCCTAAATCTCCGAAAGGAGGCGGTGTAATCCAGTTTTTGTCTTTTTTGAGAGAATTTTCTACCACAGTCGATAGGAAACAGATATAAATCCTGGCGGCTTTACCTGCATTTGCACCATAATTGAATGATATGTTCTTCTCAGTATAGTCGTTTTGGCTGCCGAGTTCCACAGAGCCTTCCGCCAGAACGTTTCCTGCTGCGTCGTACACATATGCGCGTGCTATGCCGTGGTCGGCGGAATTCTTTGCAGTGTATTTGAACCAGAAGCTTACCGACGATGGGCGTGATTTAAAAGCTATGCCGCAGTCGAGGTCATCGGTGAGCAGATAACCGGCTGTACTGCCATATCCGCTTGGACGACCATAGCGTGATGCACCTAAATGCAGAAGTCCCGGATCAATGTATTTGCATTTACTGGATCCGAAAAATATTCCGTCGCCGGCGGCCGTATTGCCTTCTCCCCAGCCGTGTGTGCGTATCCGGGCCGCTTTGCCGGAGCGGGCGTCATCGGTCTGTTTGGTGCCTGAGATGCGGCAATATCCTAAGTCGCTGCCCTGGCTTGTAGTCATGGGGTTGTTGGTTCCCCAGCCTTCGAATACAACATTTTCCCAATTCGACCCGCTTCCGTCGTTGGTCACCGCTGCGTCGAGGTTGCCGTTGGGAATCTGCAGTTTTTCTTCGGTAGTGAATGTAATGGGGCGCGACTGCATACCGTCGATTTCTATGCGGGCGGTGTATGCTGTGTTATCGTTCAGGTTACTGAGGTTGAGGTTGCCGCCGTTCGGTGTCAGAGAGGTATATTCGCTGTAGGAGGCTCCGCCGTCGGTGCTGAGCAGTAGTTTTGCTTTCGCGGCAAGCTCGGCAGGGCTTTCGTTATCGCCTGTAACGCTCAGCAAGGCGCGGTTGGCGAAGACATCATTTTCGTCACAAGCAATTTTAAAAGGGGGCTCGGTGCGCATCACTTCCAGTGCGGCGCTTTCGATGCTGCCGCTTATGGCTCGAATTCGGAGGTCTTTGTCGTTGGCAGGAACGGCCAGAACCACACGGTAGGTTTCGATGCCGCGTGCTGCCGGCGCGAGGCTCTTGACGCTGAGGTCAGTCCAGGTGCCGCGCTGGTTGAGGTATTGGAACTTGACGTTCTTTTCCGGCTCAGCTCCATTGTAGGCCAGAGTCAGTACGAGTTCATCGGCTTCCATCATCAGGGTTTCCGGATCGGAGAGTGTGAGCTCCAGCTTTTCGATATTTAAGGTGAGGCTGACGGGTTGTTCGCATACCTTGTTGAAACGGTCGATAACTTCGATGGTGAATACATTTTCGTTGGCGCCCGATTCCAGATAGTCTATATTGTTGAGTACAGCCGAGAGGTCAACCATGGCCATCTTGTCGGGGTTCTTCCACAGGCCCATACAGTCGAAGCCAAGAGAGCGCATCCGCGACTGCAGGTTCTCGGGTGTGGCCATCAGGTCGACCGACTCGGGCCAGCCCTGCAGCACGAGCGATTTCGACTGAGTGGTCAGGGTAACTTTTGCCAGGCCGCCTCGGGCCATTATGGCGAACTTCGGAGCCAGGTCGGCGGGAGCCATTCCGGCTACGAAAGTCAGCGCGGCGGCGGGGTCGAAGCCCTGTGCTGCCACGGTGGGCGCGGGGGCGTTCATAAGTTCGTCGGAGAGTTCGATTTCAATGTCTTCCATGTCTACGCTGTCATCGAACTTCACCACAAGCACTGCGTCGCCGGCGCTCTGAGCCAGGTCGACGGTCACGTGGTAGTGGTGGCGGGGCTCGGTAGCGAAGTTGGCGGCCAGCAGTTTTGCCGACTGGCCGTTTGGCTTGGTGAGCTCCACGTTGATTGAAGTGGCGCCGGGGCGCAGGTAAGCCGGACGGCTTTCGTCCTGTGCGTAATAGATATATTCGCCGCCTTCGGTGTGGAGTTCGGCGCTCCAGGCCTGCATGTAGCTCTTGAAATTGTCGGAGTATTCCACGGAAACCATGGAGTTCGCCAGTTGGGCTGTAAGACTAACATGAGTGGTATTGTTTTCTGTTACGGTCAGGTCAGTGCTGCCGAAGTAGTAGGGTTTGTCGAAACCTTCGTTTTCGAGATTGCCATAGCTGGCGGTCATGGTGTAGCAGCCGGTTTTGAACTTTTCATCGGTTGGGAAAGCCGACACACCGTTCCAGCTGTTGGAGTAGCTTCCGTCCGACGAGGTCAGCGCAAGCACCAGATCCTCGGCGGTCAGCTCTGCTTCCGAACGGGCCGAACGGGCGGAAGCCGCAACCTCAGTGTCGAGGGCTACTTCCGGGGCGATGCTGCCGGTGTTGCCGCCAAGCGAGAAGTCCTCGGCCGAGCAGCCGGTCAGGCTTAAGGCCACAACCGCAGGGAGCATGCCCTTGATTAGCGTTTTGTTCATTGTTGATTGGTTTGTTTGTATATTATAAGTGTGTAAATATATTCGGGGTAGTAAAAAATGTGACTGAAAATCGAGGCAAATTTACGCTTTTCCCTCAACTTTAACAAGTTTTTCATCATTTGATTCGACCTTTTTGCCAAAAGTGAAGTTGATTTATAGAGCGATGGCGAAATTTTGCTACCTCGGCGGTGGTGGAATCGGCAGAAAAATATTAATTTTGTAATTATTTTAAACACCTTAATAAAATGAAGATTTTGCATATAGCGGCAGCGTTGCTGATGTCGGCGTCTGTCCTTGGCTCATGTAGCGGAAACGGCGGTTCGATGTCGGTAAATGTGGCCGATACCCTGCTGAGTGTCGACAATCTGATGGCCGACCCTCTGGCTTTTGTAGGCGATACCATACAGGTGGAGGGTGAGTGCTCGCATCTCTGCGCCCATGGCGGTACCAAGGCGTTTCTGCAGGGCGACAGCGCCGGTATGACGCTGCGCTGCCAGGCTACTCCTGAAATCAACGGCGCTTTCTCGCCCGACTGTGCCGGACAGCACATGCTCGCACGCGGCATACTGTGTGAAGACCGAGTAGGCCGTGCCGAAATCGACTCGCTCGAGCGCGAATACATGCTCGCTCAGGAGCGCGAGGCTGCGCTGGGCAGCGACGCCAATTCCAAGGCTCCGGCAACCGGACATTGCGACGCCGATGCCCGGGCTAAAGGGCTCGACTCGCTGTCGACCGCCGCTCAGCGTCTGGCTAAAATGCGCAGCGAAATAGACAAACGCCTCAAGGACGAAGGCAAGGACTATATTTCGTATTTCTATCTCGAAACCATAAGTTACGAGGTTAAGGAATGACGCAGACCGATATAATAAAGCTGCTGCCCGACTCGGTGGCCAACCAGATTGCCGCCGGCGAGGTGATACAGCGTCCGGCGTCGGTGGTCAAGGAGTTGGTGGAGAATAGTATAGATGCGGGCGCTACGTCGGTTGAAATAATCATACGCGACGCAGGCCGCACACTGGTACAGGTGGTCGACAACGGCAAGGGTATGTCGCCCACCGACGCCCGTATGGCCTTCGAGCGCCATGCCACCAGCAAGATAGCGGCAGCCGACGACCTCAACTCGCTGCGAACCATGGGTTTCCGCGGAGAAGCTTTGGCATCTATCGCTGCAGTGGCGCAAATCGACATGCGCAGTATGCGACCGGGCGACAGCGTGGGCACACGTCTGATTATAGCCGACTCCAAGGTCGAGAGTCAGGAAGCTGCAGCTTGTGCCCCGGGCACCAATCTGATGGTGAAGAACATATTCGCCTATCTGCCTGCCAGGCGCAAGTTTCTGAAAAAAGATTCGGTGGAGTTCAGCCATATAGTCCATGAGTTCGAGCGTCTGGCCTTGGTGAATACCGGAGTGGATTTCACGCTGATACACAACGATGTGACCCTGCATCAGCTGCACCGTTCGTCACTGAAGCAGCGTATCACGGCCTTGTTCGGCAAAAGCCTCGACCATCAGCTGATTCCGGTGGAAACCGAGAGTTCGATAGTACGCATAAGCGGCTTTGTGACTTTGCCTCAGTATGCCCGAAAACGCGGCGCGCACCAGTACTTCTTTGTCAATGGCCGCAACATGCGTCACCCTTACTTCCACAAGGCCGTACTCAACTGCTACTCGGAGCTGAGCAGTTCCGACACGCAGCCATGCTACTTCATAAATCTGGAGGTGGAGCCAGAACGTATTGACGTGAACATACATCCGCAGAAGCATGAGATAAAGTTCGAGGACGAACAGGCAATCTGGCAGATACTCTGTGCCGCCATCAAGGAGGCGCTGGGCAAGGCCAATGCCAGCGGAGCCATAGACTTCGACAGCGACGATGCGCCGGACATCCCCTTTTTCGACCCCGACAGCAGCGGTCTGCAGCCCGGGGCCGATGTGGATACATCGTATAACCCCTTTGAAGTATCGCGACCCTATACGCCGCCGGTCGACCACGACTGGCAGAAACTCTACGAGGGCTTCTGCGGACGTGTCGGCGATACCGCTCCGGATGCCGGCGGCAGCCGCCTTGTGGCCAGCCGTCTGGGCGGCAATGCCGACAGTGTGGAAACCGTGTGCAGCCGCCTCAACAGCAGTACGGACGATGTACCCCCGCCGCCTCCCGAGGTCGATCTGGGCCTGGGATTCGACACGCTGGCTACGGCCACACCCATGTTTACGCTACACAACCGGGTGATAGTGACACCGACCAAGTCGGGACTGATGCTTGTCGACCGCCATCGTGCCCATGTGAGGGTATTGTATGAAAAATTCAGCCGTCAGTTAGGCGAGGGCGATGTGCAGTCGCAGCAGCTCCTCTTTCCCGAGGCCGTGGAACTTTCGCCCACCGGAAGCGTGGCCCTGCAGACATTCAGTCAGGAACTGTGCGAGCTCGGCTTCGACATGGCTTATCTGGGCGACAATACATGGAACATTACCGCAGTGCCGTCGATGGCTGCCGGTACCGATGCCGGCGAACTGCTTATGCGTCTGGTGGAGCAGCTCGACCTCAGCGGCGAAGCCCGTGAGTCGCTGCTGATGCCTGTAGCCATATCCATGGCCCGCGCTGCCGCAGTCAAAGCCGATACCGTGTGGAGCCATGCCGAAACCGAGTCGCTGCTCTACGAACTGCTGGCTCTGCCTACTCCCGATTTTACCCCCGACGGCCTGACCATAATACGCACTATAACCAATCAGCAACTCGACAACATGTTCGAATGAAAACCTTGCGACTACTACAGACGATACTCTTTGCCTGCACGGCCTGCACGGCATTCGCCGGAACCTTTGCGCAGCGTATGGACTCGCTGCTGAGTGCCCGCTATACCCCCGGAGCACACGAGCCCGGAGCCGTGGTGATGGTAATCAGGGGCGACAGCACCTTGTTCGAGAACTATTACGGCTACGGTAGGCTTGACAAGCCGTGTGAAATCAATGCCGACACCCGCTTCTGCATAGCCTCGGTGTCGAAGCAGTTTACTGTAGTGGCCCTGTTGCAGCAGGTAGCCCTGGGCCGTGCGGGGCTGAGCCAGGCTGTGAGCGACTGGGAACCATATAGGCAGCCGTTCTGGCAGCAGGTGAGTCTGGGGCAGCTGGCTTCGCACAGCAGCGGTGTGCCCGATTCGCGCGACCGCAGCGACCGCCGGGCCACCATATATGCCGACGACAGTACCTCAATGGCCTATTTCCCTTATGTGGATTCACTGAAATTTGAGCCGGGCACCGCTTACGATTATCTTAATCCGTCGTTTCTGATTCTGGCCGACGTGGTGAGCCGCTGCAGCGGTGAGCCGTTTGTGGAGTATGCCGCCGACAACGTGTTCCGCCCTGCGGGTATGGCTCATGCCTGCTACTTCGACCCTGCGCTTGAAGACAGCTACGAATCGCACGGCTACATGCCCGACTCACTTGGCCGCTGGCAGGAGTTCGACTATGGCGAGGAAACATTCTATGCCACCCGTCCTGACGGCGGTATATACGCCACCGCACGCGACCTCGCCGCCTGGGAGCGCGCCCTGTGGCAAGGCAAGGTGCTCGACCCGCGGCTGCTTGAACAGGCATATATGCCTTGGGTGAACGTAAGCGACAGCCCCTGGTGCGACTATCAGCGCCGTCCTAATACCTGGTACGGCCTGGGATGGTTCGTCGATACAACACCTGGTATGCCCGTAAAAGTGTATCACACAGGCGACAACGGTGGTTATCAGGCTTATCTGGCCAAATATCCGGCCGAGAAAGTGGCGATAATCGTGCTTGAGAACCGCCACGACTTCGACCGCTGGCAGCTGGCTCTGGAAATCGACCGCCTGCTGCTCGAGGAAAATATAATCGGACGGCCATGAGAGCGGCATCAGTGTTGCGTGGCATATTGGCGGCCCTGCTGCTGTCGGTGGTTCAGACTGCCGACGCATCCATAGGCATCACCGGAGCGGAGGTCGAGAATATTCTTTCACAGCTCGACGATTCGCTGCCCAGACGCAACGAGTTCATAGCCCGGCGCCGGAATCATATCTACGCTCTGCAACGCGAATTTTATACCAATCCCGGCAGCAGGATAAAGACACTCCATGAGATTATCGACCGGTATTCGTCGTTCAACAACGACTCAGCCATGTACTATGCCTCGCTTGGCACCCGCATAGCCCGAGGCGACAGCGCATTGCCTTTCAGACTCCGCGGCACCGCACTGAAACCGCTGGCCGGTTTCTATGAATCGGCCATGAAAGAATTCGCTACATTCGACAGCCTGTCCATCCCGCCCGAGTACAAGGCCGACTACTACGACGCCGGCCGCCAGATGTATTCATTCGTGTACGGACTCTTCCCCTCGTATCACAAATTCAACGACAGCATAGGGCGGCAACTGCTGCAGATGCAGCTGCGACTGCTCGACAAACTTCCCGAGGGCAGTGTGGCCCGGCACTTCTCCACCGGTGAGTATTACATGCTTACCGGCGAGTACGACAAGGCAAAGGCCTACTGCCTCGAACTGATGTATGGCAGCGACTCCACCGCAGCCTACAAGGCCAGACTGGCACACCATCTGGCCACAATTGCCCGGCACGAAGGCAACGACGATGAACGCACCTATTATCTGGCGGTTTCAGCACTGGCCGACCTTACCGGAGGCACACTCGAGGTGAAATCGCTGCAGGAACTCGGCAGTATGATGTTCGAGCGCGGCGATGTGTACCGCGCCTACAGCTACCTGTCGATGGCTCTGGAGAACGCAGTGGAGTGCGGGGCATCGATGCGTATGGTCGAAACCGCCCGCTCCATGCCCATAATCGAGCAGGCCCACAGCGGCCAGATTGCCTCGTGGCGACGCATGATTTATGTGGTCATAGCCATAATGGTGCTGTTGCTGGCAGGCATGGCCACACTGCTTATACTGCTGCGCCGCGAAATGAACAACATGGCGCAACTGCAGCAAAACCTGCGCTCGGCCAACAAAATCAAAGAGGTGTACATCAGTCAGTTTATGTCGCTCTGCTCCATTTATATGGATAAACTGAACAGCTTCAGCAAAATAGTGAGCCGCAAGCTCGCTGTCGGCAAGGTCGACGACCTGTACAGGCTCACCAACTCAGGCAAGTTTGTGGAGGAACAGAGTAAGGAATTTTACGATGTGTTCGACAACGCCTTCCTGCATATCTACCCCGATTTTGTACGGCAGGTCAACTCGTTGTTGCGCGCCGACTCACAGATAGTGCTCAAGGAAGGCGAGCAGCTGAACACCGAACTGCGCATACTTGCATTCGTGCGTCTGGGCATCCAGGACAGTCCGCGCATAGCCCAGGTGCTGAATTACTCGCTTAATACAATTTACTCATACCGCAACAGGCTTAAAAACAAAGCTGTCGACCGTGAGAACTTCGAGCGCGATGTCATGAACCTGTCGTCGCTATAGGAAATAAATACTTCAACATAAGTAGAAAAAATAGGTCAGAAAGGTGTATTTATGTTCAATAACATAGTTTTACATCAATAAATTAGTTATATTTTAGATTTTTTCACTAAGATATAATTGATTGAAAATTAGCTGCATAGCTCTTTTGGACCCTTGTGCGCGTTTATATATGGCCTGACGGTTGTTCGCAATGTGGGAAAAATGTAGTAACTTTGCATTGTAAAAATGAAATGACGCATAAGATTCAATTTCAATTTTAGGGTTAGTATAGATTGTTAGTATTCAGACAACAATGGCCATCCTCATTGAAGGTGGTCTTGAAAAAATGTGTTTTATGTTAGTTATGTAATTGTTTTAAGTCATTAAAACGCGATCAGGGCACCTTCGTGAGAAGATGCCCTGATTTGTTTCCAAAAATAATTGCTAAATTTGCGAAATGAAACTCCACTTGTTCTATCCTGAAAACGACCTGGCGCTTGCCACCGGCAAGGCCAACTATACACCGCCGCCCAAGGTAATGGACCTGCGCCGCGCCGGCGCGTTGCTGCCCCTGTGGTACGGCGACCCCGGCGACAAAGTGTGCGCTACAGGCGTCAACGCTGCCTGGTTCGACAGCATGGCGGAGCGTTTCGACCTCCGTACCGATGTTTTTGACCATATATACCATAGTGGCATGCAGCCGGCACCCTGGGGGTGGTCGGAGGCTTCGGCCTCATTGCTACGGCAGCAGGGAGTTCCTGCCGAAGCTTTGCCTGGTTCGGTGCGTCTGGAACAGATACGCAGCCTGTCGCACCGCCGTACTGCGGCTGTAGTACATGGTCTTGTGGCGGCTCAGTTGCCATTTGCAATCGCTCCGGCGGCAGTGGAATGTATGGCTGTGGAGGCTCTGCCTGCGTTGCTGGAGTCGGGCCGTAGCTTCATGGCCAAACTACCGTGGTCGAGCAGCGGACGCGGACTGCTGGACTCGCGCAAATGCAGCGCCGGCCATTTCATACGTCAGGCATCCGGCATGATTCAAAGTCAGGGCAGTTTTATGCTTGAGCAGGCTTACGACCGGGTGGTGGATTTCGCCATGCTCTTCGATTGCGAAGACAGCGGCTGCTGCTTCAGGGGCTACTCGCTGTTCTCCACTACAGCCACCGGACAATACAGCGGCAATCTGCTGCTGTCCGATACCGAGATAGAGAGCCGTTTGGCCCGATATATATCCGTGGCGCAGCTGAATGCTGTGGGCCGAGTTCTTGAAGCAGCCCTGAGGCAGGTGTGCGGCGAAGTATACCGAGGCCCGATAGGCGTCGACATGCTTGTGGCCGACACTCCGCGCGGCTATCTGCTTGATGCCACAGTGGAGATAAACTTCCGGATGACTATGGGCCGTGTGGCTCGTGTGCTCAGCGACCGATTTGTAGCACCGGGCCTCGAGGCCACGTTCTACGTGCGTCCGGGAGCAGCCCCGGCCGACAGTGCCGTAGTGGAGAATCACCGTTTCGTCGGCGGAGTGTTGCCGCTTTCGCCTCCCGGTTCCCGTTTTGCCTTTGTGGTGCAGAGTTGATTATGGGCATCAATGGCATCGCGGCAATTGCGTCGTATAAACGAGCTCAAACTGTTGTACTGCAGCGCTAAGTTTTTTGCTATCGATTTCAGCGGCTCGGTTGTGCAGCGGTATAATTCCACTGCCATGGCATATTTGTCGTTGGTGCGGCGTTTGATTCGTTTGCCGCACTCGCTCTGCATCATTCCCTCGCGTTCCCACAATTCGGGTGCGTGCTCCTTTATGTAACGGCGAAATATATCGGGCTTGAGGCCCAGCGATGCCGCTATATCAGTCAGCGACCCGGAGCCGAGGCGTAGTTCCTTAATTGCCTCGGCATACTTCTCGGCTGTTGCCGGGCAATATCGCTTGGTTTCAAAAGCCTCGCGGTCGGAGGGCGAGTCGACCGACATTGTAGCTCCGCGGCGTTCGAACATAAGAGCCCGGTGCCACAAGCGCAGATGGTTGCGAAACGACGATACAGATAAATCCAGCCGCCGGCATATTTCGGTAACCGGCAGCGAGGTAGTGCGGTACATCTCCACAGCCTCGGCGTATTTCATAATCTTCTCTTCCGACACACGGCGTATGCTGCCGTTGCCCGACACTGTACCCGCGCGAGGATACATCATGCCCTCTTCATACCTGTGGCTGCGGTTCTTCACCAGCTTTTTATGGTAATACCGCAGATGCTGGCGCAGACCGGACGACGACACACCGCAACGCTCGGCAGCTTCCTTTACCGATATATCCGACCGGCTCAACAGCTCCACGGCCTCGGCGTATGCCTCCTCGGCGTATGGGCGCACGCCTCGGTGTATGTTGTCGGCAATGCCCATACGGCGCCGCTCGGCCTCGCGCCTCGGAATCACATCCGGAAAATGTGCTCTCAGTTGATTGGCCAGCGCCGTACCGTCCAGACCGTACATACGTGCTATCTGCGACACATTGCAGTCGATAAATTCGCTGCTGTCACAGGCATTTATGGCCTCGCCGTACTTTTCGCGTGTGAGTTTGCGCTGACCTTTGCTTTTGTTCGGCCTCTTTGGACCTTCGGGTGTTTTCATACCATGCCATAATTGGCTTGTTTAACAACTCGCTGAAGGCGTAATTCGCTTATGTACAGCATTTGAGCGTGGCGTAAGCCTTGCCTTGCCATCAGCCGGTTTTAGCATCTCTTATGAAGAGAAAGAGATATGGCATGTAAGTGTCACTTAATTAACGCAAT
>CAJUHX010000042.1 GCA_910586455.1 uncultured Muribaculaceae bacterium | reverse complement strand
CTCAACATCACCAATTCACTTAGCTACAACAGCATCGACGACAGCTACGGCTATCCATGGCTGATGACTGACAGCGCCGCCCAGCAGCAGTTTATCGACATCTGGCAACGGATAGCGGCCCGATATGCCGGCGAACCCGTGATTCTGGGCTATGAACTCGCCAACGAACCGGTGGCCACATATTGGGACGGCGAGGAGCGCGACAGCCTCAACGCAGCCCTTGAACCGCTGTATAAACGCGCCACCGAAGCCATACGCCGTGTCGACTCCAAGCATATCGTGCTGCTTGGAGGCCCGCAATGGAACAGCCACTTCGGAAACTTTACCGACTGGACTTTCGACAACAACATTATGTATACCTGCCACCGCTACGGAGGCGAGCCTACCGCCGAGGCTATCGGCAGCTTTATCGAATTCCGCGACCGCAGCGGCCTGCCAATGTACATGGGCGAGATTGGCCATAACAGCGACCGGTGGATGAGCAGTTTTGTTGATGTGATGCGTGCCAACAACATAGGCTACACTTTCTGGCCGTACAAGAAACTCGGCGACAGCTCCATGACCGGAGCCGCCGTGCCCGAGGGCTGGCTCGAGCATGTAGTAGCCTTTGTGGAGGCGCCCCGAGGCTCTTACGGCGAAATTCGCCAGGCCCGCAAACTATGTTCGCAACAGCAGGGCCGCGAACTGCTGTACAAATACATAGAGAACGCCCGAGCCGACAAAATGCTCATACATCAAAGCTATATCGACGCCATTCAGCTCGACAAGTAAACGCTTCGCTTAAAGATAGCATCTGAATACACCTTATCCAATTCTAACGCTCGAAGAGTTTTCGATATAATTCTATATATAACACAGCGCGCAGAGAACATCAGTTTCTCTGCGCGCTTAACGTTTTATTTTAATGGTTTGGTATCAAGCACCGGGCATGTGCCGTATCAAGTGCTTGAATACTTACTTGCGCTTGCCTTTCTGCTGCTGTGCACGCAGGGCGGCCTGCTGCTGGCGCTGGGCCTCTTCGAGGCGGGCCATGAAACCGGATTTCTTTTTGGGCTTCTTGGCGTTGGCCATCAGTTCGGCACGCACCTTCTTTTCATCGATAAACTTGCGGGCCGCCCAGGTCTGTATGATGGTGATGAGCAGCGACAAGAAGTAGTAGTAGCTCAGACCCGACGCGTAGTCGTTGAAGAAGAACAGGAACATTACCGGCATCATATACATCATCCACTTCATACCGGGCATGCTGGCGCCGCCGGGCTGATTGGCCATGTTGATTTTGGTGTAGATTATGTTCACAACTGTCATAAGCAGACAGAACAGACTCACATGGTTGCCGTAGAAGGGTATGGTGAACGGCAGGGTAAGGATGGAGTCAGGCGCCGAAAGGTCCTTGGCCCAAAGGAAGGCCTGGCCGCGCAGCTCTATCGCCGAGGGGAAGAAGCTGAACATGGCTACCAGCACCGGCAGCTGCAGCAGCATGGGCAGACAGCCCGAGAAGGGACTCGCCCCTACCCTGCTGTACAGGGCCATGGTGGCCTGCTGACGCTGCATGGCGTTTTCGTTGCCGGGATATTTGTCGTTGATTTCCTTTATTTCCGGAGCCAGCACACGCATCTTGGCCTGCGACTTGTAGCTCTTGTAGGTGAAGGGAAAGAGGATTATCTTGATAAAGATGGTCAGCAGCAGTATGATTATGCCATAGTTGCTGATAAACGAGCCCAGGAAGCTGAACACCGGTATGATTATCAACTGGTTGACCCAGCGGAATATACCCCATCCCAGAGGCACCAGACGGTTGAGATCGAGATCTTCGTCGGCACCTATCACTTCGTCGAGGTCGGAGAGCATAGGATAGTCGTTGGGGCCGAAGAAGAAGTCGAACGATACTGCGGTGCCGTCCTGTACGCCGTAGGGCAGTGTGGCCTCCATGTCCATCTGCTTGAGATAGTCGGGGTCTTTTTTCAGTACAACCGACTTAAGGTCGGCCGACGAGAAGGCGGCCTTGGGTATGATTACCGAGCTGAAGAACTGGTTTTTGAATGCCACCCATTTGATGGCGGCGCTGAGTTTTTCGGAGTCGTCGTCGTTGGCCGAGAGGTCTTCGGGGCTGTCGCCTTTCACCTTATAATATATGGCCGAATTGCGTTCCTCAAAGGTACGTCCCTGTTCGTTGCGCACCATTTTCTGACTCCAGCTGAAGTTCATCTGGGTGGTTCCCTGCGGTAATACGGCGCCGATGCCTTGCTGTACCACGTCCATCTTCACCAGATACTGGCCCGGCACGAGAGTGTAGCGCAGGCCCCACCATACGTTGTTGCCCAGGTCGAGGCGCATCAGCACTGTGGTGTCGCTTTCCTGCACGGGCACAAAGTTGAATTCCGAGGTGTTAAGTATCTGGTCAGCGGTACGCATGGCAAAGTTGTAACTGCCGGTCGAGGGGTTGAACAGTTCCACATCGTGTGGTTCCTCGCCGTTTTCGGTGCGGTATTTTTTCAGTGTCACGGAGCTGACCGCACCGCCGCGTGTGGAGAAATTCACAGTCAGGAGGTCATTGACCAGAGTCACTGTAGAGTCGGCGCCGCCCAGATATCGTGCAAAACTCTTGTACTTCATTGCAGCGTCGATGCAGCCGCGCACGCTCCGCATGGCTTCGAGGCGCTGCTCGGGCAGCAGGTCGCTCGACAGAGTTGTCAGCAGATTCAGGTCGACGTCGCCGTCGTTTGTCTGTACATGGCCTCTTACGCCGCAGCTGTCGGCTTCGACATAAAGCGGACCCTGCGAATAGCAGTAGAGTCCGGGGCGGCCTGCTTCGGCGGTACCTGAGGCATGGGTCACCTTTTCAAGGGCCTGGAAGTCGGCTGCACTGAGGGTGTCGATCAAGGTCACATTCTGGGCATCGGCGGCCTTTGCGGCGGCCTGCTGCTCGGTGGGGCTGTCATTTTTCGTTGCATTGGGATCCGGCTGGTTGCAATACATAAAGCCGAACAGCACTGCGAAAATCAGCAGCATTCCTGTTAAGGTGTCTTTATTCATTTTTCATTACGATAATTTATGGCTGCTTGGATAAAGCTCTTGAATATGGGGTTGGGTGAAAGTACGGTAGAGGAGTACTCGGGATGGTATTGTGTGCCCAGAAACCAGCGCTTCGACGGCATCTCCACTACCTCCACCAGACCGGTGTCGGGGTTGAGGCCCACACACTCCATACCTGCCTGCTCAAAGGCATTGCGGTAATCGGAGTTGAACTCAAAGCGGTGGCGGTGGCGTTCGCGCACCTGCTCGCTGCCGTAGGCACGCGCGGCCAGAGAGCCCGGACGGAACACACAGTCGTATGCTCCTAATCGCATGGTGCCGCCAAGGTTCGATATGCTTTTCTGCTCGTCCATCAGGTCGATTACCGGGTGAGTGGTCTTGGTGTCCATTTCGGTGGAGTTGGCGTCGGCCATGCCCAGTACGTTGCGGGCGAACTCAATCACCATGCACTGCATGCCAAGGCAGATGCCGAAGGTGGGCACGTCGTGCTCGCGGCACCAGCGCAGGGCTGTGAACTTGCCTTCGATACCTCGCCGGCCGAAACCGGGGGCTATGACCACGCCGTCTATGCCCGAGAGTTTTTCGTCGACATCGGCCTCGGTCAGCTTCTCGGAGTGTATGTACACAAGGCGGAGTTTGCGGTCGGCGTATGTGGCGGCATGCAGCAGGGCCTCATTGATTGATTTGTAGGCGTCCTGCAGCTCCACATATTTGCCCACCAGACCTATGGTTACAGGCTCTGTGGCGGCATCGAGTTTTGCTATGAAATCGAGCCATGGGGCCATGTGAGGCTCTCCGGGGTATTTTACATCCATCAGACGCAGCACAATCTCGTCGAGCTTCTGGGCATGCATAGTCAGGGGAACCTTGTAGATTGAGTCAACGTCTTTGGAATCGACCACTGCGTCGGTCGCCACGTTGCAGAACAGGGCAATTTTGCGGCGCACGTCGGCGGGGATGTCGTGCTCGGTTCGCAGCACAAGCACATCGGGCTGTATGCCCAGCTGTTGCAGCTGCTTTACGGAGTGCTGTGTGGGCTTGGTCTTGATTTCCTTGGCGGCCGCGATATAGGGCACATAGGTCAGATGCACGCACAGGGCGCTGCGGCCAAGTTCCCAGCGCAACTGGCGCACGGCCTCAAGGAAAGGCAGCGACTCGATGTCGCCCACCACGCCGCCTATTTCGGTGATTATAAAGTCGAATTTGCCGGTATTGCCCAGGGCTTTTACGTTGCGCTTTATCTCATCGGTGATATGCGGCACAATCTGCACCGTCTTGCCCAGATAATCGCCACGGCGCTCCTTGTCGATTACGCTCTGATAGATGCGTCCGGTGGTAACATTGTTGGCGCGTGTGGTCTGGATGTCGGTAAAGCGTTCGTAATGTCCAAGGTCAAGGTCGGCCTCATGGCCGTCGACGGTCACGTAACATTCGCCATGCTCATAGGGGTTGAGCGTGCCGGGGTCTATGTTTATATATGGGTCGAATTTCTGTATAGTCACTCTGTAACCGCGGGCTTTAAGCAGGCAGGCCAGTGATGAAGAAATTATACCCTTTCCTAACGACGATACCACGCCGCCGGTGACGAATATGTACTTGGTTTCCACTTAGATGATTTTTGAAATTGCAAAGATACGAAAATTTATTCAAGCGTCCGCTACAAAGTGGACTTAAAGCATAGTTTTTGGCTTTTTCTGCGCAGGATCGCAGCTAAGGCCCACTCCGAGCTTCTTGTATATTTTACGGTCGACTTCGCCCAGCATCACCGTGGAGTGTACCTGACAGCCATGGAGTTGCGGCAACACTTCAAGCGCGCGGCGACAGGCCTCGTCATGGGTGCTGAGTACCGACAGCGCCACCAGCACCTCGTCGGTATGGAGGCGTTTGTTGCGGCTGCGCAGATAGTTGATTTTAGTGTACTGTATCGGCTCTATCATGTGCTGCGGTATCAGCTTCACACTGTGGTCGATGCCGGCCAGATGCTTTATAGCGTTGAGTATCACCGCAGCGCTGGTACCTAACAGCTCGCTGGTTTCGCTGGTTATTATAGTGCCGTCGGCAAGTTCAATGGCGCTGCAAGGCACACCGCAACGCTCGGCCCGCTCACGTGCCGGGGCCACACACCTGCGGTAGTTGACATCGATTTTTGCCTGCTTGAACAACAGCGATATCTTGTTGACCTCACTCTCGTTGCAGTCGCCCATGGCCATGGCGTTGAGGGCGGTGAAATAGCGGCGTATGATTTCGTTCTTCGAAGCGTCGCAGCACACGTCGTCGTCGTCGATACAGAAACCGACCATATTCACCCCCATGTCGGTAGGCGACTTGTAGGGATTCTGGCCGTATATGCCCTCGAACAGGGCGTTGAGAACCGGAAATATTTCAATGTCGCGGTTATAGTTGATGGCAGTCTTGCCGTATGCTTCCAGATGGAACGGGTCGATCATGTTCACATCGTTGAGGTCGGCGGTGGCAGCCTCGTAAGCTATGTTTACCGGGTGCTTCAGTGGCAGGTTCCACACCGGAAATGTTTCGAACTTGGCGTAGCCGGCCTCGATGCCTCGCTTGTTCTCGTTGTAGAGCTGGCTCAGACACACGGCCATCTTGCCGCTGCCGGGGCCCGGAGCTGTGACAATCACCAGCGGACGGGTGGTTTCGACATAGTCGTTGCGTCCGAAGCCGTCGTCGGAATCAATCAGGTCTACATTGTTGGGATATCCTTCGATGGTGTAATGCGCATAAGTTGTCACACCCATGCGCTGCAGTCGAGCCCGGAAGGCATCGGCGCTCGACTGGCCGTTATAGTGTGTCACCACCACCGAGCTAACCAGGAAGCCACGCTTCTGGAATTCCTCGCGCAAGCGCAGCACATCCATATCATAGGTAATGCCCAGATCGCCGCGCACCTTGTTTTTCTCAATGTCGCGAGCACTGATTACTATCACAATCTCGGCACTGTCGGCCAGTTGTGACAGCATTTTCAACTTGCTGTCAGGTTTAAAACCCGGCAGAACTCTGCTGGCATGATAATCGTCGAAGAGTTTGCCGCCAAGCTCCAGATAGAGCTTATTTCCGAACTGGGCTATACGCTCCTTGATGTGTTCGGACTGAATTTTCAGATACTTGTCGTTGTCAAAGCCGTATTTCATAACGGGTTACAAAATTACGCATTTTTTACGAAACACGCAAATTTTTTTGTTGACCCTCCCCCGCCATCATCCACGGGGAGAACGCGCCGGAAAGTCCTCCGTCGGGGACAACGGAGGGGTACAAGCGAGGCCTCAAAATTGGTATCTTGACCATAGAACCGGAGAACTATAGAAAATTTAAAAAACTCTGTGAGTACTCAGTGGACTCGGTGCAAGGCTTTACGGTGTAACGACAGCCGTCCGGCGCGTACTTTTACAATACACGCCGGACAGCAAATCTGCATCATTTCCTTATACTATATACCGTATCCCGGTATTACTTTACTTGCACCTTTGCAACCTTGCCGCCAAGTCTTACCAAATAAATACCGGCCTTGACCTCTATGGTTGCGGCACCATCGGCAATGCGGGCCTGTGTTACTTTGCGGCCGTCAGTAGCATAAACCTCGCAGAACGCCGAATTACTGCCGACTATGCGTATTTCACCGATTCCGCCGCAAATACGGCTATCGGCATCGCTTGCAAACACCTCGTCAACGCTGCTGGGGAAGTAGCTTGTTTCCAGTATAATTCTGAATCTGTTCCAGCCCGGAGCATTGCGATACAGCTCGGCAGTCCCCTCGGGCACAAGCAGAGGCGCATCTTCGGACACACCATCGAATACATCCTTTCCACAAACAGGCGGAGTCATGGCTCGGCTACCCAACAGCACTACTCCGCTACAGCCCGAGAAAGCCCATTGCCCGAGATTCTCAAGCGAAGCGGGAAATTGCAGCATCTTCAGCGACTGACACTCCGCAAAAGCGCTGTAATCAATCGCACGAAGCCCCTCGGGGAATTCTACATCCTGAAGTTTTTCGCACAGATAAAAAGCATCCGACTCTATGCGCTCACACTTCTGCGGTATATTACACAGCTCAAGAGCTGAACAGCAGCGGGCAAAATAAAACGGTATTGTCGTCAAATTATCGTTAAGCACAATTTGTGTACATTCTCTGGCGCCATACAACACACTTGCCGACAACTCCTCGACTTTCGAAAAATCGGCATAGGTAAATTCGCAATCTCTAAATGCTTCAAAACCGATTTTGTCGACTGTTCCGTTAAATACCACATCCAGCAGCCTGGTGCCATAAAAACAGTCGTCACCAATTAGTTTAACGTCGCCGAAGACAGCCTTGCCGATTAGTCCGCTTCTCAGGAAGGCTCCGAGCTGAATTTCTATACCTTCGGGAAATACAAACAGAGGCACATTCAAACCGCTGCAAGCGGCAAAGGCGTACTGGCCAATAAGCTGCAAGTGCTCCGGTATATTCATTCGTTCAAGCTTTCTCGCCGAGCGGAATGCCGATTCGCCGATTTCTGTTATATCGTCGCCCAAAACAATGCTACGCAACTTTATCGACGTGAATTTTTCATTCTCATCTACCTGAATATCCTGCTTATAGAATGCGCAGTCGGGAATTTTGCCCGAACAGTCAGCTCCGACCATATCAATTACAGTAGTATTACCATAATATGTGGTCCTCCACAAGGCATCGAAGTCGGCAGCGTCAAGCGTACCTTCCACCACCAGAGTATCAATGCAGTTTATTTTATCGCCAAGCACAGCTTCAAGCTGTCCGGCACTCTCAACTTTTGCGACAAAGCGTTCAATAATTTCGGGATGTTCTGCTTCAAGAACCTGCACATCGCCCTGCTCGTCAGCCGGCGGAGTGGCCACAGTCAAAGCTTTCAGTTGAGTCCCTGCCCAAAACTGGCAAAGGACACACATAATCACAATCAATACATTTTTTTTCATAGCTCTATTTGATTTTTAGTTAAATTATAATTATTAAGCTTTGAGATTTACAAATCTACAAACTAAAATTGAATTCTGCAATATTTTCCTTAGTCGAAATTAGGAAGAAAAACAATAGCTCCGTTGCTGTACTCACATTCTATATAAAGCAGACTCGGAGTTCGCTTTACTCCTCCATCTTTCTTTATGGGGCGTAAAGTCCCTTTTTGAATTACTGTACTTGTTTCACCGGCCATAGCACTGTTCACAGGTGCGAGCAGCATAAGCGAGAATAGAATTAGATAGATTATTTGTTTCATGTGTATAAGAATTTAAGGATATGGTAAAATTAGACAAAATATTGCAAAAACGCTCTATCAAAAGCCGAAAACAACCTATCGCACTACAAAACTAATTACTTATTAATTAAGCATATACGACAAGAAGACATGTATAATTCTATCACATACCTATCACATGCATTTTTCGGGTGCTACATATAGTCAGAGATAGCTTAGATAGTCGTCACGCCTGGATGCACAGGACTTATCAATACTCTTTTTAAGACGCGATTTGCGGTTATAAACAACCTCAGGCGCACAATCGAGCAGAACGGCAATGGAACGTACCGAGAAACCGGCAACTATATAGATGTAAAGGCGTAAGGCTTCCGGGCGCAAATCAGGGAAGTCTATTCTAAAGTCACTTATCAGACCGGAGGTATAGCGATCAAGGTACGCAGAGAGTTCCGCAAGTGTCATAGTATCCTCGGCAGTTTCTTGAATCATATTTTTGACAGTATTAATGACGCGACGGTCATTTTTATCCTCATAATACGACTCGCACAACCTGTTCAGGGTCTGGAATCTTGCTCCGAACAATTCTTTAATAATGGCGGTCTGACGAGTATTAACACTGTCTTTACCATCGATAATAGAGGTAAGACGCTCCACATCTACCATATACTGTTTTCGCTGCAAACGTGCTCCACGCGTCTTAGCCTGCAGCCAAAGCAATATTAATACTATACACATAAACAGAAAAAATATCCATATATAGCTCCAAGTGCGTTCGGCTCGACGCTCTCTGACTACTGCTTGTTCTCTAGCATCGTGGAACGTTTCAATAGAACCTCCAACGTTTTGCAACAACAGACGTTCAATCAGCTGTTCCTGAGAATATACATAAATATCAAGTCTTCTAAATGCTTCATGATAATCTCCACGTTCGGCATAATATTTACATGATCTGGCAGCATCAATATGGCTCCGTACCCGGGCAATATCACATCTGGCACTGTCGCTGAACAATTCTATGCCGTTTTTATCAATAAGGTCACTGAGCACATACCAGTCGTTCTGATCAAACAACAAGGAATCTGTTTCCAGCGCCATTGCATAATACTTGGCCGACAGATGGGGCAGACTGTCGGCCGACGAAATGGCAGCCATAAGCAATGCTCGTGTCGCTAACGAACTGTCGCCTAATTCAACAGCGTTCTTTCGTAATACCTCTGCCTCTTCGAGCGCCTTCGTTTCGTGCTTGGCATTATGGTATGATATAGTTATTCCCATTCGGGCATATTCCGCCCAGTCGGGGCGTCCGGCGCGGGTAAATGCCTCGAATGCTTTGCGCGAATAGAACAGTTGGTGCGAACTGTCGTAAAAGTCGGAATAGAGTGTGTACATTGCATAATGAACCAGACCTTCATAATAACTGTCGGCGAGCTTTTCTGCCAGCTCAGCGGCCTGCAACAATGACACTGCTGCCTGACCATGCATATTTTTCAGTGTCTGCACACGCCCCGCCATCAGCAGCGAGAGCATGGCATTATGTGGCTGATTGTGTTCGCCGAAGTACTCGGCTGCGCGTTTGAGGCCGTCAAGGTCGAGGCTGTCGTCGAAATTTTTGTATCTCACAAAATTGTCGAGCAGAAGGTAGCGCAATGTGTCAGCAGGGTGGTGCAGTCTGGACGGGTCGATTTCGGAAAGCAACAGAGCCGCCGAGTCGGGATTCTGATCCATTACAGTTTCGACCAGGTCAAGACGCTCTTTTACTTCTCCGGAAGTACCGCAACCCTGGGTCAAACATGCCAACCCGGCAAGCAGAACAACAAATATGCGGAATATACAATGGTTCATTAACGTTTGTATTGCTGTCGTCGGCAAAGTTAATAATTCCAAATGTATATTCCAAATATATCTGAGAGAAGCTGAGAAGCTGATTGTGTATCCCCCCGCCATCATCCACGGGGAGAACGCGCCTGAGAGTCCTCCGTCGGGAACGACGGAGGGGTAAAAGCGAAGCCTCTACTCCGGCGGGGCTACATTACGCCGAGAAGTTCGATTTCGAATATCAGGGTGGAGCCGCCCGGTATGCTGGGCTGACTGAAACGGCCATAGGCCTGCTCGGCAGGAATATAGACTTCCCACTTGTCGCCGACGTGCATCTGCTGCAAGGCTATTATCCATCCGGGTATGAGCTCACGTAGCCTGAAAGCCGGAGCCACGCCTCCACGGCTGCTGTCGAAGGTTTTGCCGTTGATTGTCTTACCGATATAGTGTACATTCACCACACTGCCTCGGTTGGGCGAAGCTCCGCCCGGTTTACCTGCACGCAGCACTTTGTAGTATATACCCTTGTCGAGGGCTTTCACACCGGGTTCGCCGGCCTTTTCGGCCAGCCACCGGCGGTTCTTTTCAATATAGTCCTGTTTTGCCATAGTAGTGCAAATTTAGGACATTTAGCCGAGAATCGCAAATTCAATCGGTACCCCCGCCAAGCGATCGGTAGAGATTGATCAAGGCAAGGTATTCGTCGAGCAGAGCGTTGTTCACACCAATCTGGGCACTGAAGTAGCGGCGCTGAGCATCGAGTACATCAATATAATTCAGACTGCCTCCCATATACTGCAGGCGTGCCAGACGTACATATTCGCGGGCGGCGGCCATAAGTTCCTGCTGCACGCGAGTATTCTCGCGGTACTTCTGAAAGGCTGTGATGGCTGTGTTGACTTCGGTGAACGCCGAGATAACCGCCTGCTCGTAAGCATAGCGGCTCTGGTCGTAGGCGGCGATTGCTGCCTGATACTTGCGTTTATTGCGTCCGAAATCCAGTACTGTACCGGTAATGGAGCCGATAATATATGTGAATGGCGACTTAAAGAAGTTTTTAAGGCCGTCGTTCTCGAAACCGGGAGTGAAGCCCAGGCGCAGCGACGGAAAGCGGTCGGCATAGCTTACACCCACCTGTGCCATGGCGGCACGCAGACGCTGTTCGGCGGCGCGCAGGTCGGGGCGGCGCTTGAGCAGGTCGGAGGTTGCTCCTACCGGCATCCTCGACCCTATTGCGGCATCGAATATGTAGCCCTTGCGCTCATGGATTTCGTGGGGATATTCGCCCAGCAGCAGTGTAAGGGCATTGCGCATCGAGGCCATCTTCAGTTCCAGGTCCGGCACCAGTGACGCCGTGGTGGCGTATTCCACCTTTGCCTGTTGGTAGGTGGTTTCAGGAGTAAGGCCTCCTTCGAAGCGTATGCGGGCCTGTTCGAGCGACTCCTTGCGTGTTTCCAGGGTCTGGCGCACTATTGTAAGTTCGTTTTCGAGCGAAAGCAGCTTGAAGTAAGTGCCGGCCACCTCGGAAATAAGAGTCATGCGCATGGCGCGATAGTCCTCCACCGATGCCATAAAGCCGGCTTGAGCACCCTTGCGGGCATGGCTCAGCGAGCCCCACAGGTTAATCTCCCAGGTGATTGGCAACTTGAGGTCGTACTCGGGGTCTTTGGTGGTGCCGCTACCGTTATAGTCATTGGTTTCATGCGAGTATGCAATCTGAGCGTTTACCGTTGGCAGCAAATTCAGCTGCTGCACACCGTAGAGGCGGCGCATTTCCTCGACTCGCGAGGCACATTTAAGCAGGTCGCGGTTATTCTCAAGAGCCCGGCGCATAAGGTTCACCAGGGTTGAGTCGCTGTAGAACTGCCACCACTTGAGGTCGGCCAGCGACAGCGAGTCAACCGCTGCGCCTTCGATATATGTCTGAGGCATGTCGCCTATGTTAGCCTCGCTGAGGTTGCGGGTGCCGGAGCAGTTCCACAGCAGAGGTAGCAGAAACAGTATGACGAGTAGCTTTTTCATTTCTTTTGTTTTTTTAAACGGTGGGTAAGTTTGTTGACCTGAACGAAGAAGAAGGGCACAAACACTATGCCTATTGTAATGGCCACGGCCATGCCGAAGAACACGCCGGTGCCGATGTCGCGACGCGCAGCTGAACCCGGGCCGGAGGCGAACAGCAGCGGCAGCAGGCCCAGCATAAAGGCCAGCGAGGTCATTACAATGGGGCGGAAGCGCAGCCGGGCCGCGGTAAGAGCAGCCGACAGAGCGTGCTCGCCTTTATCGCTCTCTTCTTTGGCGAACTCCACTATAAGTATGGCGTTCTTGGCCACAAGACCCACGAGCATCACCAGACCTATCTGGAAGTACACGTTGCTTTCAAGCCCACAGACCCAGATGCCCAGATAGGCACCCACACCGGCTATGGGCAGCGACAGAATTACCGCTAGAGGCACGGCCCAGCTCTCGTAGAGTGCCGCCAGGAACAGGAATACGAACAGGAACACCAGACCAAGCGTAAGGCCGGTATTGCCGCTTTCGTGACGCTGCTGGTACGACAGTCCGCTCCACTCCACGCCAATGTTCGACGGCAGATGCTCAGCCACTATGTTCTCCAGGGCGTCCATAGCCTCGCCGGTACTGTAGCCGTGGGCGGCCTCGCCCGATATTGTGGCCGAATTGAACATGTTGAATCGTCCGATTGTGCCCGGGCCTGTAGTGAAGTGCGAGGTACCCAGCGACGATACCGGCACCATGCTCCCGTCGGCACTCTTTACAAAGAATAGGTTGAGGTTCTCGCGGTTCGAGCGATACGGGGCATCGGCCTGCAGATACACGCGATATATGCGGTTGAACATATTGAAGTCGTTGATGTACACCGAGCCGGTAAAGGCCTTCATGGTAGAGAATATGTCGCTTACGGGTATGCCCAGCATCTGGGCACGGTCGCGGTCGACATCGAAGTACAGCTGCGGAATGTCGGTCTGCATCGAAGTACTGAGGTCGGCAATGGCCTTGGACTCGTTGGCGTACAGGCGCAGGGTGTCGACAGCCCGCTGCAGGTCGGTGTACGAAGCGTCGCCGCGGGCCTCAAGCACCATTTCAAAGCCGCCACTTGTGCCCAGGCCGGGAATGATGGCCGGCGAGAACACATACACCTTGCACTCGGGATATTCGGCCAAGGCCTCATGGACACGGCTGCGTACTTTGGCTATGGCGCCCTCGCTGCTGCGGTTGCCCCAGTCTTTGAGTATCACTGTAAGCTGCGAATGGGCCTGGTTGGAACCTACACGCGGCGACGAGCCGGTAACGTTGAGCACATACTCTACGTCGGGGTCGGTCATAAGCTTGTTCATGGCCCTCTCGGTTACCTGGCGGGTACGCTCTATGGTGGCGCCCTCAGGCAGTTCGAGTTCTACGGTAAAGTAACCCTGATCTTCCTGCGACATAAAGCTCTGTGGCATCAGGGCGTTCATCATATATATGAATACCAGAGCCAGACCGAAGGCTGTGTACATGCGCTTGGGATGGTTGACGGTACGGCGTATGGTGCGCGAGTAGAAGCGGTTGCCGCGGGCCAGCCACCAGTTGATGAGGCGGAAGGCACGGGCCTTTCGCTTGCCGGAATCCGGGCGCAGAAGCGCGGCGCACATCACAGGCGACAGCGTAAGGGCCACAATTGTGGAGATTACCACCGACACGGCTATGGTGACCGTAAACTGACGGTACAGCTGGCCTGTGATACCTGGCAGAAAGCTTACCGGCACAAACACGGCGCAGAGTACCAGCGACATCGCCACCAGGGCGCTGCCCAGATTCTGCATGGCTTTGGCAGTGGCTTCCTTGGGCGACAGCCGCTCGCTGTTCATTATGCGGTCCACGTTTTCCACCACCACTATGGCATCGTCCACCACTATGCCTATGGCCAGAATAAGGCCAAGCAGGGTAAGCATGTTGAGCGAGAAGCCGAACATGAGCATCACACCGAACGTGCCCACAAGCGATATAGGCACCGCCACCACCGGAATGAGCGTGGCGCGCCAGTTCTGCAGCGACAGGAACACAACCACAATCACCAGCAGCAGCGCCTCGAAAAAGGTCTGGTACACATGGTGTATCGATTCCTTGATATATGTGGTCATGTCGAATGGAATCTCATAGTCGATGCCTGCCGGAAAGTTTTTGGCAATCTCGGCCATCTCTTTTTTCACAGCATCGGCCACATCCATAGCGTTGGAGCCGGGCAGCATGTTGATGTTTATCACGGCCGCATTGCCGCCGTTAATACCGCTCTCGGTGGCATAACTCTGGGCTTCAAGCGAAATGCGGGCCACGTCTTTGAGCCTTATCATGGAGCCGTTGGAGCCGGCTCGCAGCACTATGTCCTCGAATTCCTTTACCGACGACAGGCGCCCGCGGGCGATGATGGGCATGGTGATATCCACATCGTTCATCGGCGCCATACCCAGGGTACCGGCCGCCGACTCGCGGTTCTGGTCCTTGAGTGCGTTCTGGATATCCTTGACCGTCAGACCGAGGTCGGCCAGTTTGTCGGGTTCCACCCATATCTGCATGGCGTAATAGCGGCCTCCGACCGAACTTACCGAACCCACACCCGGAATACGCCGTATGGGGTCGATTACGTTCAGGGTGGTATAGTTGCTCAGATATACCTCGTCGAACTTGGGGTCGTCGGATAGTATAGTTATGGTCATCAGGCGTCCGGCGGTTTCCTTCGACACCGATATGCCGTTCTGCACCACTTCGGCCGGCAGGCGTGCCTCGGCCTTTTTGATGCGGTTCTGAATGTCGACTGCGGCCAGCTCTGGGTCAGTGTCTATGTCGAATGTCACCAGGGCGGAGAATCCTCCGGAATTGCTGCTGGTCGACGACATGTAAATCATGCCGGGCGTACCGTTGAGTTCCTGCTCTATAGGCGTAGCCACGGCCTGTGTCACCGTGGTAGCGTCGGCGCCGGGATATGATGCTGTTACGCGCACCACCGGAGGTACAATGTCGGGGTATTGGTCAACAGGCAGCAGCAGCAACCCTATTCCGCCTATTATAAATATCACTATGGATATCACTATGGCGAACACGGGGTGTTCGAGAAAGAAGTTCTTTTTCATGGTCAGTCCTCCTTTCGGGCGTCATCGGTGCTTGCCTTAGGCTTGGCCACGACCGGCGCCACCTTCATGTTGTGGGTAAGTTTGTGGAATCCCTCCACCACTATGCTCTCGCCTTTGGCCAGGCCGCGCTCCACTATAGTGTTGTTGCCCACCTCGGGGCCGATTTCTATAAATCGTTTTTCGGCCACGGAGTCCGGACGGACCACATAGATATACGCACCGTTCTTTTCCATCACCAGAGAGCGTGTGGGCACCTCTATGGCTTCCTCGCGCACGTCGAGCAGCACCCGCACCTTGGTAAACTCGCCAGGCAGCAGGTTGCGGTCGGGGTTCGGCATCTCGGCGCGCACGGAGAAGGTGCCGGTCTTGGGGTCGACCTTGGGGTCGGCGAAGTCTACCTGTCCACGCACGGGGTATTCCGAACCGTCGGCCAGTGTAATGGTTACGAACGATTTCAGTTTGCTGCCGCTGTTGTCGCTGCCTATGCTCACGTTGCGGTCTTTGCCGCGCAGATAGTCGATGGCGGTCATGCTGAAGTCGACACGTACAGTATCGCTCTTCACCACAGTAGCCAGCAGCGACTTGCCGCCCGAGGGCCCCACCAGGGTGCCGATGTCGGCATAGCTCTCCGAAATATAGCCCGAGATAGGCGAGGTAACGCGAGTGTAGCCCAGAGTAAGTTCGGCCTGTGTAAGGTCGGCCCGGCTCACGGTCACCTCGGCCTGCGCGCCCTCGTAAGCTGCCACGGCATTGTCGAGGTCGAGCTGTGAGGCTGCGTTCTGCTCATACAGGGGCCGTATGCGGTCGAGGTCGTGCTTGGTCTTGCGGGCCAGGGCCTCGGCCTTGTTGAGCTGTGCGCGGGCCTTGTTGACATGGGCCTGATACAGCTGTGGGTCAATTACAAACAATGTCTGGCCGGCCTTTACGTATGTGCCTTCGGTAAAGCACATCTTCTGCAGATAGCCCTCCACACGTGCATGCACCTCCACGAACTGCTGGGCACGGATACGGCCTACATATTCGCCGTATATGTTTACGTCGGCAACGTCGACACTCTCAACCTCCACTACCGGCAGAGGTGCGGTCTGAGTCTTGGGACGCATCATAAAATAGACAGCGGCCGCAGCTATAAGTATAACCAGAACTATGACTACCCATGCACGGTGGGCGCCGCGGTTATGATGCCGTGCCTTATCTGCTGTATTCTTCTCGGAAGTACTCATATTGGCTTATTGCTTTATGTGATGAATTGCAAAATTAGATAAAACAACTGAAACTATCTAAGGGACGCAAACAAACGGCACAAATGTGCCAATGAGCTTTTATTCCCGTATTTATAAAATATCAACAATATTTTAAACTAAATGTTGAATCGGGCGCACGTATTGCCTACACCAGTGCAAGCAGCAGCACTGTTGCGAACATCCATACGGCGGTAAGGCCCAGCAACGGATTCATGCGGCGGCCTCGTATACGCCATACCCGCATGGTCAACACCAGATGGCCGACAAGATAAATCAAGGGCCACCACGGGCGCCAGGCCCACATCAGGGCGGCCGCAGCCACGCCGTCAAGCAGATACAGCCATACCATAAATGGCTCGCCAAATAGTACAGCCAGGGTATGCTTGCCTACGGCGGCGTCATCGGAACGGTCGCGCAGATTATTGACCACGAGCACATTCGCACCCATCAACCCCACTGCCAGCGACAGCATCATCACCGCCGCGCCCGGCCGGTGGCCGCTTACCAGCCAGTATGTGAAATTAACCGGAATAAGGCCGAAGAAAAACACTACGGCCACCTCGCCCATGCCGTGGTGCGACAGCGGCCACGGGCCGGCACTGTAAGCCAGCACACCAAGGGCTATAAAGGCTCCGACCGCCACCAGCCACCAGCCGCCCCACCATATCAGTGAGCAACCTACGGCGCATGCCAGCGCAAGGGCTGCCAGCGTGGCGACATACATGGCGCCGGGTGTGATGTCGCCCTCGGTAACTCCGCGGCGGGGTCCTTCGCGGCCTGCCTTGTCGAGGCCTCCCTTATAGTCGAAATATTCATTGGCGAAATTCGATGCAATCTGGGCCAGCAGCGCGAACACAAAACACAGTACAGCCGGCAACGCACGATGGCCGGGCACTGCCCATGCGGCAGCCACTCCGGCCAGAACTCCGGCCAGCGACACCGGCAGGGTGCGCAAGCGCATGGCCTCAACCCAAATACTAAGCTTCTTCATACCTCTTTTTTCTTTAGCACTTTAGCTCTATAGTCAAAAATAACCCTATAGTCAAAACGCTGATGTTGCAATACAAAAAAAACGGGCTCCATGAAAAATGGAAGCCCGATATAAGATGATAATGATTGGTAGTGGGCGTTGAGGGATTCGAACCCCCGACCCTCTGCTTGTAAGGCAGATGCTCTG